>JAZRGS010000054.1:0-2189 GCA_045644305.1 Eubacteriales bacterium | reverse complement strand
TATTTGTGTTCTTTGTGGGTACAAAAACGAGGAAAAGCTCGCACAGACCTACTCCGCTCTTACACCCAGCGAAGGACTTGATATACACGTCGGGGAAAATTCCTGTAGAGTCGACGGATTTGGAAGCTGTACCGACAAGGTTATTGTTATACCCGAAACCTACGAAGGTAAGCCCGTCACCTCGATAGCGTCGGGTGCGTTTGCGAAATACAACCGCTCGTCGGATTCTCCGTATTACGAATTCGAGGAAATCCATTTCCCTCCGACGATTGATTTTATCGGAGACAGAGCCTTCTGGGGCGCGGATTCCCTTAAAAAAATTCATATTTACTCCAACACAAAAATAACCGCAAAGGAATATGCGTTCTGGGAATGCAAATCGCTCGAAAGCATAGATACAAGCGTTTTTTTAATGGGAGACAAATATCTTTTCAGCGATTGCGCGTCGTTTTTTGAATTCGCAATTCCCGAGGGAACCGAATATGTCGGCAAGGGACTTTTGAACGAGTGCTTAAAGCTTAAAAAGCTTTATATCCCGAAAAGTCTTAAGAAAATACCTTCGAGTATGTGCTATACCTGCACAGAACTTAAAGATATTTATTACGATGGCACAATTGAAGAATGGAGCAAGATTGTCCAAAACGTAAGCAACGGATTCGCTTCCATCGAAAAGAACTATTTGTGGTGGGAAGCCAGCGGTGACTTTACGGTGCATTGTATCGACGGTGATTTGCAAAAGGCAGACGCCGTGGTGTCGGGCGAAGGCTATTCGCTCGAAGAGTGGAACAGTTTTGAATGATGAAGGTTGAAAAATGATAATACAATATTCGACGATACTTATCGATATGTACGGCGTGATTCTTAAGGAGCCGAAGGGGCGTTTCCTTGATTACGCAAGAAGCGTTTTGAGTGATGACGACTTTGCTCGTGCAGACGAATTGATTCACAAAGAAAGGCTTTTTGATAAGGCGTCGCTCGGCGAAATCAATGCGTCGGAATTTTTCGAAAGGCTCGGTCTTGATGATTCGGAGCCGCATACAAAGCGATATATCGATAATTATCTCACGCTTGACGAGGGCTTTATTCGCTTTGCCGAGTCGGTGAAGGGTAGGTACGAGCTTGTTTTGCTTTCGAACGATCTTTCCGAGTGGAGCGAATATATTTGCGAAAAGTGGGGCTTGAATAAATACTTCAAGGACAAAATCGTCAGCGCCTCGGTTTCCTGCCGCAAGCCCGATTTGAAGATTTTCGACCTAACGCTTGAACGAATCAACCGCTCGCCTTATGAGTGTATTTTCGTTGACAATCGTCCCGAAAACCTTGCGTCGGCGGAGGAGGTCGGCATCGCGCCGTTCCTTTTCGACCGAAGCAACGAAGCGCATTATTACGGCGCGACCGTCTTTTCGTTCGACGAGCTTTTGAACTATATCGGATAACAAAAAAACACGTAAGGTTTAGCCTTACGTGTTTTTGTTTTTGCTTGATTATTTAACCTTTTTGTAGGTTGCGCCTTCCAAAAGCTTGAAGACTTCCTTGGACATATCGTCGAGGTCATCTGCGTCGTCCATGTTGATCTTCTTGATGGTGAAGGAATCGCCCTTGTATTCGATATCAAAGGTGCCGTCGTTGAACTTGATAACGTTGCCTTCGATGGTGTATTCGCCAACTTCGGATTCGGTTTCAAGCGAAGAGATAACCTGATCTGCCTGAGCCTCGAGGTCGGGTCTGAGATTTTCCTGCTCAACGAGCTCGAGATACTGTTCGTAGGTCATTTCAACGCCCTGGTCCAAAATCACCTGATAAGCGAGTTCGAGCATGATGTCAACAACCTTTTCGTTGTCTTCCTTAGCTTCCATCTTCATAACAGCTTCGTTGCCGTCGAATTCCAAGGTGATAGCAGCCTTGAATTCGATGGTTTCGATTTCAGCGTTGAGGGATGCCGCGATAGTTTCGGTGAGAAGACCGCCGACGTCCAATTCAGCTTCCCAAGAACCGGTAAGGTCAATAGCTTCTTCGGAAACCTCGGAGCTTTCGGAGGAAGCCGAGCTGCTTGCGGAGGAGGATGCGCTGTCGTTGTTCTCGTCATCGTTATCTGCGCTGTCGCAACCAACGAGAATCATGGAGCACGCCACAACCAATGCAAGAAGCGCGAGTAAAAGTTTCTTTGCGTTCAAGTCGGATCGTAGCCA
>JAZRGS010000053.1:0-7778 GCA_045644305.1 Eubacteriales bacterium | reverse complement strand
CATCTGCCGCCCTTTACGTTAAACGAGAATCTGCCGTCGTTATAGCCCCTCGCCTTTGCGTCGGGGGTGGATGCGAACACCGCGCGGATATCGTTGAAAAGACCGATGTAGGTCGCGGGGTTCGAACGGGGGTTTCTGCCTATCGGAGATTGGTCGATTTGAATTATCTTATCGATCTCCTCTGCGCCGATTATCTCCTTATGCTTGCCGGGAATAACCGAGAATTTGCCCAATTTTCTTGCAAGCGTGTTGTAAAGCACGGCGTTGACAAGGCTTGATTTGCCCGAGCCCGAAACGCCGGTAACGCAGACGAATTTGCCCAAGGGGATTGTCACGTCGACGTTTTTGAGGTTATTTTCGTTAGCGCCGACGATGGTTATAAAGCCGCCGTTGCCCTTTCTTCGCATTGTCGGAACCGTGACGCATTTTTTGCCCGAAAGGTATTGTCCCGTAATCGATTTATCGAATTTTTTAATCTCCGCGGGCGTGCCCGTAAAGACAACCTCACCGCCGTGGATGCCTGCGCCGGGGCCGATATCGACGATGAAGTCGGCCTCCTCGATGGTTTCCTCGTCGTGCTCGACGACAAGGACGGTGTTGCCGATATCGCGGAGCTTTTTCAAGGTGTTTATCAGCTTTTGGTTATCGCGCTGATGCAAGCCGATGCTCGGCTCGTCGAGGACGTACATAACGCCGACAAGCGAGCTGCCTATCTGGGTCGCAAGGCGGATTCTTTGCGCCTCGCCGCCCGAAAGCGAGCCTGCCTTACGCGAAAGCGTGAGATAACCCAAGCCGACGTTTTCCAAAAACGAAAGGCGCGCATTGATTTCCTTTAAAATCTCGCGGGCGATTTCGGCTTCGGTCTTTGTTAATTTAAGGTTCGCGAAGAATTTGCGGACGTTTATGACCGAAAGCGCGCAGAGGTCGGAAATATTCATTCCCCCGACGGTGACCGCGAGCGCCTCATCCTTCAAGCGCTTACCGTGACATTCGGGACAGGGGATGTAATCCATAAACTGCTCGTAATATTCGCGCGCTTCATATCCGCCGCCGTTTTTATATCGGTGGTCGATCATACCGATGATGCCCTTATAGCTGGGCTCGGAGACCGATTTGCGCTTTCTTTTATTGCCGTAAAGGAGGATTTCGTATGCCTCCTCGGAAAAATCCTTTATCGGGGTGTGAACGTCAAAGCCGTGATATCTGCCGACAGAATTTATAAGCTCGGCGAAGTATCCGCCCGCCTCGGCGCTCTTAAAGCCGTTGCAGACTATCGCGCCCGCATAGATCGAAAGGCTTTTTTCGGGGATAAGCTTTTCCTCGGAAAATACGTTGTTTTCGCCCAAGCCGCCGCAAGCCTCGCAGGCGCCCGACGGGTTATTGAAGGAAAACATTCTCGGCGTGAGCTCGCCGACCGAGACGCCGTGGGTCTTGCAGGCGTAGTTTTGCGAAAAGATGATTTCGTTATCCTCCTTCGCGTCGGGAAGCAGGATTTTTATTATGCCGCCTGCCAGCTTCGATGCAGTTTCGATGCTTTCGGCAAGGCGCGAGCGCATTTCCTCGCCCTTCATCACCAAGCGGTCGACGACGATATCGACGTCGTGCTTTAAATTTTTATCAAGCGTTATCGTTTCGGAGAGGTCGTACATATTTCCGTCGACGCGGACGCGGACGTAGCCGCTTTTCCTTGCCGATTCGAAAACCTTTTCGTGCATACCCTTCTGCGCCGAAACGACGGGGGCTAACACCATAAAGCGCTCGCCCTGCTGAAATTGACATATTCTTTCAACGATTTCGTCAACCGTTTGCTGCTTGATCTCCTCGCCGCATATCGGACAATGAGGGATACCGATGCGGGCATAAAGCAAACGGAGGTAATCGTATATCTCGGTCGCCGTGCCGACGGTCGAGCGGGGGTTTCGCGAGGTGGTCTTTTGGTCGATCGATATTGCGGGGGAAAGTCCCTCGATCATATCGACGTCGGGCTTATCGAGCTGTCCCAAAAACATTCTCGCATAAGAGGAAAGCGATTCTACAAAGCGTCTGTGTCCCTCGGCGTAAAGCGTATCGAAGGCAAGGCTGGATTTACCCGAGCCCGAAAGCCCCGTAAAAACGACAAGCTTATCGCGCGGAACGGTCACGTCGATATTTTTTAAATTGTGGACGCGTGCGCCCTTAACAACGATTTTATCTGACATTTCAAAATCCCTTTTACATCAATCTTCTTATCTTGTCGCGTATGAACGCCGCGGTTTCGAAATCGAGGTCCTTCGCGGCACGCTTCATATCGCTTGTAAGCTTATCGATAAGCTTCTTCTTTTCGTCCTTCGAAAGATTCTTGCTCTTTTCAAGCTTGGCTGCCTCGTTCTTTGAGGTGATCTCTATCGGTGCGCGGATATCCTTAACTATCGTCTTGGGGGTGATTCCGTGCTTTTCGTTATATGCCTGCTGTATCCTTCTTCTTCGGTTGGTTTCGGCTATCGCGCGCTTCATCGAGCCGGTTTCGGTATCGGCGTACATAATTACCGTGCCCTCGGAATTACGCGCGGCGCGTCCGATTGTCTGTACGAGCGATATCTCGCTTCGCAAAAAGCCCTCTTTATCGGCATCGAGAATTGCGACCAACGAAACCTCGGGCAGGTCGAGACCCTCACGAAGCAGGTTAATGCCGACGAGCACGTCGAATTCGCCCGCACGCAATCCGCGAAGTATATCCATTCGCTCCATCGTGTCGATATCGTAATGCATATAGCGGCATTTTATGCCCGAAAGCTCGAAGAACTCGGTCAAATCCTCCGCCATCTTCTTTGTGAGCGTCGTGACGAGGACGCGTTCCTTTTTCTTTGCGCGGATGCGGATTTCGCCCGCAAGGTCGTCGATCTGACCCTTGGTCGGGCGCACCTCGATTTGCGGGTCGAGAAGCCCCGTCGGGCGGATTATCTGCTCGACCAAGCGAGCCGATTTTTCGCGTTCATATTCCTTCGGCGTTGCCGAAACGTAGATAGTGGTTCCACGCTTTTCGTCGAATTCATCAAAGACGAGCGGACGGTTATCGTAAGCCGAGGGAAGCCTGAAGCCGTAATCGATAAGGTTCTTCTTTCTTGCCCTGTCGCCCGCCGCCATGCCGCGTATCTGGGGAAGCATAACGTGGCTTTCGTCGACGAAAACGAGGTAATCCGACGGGAAATAGTCCAAAAGCGTATAGGGTGCGCTGCCCGGCTCTCTGCCCGAAAGCACGCGCGAATAGTTTTCGACGCCGTTGCAAAAGCCGATTTCGCGTATCTGCTCAACGTCGAACATCGTCCGCTCGCGGATGCGCTGAGCCTCGATGAATTTGTTTTGAGATTCGAAAAATGCGATTCGCTCGTCAAGCTCCTCGATTATATCGTCAAGCGCCTTTTTCCTTGTTTCGTCCGAGGTAACGTAGTGCGACGCGGGGTATATCGCGACGTGCGACATATCGGCAACCGCCTCGCCCGTGACAACGTTGATTTTACAGATGCGGTCGACCTCGTCACCGAAAAATTCAACCCTTATCGCGTCGGTATCGGTATTCGACGGGAAAATATCGAGCACGTCGCCGCGCACGCGGAAATTATTACGCTCGAACCCGATATCGCTTCTTCCGTACTGAAGCGCAACGAGCCGCTTAATAACGTCGTCACGCGAAATATTGGCACCTCTGCGAATCGAGATGACCTGCTCGGCGTATTCGGCAGGGTCACCGAGCGAATATATACAGCTTACCGAGGCGACGATAATGACGTCGCGCCGTTCGAACAGCGCGCTCGTCGCAGAATGGCGCAGCTTATCGATTTCATTATTGATCGCCGCGTCCTTTTCGATATAAACGTCCTTACCCGGCACGTATGCCTCGGGCTGATAATAGTCGTAATAGGAAACGAAAAATTCAACGGCGTTTTCGGGGAAAAATTCGCGCATTTCCGAGCAGACCTGCGCCGCCAAGGTTTTGTTGGGCTCCAAGATTATCGCAGGGCGGTTACAGCGCGCGATGACGTTCGCCATCGTGAAGGTCTTACCCGAGCCGGTTACGCCGATAAGCGTTTGGTCGCGGTCTCCGCCTTGCACGCCCGAAACGAGCGCTTCGATCGCCTCGGGCTGGTCGCCCGTCGGTGAAAATTCCGAAACCAGCTTAAATTCTCCCATAAAAACGCCTCCTTTTTTCGTGAATTGAACACTAAATAACGTTAAGTAATATATTATACCATACATACGCGAAAATTAAAAGGGGTTTTGCCGAATTTTCGCACACTTTTTACAACAAGCGGTTATTGCAGGAGGAGGCTATCGTTATGGCGTCCTTTCCGAATCGTTCCCGTATTTTATCGACCGCCGTTTCCAACGAGTGGCGCCTTTTGTAATTATCCTCCCAAGCGTCGGAAAAGAATTGCTGTTGAGTGACGAATTCATTTTCGCGCGTCAGCTTTTCGGCGTGCACCGCAACCGAATATATCACCCCGCCCTGCGGCTTATTTGCATTAACGAGCTCAAGCGCCGCCTTCGATATTTCGCTCCAAAGGCAGGTGGGACGGTCAAGCGGCATCTGACGGCTGACCGAAATCAGGTCGGTCGAGCGGATGCTGACGGCGATTTTGTTACAGCAGAGATTATGCCTGCGAAGCCGTTCGGCGACCGACATCGAGAGGTGGGTCACGGCGAAGGAAATATCGTAATCGCTCTCCAAATTATAGCGAAAGGTCATGCCGTTGCTCACCGATTTCGGCTCAGGCTCGTAGCCGCTCACCGTAACCTCGGAATAATCGTGTCCGAGCGCGAATTCCTTAAGCAAAACCCCGTTTTTTCCAAGCCTTTGCTTTATCAGACCGACATCGGCGCAGGCAAGGTCGCCGATGGTCGTAATGCCTATCTTTTTAAGCGTTTTCGCCGTCGACGGGCCGACAAAAAGCAGGTCGGAAACCGGCAGAGGCCAGACGATGGAGGCGAATTTATCGGGTGGGATGACCGAGGTCGCGTCGGGCTTTTTTAAATCGCTTCCGAGCTTCGCGAATATCTTGTTGAAGGACACCCCGACCGACAAGGTTATGCCGAGCTCGCGCTTGACGCGTGCGCGTATCGAATCGGCAATCGACCGTCCGTCGCCGAAAAGCCTTAATGAGCCCGTCACGTCGAGCCAGCTTTCATCGACCCCGAACGGCTCGACAAGGTCGGTGTAATCGTAAAAAATCGCGTTCATTTTTTGTGACATTTCACTATACAGTCCATAGGTCGGGCGGACGGTTAGAAGGCTTGGGCATTTTTGCTTCGCCATCCACACCGGCTCGGCGGTTTGAACGCCGTATTTCTTGGCAAGATCGTTCTTGGCAAGCACTATTCCGTGGCGCTCCTCTACGCTTCCGCAGACCGCCATCGGCACCGACGCATATTCGGGATGAAGGGCGGTTTCGCAGGATGCGAAAAAGGAATTTCCGTCACAATGAAGAATGGTTCTGAATCCTTGCGCCGCAGCCGAATCGGGATTTTTCGTTTCGCGAAAATTCGACACGCGAAACGAAGGCCCCATATCGTTGGGTCCCATATACATTTTAAAATCCACTCCCCTTTTTTATCTCTTTACAGCGTTATTTTTAGTTATTTTTTGTCTAATTACAGAGCTTGGTTTCCTCGCTTTTTTAACAGATAAAACGAATCGCGAGCAATCCAATCTTCGCTTTTTTCTCTTTTTTTCGTTTGAATTTACTCTGTTTTTCGCTTTAATTTCGCCCTCTTTTCAAGCCTGCCTATATATAATATCACCCGAACGAATGTTTGTCAAGAACAAATGTTCGGAGGCGACAAAAAAAGAAAAAGAGACGCTTTTTCAAGCATCTCTTTGGGTGTTAAATTTTGTGTTCAAGCATCTCTTTTTGGGTGTTTGATTTAATGCTTCAAGCTTCTCTTTTTGGGGTAATTTAATGCTTCAAGCATCTATTTTGAGGTTTGATTTTATGCCTCGGGGTTGGAATCCGAGCCGTCGCCCGATTCTACGTCGTCGATGGATTTAACGACGCTGTGCTGGATAGGAGTCCATTCAACCTTCTTGAAGAGTGCCGCGATCGCGATAGGCGCGTAGGTGAGCATGAAGATCGGGAAGGTGAAAAGGTATTTCACGATCTTGTTTTCGGGGCAATCGATTGCGTCCCATTCCGACATCTGGGTAATAAATCCGACAACGAAGATAAGCATATAGGTGACGCATACGTAGAAGAGAAGCGGCACCGCGCAGAATTTAAACAGGTCGAACCATACCTTACTGTCAAGGAACATGGTGAAGCCGAAAACAACCTCGCCGATACAGCAAAGGAGCGAAAGAATGGTAAACATCAACGCGGGGAAAACCGTCATAAGCATATCATAGCAGGCAAATTTGCCCTTGAACACGCCCTTAAAAAGCTTTCCGCCGTATTTGCCGAACACCTGATAAAAGCCCTTCGACCAACGCAAGCGCTGATTCCAAGACTGCTTAAAGGTTTCGGGCTGCTCGTCATAAACTATCGAGCCGTCGGAATAACCGATCATTTCGCCGCGAACCGCCATATCAACCGAAAATTCGATATCCTCGGTAAGAAGATGATAGGGCCAGCCGTCATTACCTACGATGATATCCTTGCTGATACAGAAGCCTGTGCCCGAAATCGCGCAGGAGGTGCCTACACGCATTCTCGCGTGGTTGAGATATCTCGCCTCGCGAAGGAACCAAAGCGAATAGCCTGCAGAAATCCAGTTGGTAGCGTAATTCTTGGAATTACGGTAGCTGGTAAGCGCCTTATATCCGCGGTTGAAGTTGATATTCATTTCCTTGACGAAGTTTTTATCGACAAGGTTATCGGCGTCAAAGACGATGTAAGCGTCGCAATCGTCCTGCTCGGCGATGAGCTTTTTGAAGAGGAAATCGAGCGCATAGCCCTTACCGACAAGCTCCTTGTTGTTACGCTCAAGCACGGTCGCGCCGTATTTTCTGCCTACCTCGGCAGTATTATCGGTACAGTTATCGGCGATGAGGAATATTTTAATAAGCTCTTGCGGATAATCCTGACGCTTAACGCTTTCAAGCAGGTGTCCGATAACGTTTTCCTCGTTACGGGCACTTATTACAACGCCGAACTTGTTTTGCTTTTCGCTCTTGATCGGGAGCGCCTTATTTTTTCCCAAAAACACACGGAATATATAGAAAAATTGATAAAGATAGCAAAGCACGAACGAGCAGGTGAGGACTATTCTGCATACGTAAAAAATATCTTTAATTAATGCTGTATCCACGACAAATCCTCCGTGGGTATTATAATTATGAACATTATACTACAAGCGTATTAAAAAGTCAATCCCCGAGCGGCTTTTTCCTACCGTTCGGGGATATCAAAAAGCTATTAAAGTCTTTCGGCGATCGCGTTAAGGAAGCCGGTTGTGTCGACCTGAGTCTTGTTTTCAAGCGTCGAAATCAAGTAGAGGTCCTTTGTCATTACGCCCGATTCGATGGTATCGATACAAGCGCGCTCGAGCTTATCCGCGAATTCGCAAAGCTCGTTGATTCCGTCCATTTCGCCGCGCTTTCTCAAAGCTCCCGTCCATGCAAAGATGGTAGCAACCGAGTTGGTCGAGGTGGGCAGACCCTTCAAGTGGTTATAGTAATGGCGCTGAACCGTGCCGTGAGCCGCCTCGTATTCGTAAACTCCGTCGGGAGAAACGAGCACGCTGGTCATCATTGCAAGCGAGCCGTAAGCGGTGGAGACCATATCGCTCATAACGTCGCCGTCGTAGTT
>JAZRGS010000052.1:0-24407 GCA_045644305.1 Eubacteriales bacterium | reverse complement strand
ACTCCTTTGGGATTTTCGCCCTTCTGCTTAATGACAAGACGTATGGGTGTACCCGAGAAATCGAATGCCTCGCGCAGGCAATTTTCGATATAACGCTGATACGAGAAATGGAAGAGCTCGGCATCGTTACAGAAAAGAACGAATGTCGGAGGGGTTACGCCCGTCTGCGTCATATAATAAATCTTAAGTCTTCTGCCCTTATCGGAGGGGGGCTGAACACGCGCCGTTACGTCGGCGAGGAAATCGTTAAGCAAGCCGGTTGTGATTCTGCGGTTTGCGTTTTCGTAAATCTCGTTGATCTGGGGATAGAGCTTATCAACCCTCTGACCCGTCTTTGCAGAAACGAAGGCAACGGGTGCATAGCGCATATAGCCGAGTGCGGTATAAACGTCCTTTTTGAAGTTATTTACAGAGGAATTATCCTTTTCAAGCGAATCCCACTTATTAATAACGATAATGCTCGACTTGCCCGCGTTATGAGCAAGGCCCGCGATTCTTTCATCCTGTGCGGTAACGCCCTCGTTCGCGTCGACCATAATAAGGCAGACGTCAGCCTTTTCGACAGCGGCGTTTGCGCGGATTACCGAATATTTTTCGATTCTGTCCTCGACCTTAGCGCTTCTGCGGATACCTGCGGTATCGACGAAGATATATTTGCCGTATTTATTCTCGACGAAGCTGTCGATAGCATCTCTCGTTGTGCCGGGCATATCCGAAACTATCGCTCTGTCCTCGCCCGTGATTCGATTGATTATCGAGCTTTTGCCCGCATTAGGCTTACCGATGACCGCTACGCGGATGCTTCCCTCCTCCTCGGGATTGACGTATTCCTCGGGGAGATAGGAAATGACGCAGTCGAGAATATCGCCCGTGCCGGTACCGTGAACCGAGGAAACGGGGATAACGTCCTCAAATCCAAGCTCGTAAAATTCATAAAAGCCTGCGGGGGTTTCACCGACGGTGTCGACCTTATTTACCGCAACGACGACAGGCTTGCGGCTCTTTTTAAGCATCGAGGCGATTTCTCTATCCGCCGCGGTTACGCCGGTTTGGAGCTCAGCCATAAAGATGATAACGTCGGCAGAGCCGATAGCGATAAGCGCCTGATCGCGCATCTGCTTGAGCAGGGTGTTTTCGGTGGTGGGCTCGATACCGCCGGTATCGATAAACAGCATTTGTCTGCCGTTCCATTCAACGTCGCAATAGATTCTGTCGCGGGTTACGCCGGGGGTATCCTCGACTATCGAGATTCTTTCGCCCGCTATTTTATTGAAGAAGGTGCTTTTGCCGACGTTAGGTCTGCCGACAACCGCAACTGTACATTTTGCCATTTTTTACGTCCTTTCTTCATTAATAATCAGATTTAAGTCCCGTCATAGCCTCGCAAAGCTCATATCCGCCTCTCGTACAGACGGTGACCTTTACCGACAGCGCGTTTGACAATTCGTCAAGCGTCAGGTTATCGAGGAACATATCCATTTCGCTTCTCAGCATATTTTCGGGAATCAACAATTCTTCGCCGAGGTCCTTACCCTTCAACTGATTGAGGATATCGCCGCCCGTGACGAGGCCCGAAACGGTCACGCTTCCGCCGAAGAAATCATTCTTGATTTTATAAACGTCGACCTTAAGATTTTTATATTTCTTCATCGCGTCAACCGCCAAGGAATTGATAAATTCATACGCGGCTTCGCCGGTTGCGACGCTTACTCTTCTATTATACTCCATTTCGGGGAGATTTTCAAGACATTCGTAAAATTCGTCGGAGTCGCTTCTTATCATTCCGACGCCGTTTTCGAGCTGAGGATAGCCCTCGTAAAATTCGGCATCGGGTAGAGGCTTACCCGACAAAAGGTAAAATTCATCCGAGGGATAAACAAGCCTCATTCCCCTTTTTTCAAGGCTTTCGTCGCCGTATTTTTCGGCAATTTCGAGCACGTCTGCGGCGCTGTCAGCATCGAACGGCTTAAGCGGATAAAGATTATCGCGGTGACCCGTCAATCCGCAGGGGACAAGCGCGATCGATTCGATATTTTCAAGGCTTAAAAGGTCAGATAAGCTTCGCTCAAGCGCGTGTGAATCGTTAATACCGCGGCAGAGCACAAGCTGTGCGTTGATATTAATGCCGTGTGCATCGAGCATTTTTATATATTTCAAGCACTCGCCCGCATATTTGTTACGCATCATTTCGACGCGCAAAATCGGGTCGGTGGTATGAACCGAAATATTTATGGGAGAGATGCGCATTTTTATGATTCGTTCTATATCCGAGTCCTTAAGGTTGGTAAGCGTGACGTAATTGCCCATAAGGAAGCTCAATCTTTCGTCGTCATCCTTAAAATAGACGGTTTCACGCATACCCTTGGGATTTTGGTCGATAAAGCAGAAGATGCAGTTATTTCTGCAACGCTTTTTTTCGTCCATAAGATAGGTCGAAAACTCAAGTCCGATATCGTCGTATTCGTCCTTGACGATTGCAAGCGTATGCTTTTCGCTTCCGCGCAAAAGGTCGATAACAAGCGTCGATTCCATGATATAAAAGCGGTAATCGAGCACGTCGTTGATTTCGTGACCGTTTATAGATATTAACTTGTCATAAGCCTTTATCCCGCATTTTTCGGCGTGGGACTTGCGCTCGACCGATATAACGTTAACCATATTTACGCACCCTTAGATTACAAAAAAGCGTGTTGCGGGGTGCAACACGCTAATTCGTTAGTCTTTATCCTTAACCTGAAGAACGACTTTTCCGCCGTAGCTACCGCAGCTCTTGCAAACACGGTGAGAAAGAATGTATTCACCGCACTTGGGGCACTTGGTCATTCCGGGGAGGTCGAGCTTCCATACAGAAGATCTTCTCTTATCTCTTCTTGCCTTGGATACTTTTCTCTTAGGTACAGCCATCGTTGGAATCCTCCTTGATAGTTCTATGTTTTTTTCTTTTACGTAATTTATTCGCCGAAGAAATCCTTCAGCACGTCCCAGCGCGAATCGTGTTCGCCGCTGTCGCAACCGCAATCACCCTCGTTGAGGTTTTTGCCGCATTTCGGGCAGATGCCCTTGCAATCCTCATCGCACAAATATCTGGTGGGGAGCTCAAGTATCAACGCAGTTCTAACGATTTCCTCGATATCTATCGCGAAATCCTGCATAATGATGAATTCGTCCTCATCCTCATTTGCGAGCTTATCGGTTATTTTTGCGTTAAGCAGAATCGGTTCGTTATAATTGATATCGGCACCGCATCTTGCACAAGCGACGGTAAGGTTCGGTTCAACAACACCATCGAGCAAAACAAGACCCGAATGGTTAGTCACCCTTCCCTGCGCAACCGCTTCACCGCTGACGGCATCGTCAACGAAGCTGCAATCATCGATTTCGATTGAAAATTCGACCGACTCCAAACTTCCGTCAAGGAGTTTCTTTAAATCGAGCATATTTTCACTCCTTCGAGAAATAGACGCAAAAGCGCACTATCCATTATAGCTTCGAAGATATGATTTGTCAATAGTTTTCCCCAAAAATATTGCATTTTTCGGAAAGTCACCATCAAACCGCTTGATAAAATTCATTTTATATGATAGTATAACTTTTGAAATCGCGTCGCATAATAGCAGCGAGGTGATTTTTATGATGAATTTCAAAAAAACGGTTGCCTGCAACAAGGGATGCACCTGCCTGCTTTTAACGGCGCTCGGCGCGGCGGTCGGCTGCATGGCGGCAAAGCTTTTGATAAGGCAATGCTGCTACGCCGAAAAATTGGCGTACAAGGCGCAAAAGGCGATTAAGAACCTTAAGGCGTGAGGATTTTGACCTTTGGCGGTGAAAGCCGCCAAGGTTGTTAGGGAGTTACATAAATGTCGAATCTCGGGAACCGACTTTCAGCAGTCGTGAAAATACTTAAAAAGCTTGAAAACAATACCCTTTTCGCGGATATCGGGAGCGACCACGCTTATCTCGCGATCGAAGTCGTAAGGCTTTCTCTCGCTACGCGCGCGATTGCATCCGACATAAACGAGCTTCCCCTTTTAAAGGGCAAGGAGAACGCGTCGGCGCAGGGAGTCGACATCGAATTTATCCGATCCGACGGGTTCGACGCATTTGACGGGCGGAGCGTTACCTCCGCCGCGATTTGCGGTATGGGGGGCGAGCTTATCGCCAAAATTATCGACCGAAGCGAAATTGCCCGCAAGGCGACGCTTATACTCCAGCCGATGTCGGCGCAAGAGGAGCTTCGCAGATATTTATGGGACAACGGATTTGAAATCGTTGAGGAAATATTCGTTTCGGAGGCGGGCAAGCATTACACTGTCATGCAGGTCGAATTCACGAACAAAGCTTGTAATTATTCATACCTTGACCTTTATTTGGGCAAGGAGCGAAAGCCGAGTGAGGAATTTTCGCACTACTGCAAAAGGATTTGCGAATCCGCCCTTAAGCGCCGCTTGGGGCTTGTCGCAAGGAAAGAGTCGACCGACGATATCGACCGACTCATAGAATTTTGTCAGACGCAGATGCAGAGCTTTTGAGCGTCTACGAATTTTTCAAGGAATGCACGCGCTTCGATGGGAGCGATTTTAAGATTACGCTTGGGGATTATTACCACCGAGCGTTTTTCTATATACACGTACATCGCGTGAGGCGCGAGATAGATCATTTCGACCTCGTCGTAGAGGATTTCGTTATATTCGTCCTCTTCCTCGGGGTTGTTGAACACAAGCTCGAAAACGAAGCCGTTTTTGCCGAATTGGGTGCGCTGGGTAGCGCGGACGACCTTTGCGGATTTGGTGCAGAGGCGCTTTACGTTATTATTCACGGTGTAGAAGAACATACCGATGCAGAGCACGATAACGCCTGCAATCATCCAGAGGCTCTTATTGCCGGTTTGAAGTCCCGCAAGCAAAAGCCAGATAGCGATGACGGCAACGCAGAAGAAGAACGCGATGCATTTTAAGCGGTAATATCTGCCCTTGAGCATATTGAAGCGCAGATAATGGACATAGTCCTTCGGTGTTACAAAGCCTTCGGATTGTATACTTTTCATTTAATTTTCTCCTAAAAATTTGGTCAAGAGGTCCTCGCCGCGCGGAATATAAACGCCGCTTGCGTTGCCGTTGGATTCGGAATAGATATCAAAGCCCGAATCGATTTCGGCGCTTGAATCGTAAATCACGAAGGGTACGGGTGCGCGGATATGGGTGCGCGCCGAAATAGGCGTCGGGTGGTCGGGAAGCAAAAGGATGCGGAAGGGCTCGGATTTACTTCTTAAATAATCGATAAGTCCCGAAAGTATGTATTTATCGATGTTTTCGATAGATTCTATCTTATCGTCCACCTTGCCTTGATGTCCGCATTCATCGGGCGCTTCGACGTGGATATAAACGAAGTCGGAACCGTTTTCAAGCTCCTTGATAGCCATATCGCGCTTTGCTTGATAATTTGTATCAAGAGTGCCGGTTGCACCTTCGACGGCGGGAACGCTCATGCCTGCGCAAAAGCCGATGCCCTTGATAAGGTCAACTGCGCAGACGACCGAAGCGTCAAGGCCTGTTTTTTCCTTAAACGACGGCAGCGTCGGCTTTTTGCCGGGGCTCCAGAGCCACAAGGAGTTTGCCTTTTTAAGACCCTTGGAGGCGCGTTCGATATTCAAGGGGTGGTTATTGAGCAGGTCGTAGGATGCCTTCATAAGCTCGCGCATAGGGCGGGAGGAGGCGGATTCGGGAAGGTAGTCGCCTACCCTTCTGCCGATTATATCGTGGGGGCGCGAAAAATCGTTAAATTCGGGGCAATTCTTCCAGATAAGACAATGACGGTAGGAAATGCCGCAATAGAAGCGCATAAAATCGTTGCCCAATTCCTTTTGAACGGCGTCGATCAAGACACGCGCCTGCTCGGTCGGGATCTCGTCGGAGGAATGGTCGAGCATAATCAAATCCTCGTATTCGCCCTCTCCGCCGAGAGCTACGATATTTGCGCGGATCGCGGTTTCATCGTCAGCCATTTCGATGCCCATGCTGGCAGCCTCGAGCGGCGAGCGGCCGTTCGAATATATTTTGGGGTCATAGCCCATTACCGCCAAATTCGCGGTATCGCTTTCGGGAACCATTCCCTCGGGAACGGTTTCGACCATGCCGTTTAAGCCCTTAGACGCGAGCATATTCATGCAGGGCTTGCTTGCAACCTCCATCGGGGTCTTTTTTCCGAGCGCGGCTATCGGCAGGTCTGCCATACCGTCGCAAAGCATTACGATATATTTCAAAATTTCCACCTGATTTCTACATATTTATACATATATATAATAACAAAAGTAAAGCCTAAAATCAACTGTTATTATTGCTGTTTTTATCGTATGCTTCTGTTTTTTCGTTGACAAAAGCGTATATTGGATTTATAATAAGAAAAAAGTGACATATTAAGGGGTATAATATGAAAATCAAGGACGGATTCGTTTTAAGAAGGGTTGCCGACAGCTACGTCGTTATGAGCTTGGGCGGCGAAATATCCTTTAACGGGATGCTCACGCTGAACGAAAGCGGTGCGATGATTTGGAATTTGCTTTCCGAGGGCTTGGACGAAAACGAAATTGTTTCTCGCCTTTTAAGCGAATACGACGTGACCGAATCGATAGCGAAAGCCGACGTTTCCGCCTTTATCAAAAAGATAACCGAGGCGGGAATTCTTGAATAAATTCGTCACCTTAAAGGAAATTTACCCCTTGATCGAGGAGCAGCTTTCAAAAGGCGGAAGCGCGACCTTTGTTATACACGGGACGAGCATGCTTCCCCTGCTAAAGGACGGCAAGGACAGCGTCACGGTTGTCAGCCCCAACAAATTGAAAAGGCGCGATATTATCCTTTACACCCGCGATAACGGCGATTTTATACTTCACAGAATCGTTAAGGTAAAGAAGGACAAGCTTATCTGCCGCGGCGACAATCAGTTCGAAAACGAGAGCGTTTTAAGGAAAAACGTGCTTTGCGTCGTTTCGCACTACACCAAAAACGGCAAAAGAAAAAGCGTTAAATCGGCATCTCACACGCTTTATTCGAATTTTTGGCTGATAAGCCTTTTCCCGAGAAGGGTTATCGAAAAACTTTGCAAAGGAAAAAGAAAATGAAGGTAGCAGTAATCGGCTCGCGCGGGATCACCGCCGCCGAAATAGATAAATACATCCCGCCCGACGCAAGCCTTATCATATCGGGCGGAGCTGTTGGGGTCGACAGCCTTGCCGAGCGTTACGCCGACAAGCACGGCATCGAAAAGCTTATAATTTTGCCCAAGTACGACCTTTACGGCAGAAGCGCGCCGCTTATCCGCAACAAGCAGATAGTCGACCACGCAGACCTTGTTATAGCCATTTGGGACGGTGCCTCGACCGGCACAAAATACACTATCGATTATGCAAAGCGCAGGCAGGTCCCCTGCGAAATTTATATAGTTTAAAAAAAGAAAAGCCGTGAGGTATACCTCGCGGCTTTCTTTATTGCGCGTTTGTCGATTATTTGATTTCGTAGGTGCCGAAATAATGACGGGCGACGAGTATATAGTCGTACTGGTCGACCTTATTGTCCCTGTTGACGTCTGCTCTTACCATTTCGTCATCGTTAAGAATTCGGGTTTCGAAGTAATGGCGCTTGATAAGAATATAGTCGTATTGGTTGACAATGCCGTCGTTATTTACGTCGCCGAGCATAACCGATGCGGGCTTGGTTTCGAGCAGCTCGCCGCATTTATCACAGCGAAGCTCATAGCTTCCGTCATCGAGCTCGACCCATTCACCCTCGCTGTGCGATTCAATGGTGGAATCGATTGCAGTATCGCAAATCGAGCAGTTCTTCCAATGGTTTTCGCCGTCGGTCGTCCAATCGTCCTTTTCCTCGTGGGGATCTACGGTTATCGGATGACCGTATTCGATAATATCGCCGCATCCCAAGCACTTGACATCGCCTGTGTAGCCGTCGGTTTGTGTGCTATGGATAGGCTCGGAATAATTCAGAAGCTCGGTTTCGCCGACGTGGATGTCGTTAAGCTCTCTGTACGGGATATCATCGAGCTCGTTTTCACGAGAATCGAAAAGTCGATCACAATCGTCGCATACGCTGTAAGCGTCCCAGCCCGCGTTCATACAGTCGGATTCCTTTTCGGGAACTCTTACAATACTCGCGTGCGAGCAGGTGACGGTCACGGCGCAGGTATCTGTAAAGCTGCCGTCTGCAGTGGTGATTGTAATATAGGCATAGCCCTCCTTGACGCCCGTCACCTCGCCGTATGCGTTGACGGTGGCGATCGCTTCATCAAGCGAGACAAGGTAAACGACTTGGTTGGTCGCGTTTGCGGGGGTAATATTCCATTCAAGCTGAACACTGTCGCCCGTGTAAAGGGTTACGCTTTCGGTAAGAGTTATTCCCGAAACGTAGACGGGCTTTGTTTTAAAGCTTTCGGAAACGATAGCGCTGGCGTAGGTGGAATCGGTTTCCTTATAACGCGCATAGACGCGATATTCGGTGTCGGGGGTAAGCCCGTTAAAGGTCGCGCTTTCGCTCCATACCACCATATCAAGGCTATATTCAACACCCGAAATTGTCTGAAGCGTTATGCTTTCGCTCGTCCTGCCATAAAGCGTAGGTGCTTCGGGCGGCAAAACGTTCGCCTTTGCGGTGGTGACGGAAACGGGCTCGGTCATAACGCTGGGAAGCGTCGTTTCGGTCGCGCGTCTTCTTGCGTAAATTTGGTATTCGCGGTTCGGCGCAAGGCCGGTGAATTGGTTTTCGTCCTGCCAATTGATGCCGTCTACGCTATATTCGACGCCGTTTACGAGAACAAGGGTTATCTTGTCGTGCTCGACGCTCGAAACGATGGGCTTGTTGGGCATCTCGCCTACCTTTTTGCTTGCCGTTACGCTTGCTTCAAAGCTACCGATATAACCCTCGCCCGCAGTTACCTGCAGAATGATAGTCTTGCCGTCGTCCTCGGGCTTGATTTGGTAGCTGCTTTCGGTCGAAACGGTTATACCGTCGATGACGAAGCGATAGCTTGCGCCAAAGTCCTTGGGGGTGATGCTCGAAAGATCGGCATAAATCGTTTCGCCGATATAAGCGTCGCCCAAAATGGCAAGCTCGCCCTCGAGCGTTATCGGGGTCGTATCGCTTATCGCAAGGGTAAGCGTTCTTATTACCTCGTCTTGGCCGTTCTTCTTGAACACAAGCATTAGGCTTGTCGAGCCCTCGTCAAGACTTAAGAGGTAGCTTGAATTGATAGTGATCTCGTCGTAATTTACCGTGTAATCAATACCCTTTGTCAAGCCGTCGATAGAGACGAAGCTTTCCGCCTCGGCGGTTATCGTAAGGCTGACGGAGGTATCTGTATACTTATCGAAATACAAGACGTTATCCGAAAGGAGGGGGTTAATTACCGCGTCCTCGGGGGTAACGGCGAGCGAATCGTTATCGATATGCAAGAGGTAAACGCTTGCCTTATCGTTAAGTGTGAAGGGGTCGTAATAATCTGCCCTCACTGCGCAGGTCAAGAGCTTATCCTCGACGCTTGTAAGCGCGTTGATATCGATAAGGTATTGCTCGGTAGCGCTCGGCGCGATAACGTCGGATTGCATCGACGCGATCAATCGATCCTCGGCGTAAACCGAAAGGTAACCGCTCGATGCGACGTTACCCTCGTTCACAACGGTAAAGAGGATGTAATTTTTATCGGAAATTATCTTCTGCTCGGCGGTTATCGACATATCGGAATATGCCAAGGTAACAAGATATTCGTTGTCTCGCTCGTCCTTATCGTCGGCAGGAGTGCTTGCTATTATCGGAAGGATCATCAATTGATAATCGTCCTTTAGGATTTCATCGGGGATGGAAAGGTAGCCGTTTATCGTATTGACCTCACCCGATGCAAGGGCGATTTCGACGATATCCTCGCTTACAATTTCGCCGTTTGCGTCGTATAGCCTTACGAGAACGCCGTTAATCGGCACGCTTCCCTTATTTTCGATAGTGATTTCGACAGGCGCCTCGATGCCATTTATCGCGTTTTGGATATCGAAATCGATTTCGGTTATCGCGATATCGACGCCGAAATCGAGCATGGTGTAGCACAAATTGCTGCTCGTTTCGACCTTATCGGAGGTAACCGTCGCTATCGTTTGGTTATAAACAACGTAAATTTCATCGTTTGCGCCATAAGCCGCATAGGACGCGATATAGCCCTCGGCTTCGGTGTATCTTATCGCCTTGGTAAGAGCGCGTTCGTCATCGAAGACGATACCGTAAATATCGCTTCCCTGCTCTGACGCGTTATCGTCGCTGAAAAGCAGGAGCGAACGCTCGTCGTCTATCGCGATAATTTCATAGCCGTTCGAGGCATCCGAATTTTCGTCGGTAAGGCAAACGGGGGTTGCGTCACGGTGGTTGACCATATAAACCCTGCCGTTGTTGCTCCAGGTGAGAACGCTCTTGCCTGCAACGGTCGCGCGATCGAGCTTCGAAATCATACCGTTATCGAGCATGACCGCGCTTCCGCCGATATCGCGGATGACAAGGGTTTTATCGTCGATGGTTGCATCGTCGCCGTCGGCATCGATGATATATGCGAGGTATTCCAAGCCGTCGAGCTCGATAGCCGCCATATCAGAAATGCTGTTTTCGCTGTTTACAAGCGTGACCGCTTCGCCGAGAATGCCGTTTTCGAGGTAGGAAACGACGATAGAATTATCGTATTCTTGCTCGTCGATGCCCATCGCGTTGGATTCAAGCCACAGAACAGCGATCCTACCGTTTACCTTGCCAATCCTCGGGCTCTGCTCGCAAATTTCGTTATCGGTTATGCGCTTTACCGTCGAAAATTCGCCGTTTTCGTAAACAACGAGATTGAGCTCGACCTTGGTGACAAGCTCGGCAACCGATTCGGCGCTTGAAATATCGAGATTATCGATATTCATACGCGAGGTCATTTCGGTATAGACGATATAAATTTTGCTTCCGTCGCTGTAAACGGCGAATTCGCAATCGAAGGTGTCGTTATTATCGACCTGCTTCGGAGCCGACCATACGCCGTCGACGAGGATGGAATAATAAAGTGCTTGGAAGTTATCCAAATCGCGCTCGGCGTTATCGTCGAGCCATACCATCATCGTGGTATCGCCGCAGGTGACGATTTCGGGTGATACGTTTTCGTAGATGCTCGTTTGAAGTATTCCCTCTTCAAGGGGAGCAAGCCAATCCGAGCGCGTATCGAGGTAGCCTCGATCGTTATCTTGATAATTCGAAGGATCGCGTCTTACCTCGTAAAGCCGCATCATAAAGGTACTTGCTTCCTCGGGCCATCGGTAAATATCGCCCGATGCGAAGGAATACGAGCCCTTATAGATACCCCAAAGAACCGACCAACGGAGACCGAAATCGCCCGTGACGTAGACGGTTTTTACCTCGGTTTCGGGTATGATCGCGATAGTGAAGCCCATCGTCATAGCGCCGTAAACGCCTGCCGTGCCCGCGCCCCAAAGAAGGGTAACACCGCCCTCGAGGTCAAGCTTATTTTCAAGCGTGATATCTGCCTGCTGGAATTTAAAGCCGTCCTCGGCATCGAAATGATCGATTTTCAGCTCGAGCTGACCGGCAGCGCTTAATCCGACCTTGAAATAAACGCCGACGATGCCGTAAAAGCTTGCCTGCAGCTTCGCCTCGACGCCAACCTCGACACGCATCTTAACGTAGCTCGTCTTGATACGATATTCGCCGTTGCCGAGATATTCGATCTCGATATAACCGCCGATTTCGACAGAGACCTCATCTTCAAGCGAGGAATCCTTCTTTTTGATCGAATTTTCAACCTCTTTTTCGATTCTCGCCTTCGAGAATTTATCGCTCTTGAGCTTGGTCACGTCGACGTTGATACCGACGTGAATGGTTCTGCCCTCGGTGTAGTAGGTGAATTTTTCGTTATTGACCTTGAAGGGCAGGTTGAAAACAAGTTTGCCGAACGCGTCGAGATCAACGTTGAGCTTTACGTCGGAAAGCTCGGCAACGACCTGCTTTTCATCGATTTTCGCGAGCTTGACAACGTCGATATTCAAGCCGCTTGCAACCATACCTCCGTCGGAGGTGTGCATACGGACAACGACGGTTTGACCCTCCTCGAACGAGGTCGAGGAAACCTTAAAGGTGGTCTCGCTTGCGTCGGTCCAATTGGTATTGATCAAGCGGTTGCCCTGATAAAGCTCGTATTTGGTGATGGTATATTTCGAATAACCGCTTACCGTAATCGAAACAACGCTGCTTTCGCCAGAATTGATGGTAACGACCGAGGTTGCGACCGATTTACCGTTAACGCGAACGCCCTGAACGTGCGAGGGAAGGTCGGTCATCACGACGATATCCATAATCGATAGGTCGTTGGGCATATATTCGCTATCGATATACTGTTCGTGGTCGGAGTAGGTTATTTCAAGCTTAGTCGCGATTTCGGGCTTGACGAAATACGCCATGCCGCCCTTCATCGTGGTTTGGGTCTCGTCGCCCAATTTGACCACAGCGCCTACGAGCGGGGTGTTGTATTTATCGACGACCTTGATGATAAACACGTTCGTGCCGTTGAATTTTTCGTTGGAAATCGCGTTATATGGGAACGCGAGGTAGCCGTAATATTTGCTCTCGCTGATAACCGATTCCCAGCCGCTTATCGTGCTGTAATAATAGACGTATTTTCCGCTTGTCGAGCCGAATGCGTTCGTTCCCATGGTAGCGGGCTCGCCGCGGAAGTATATCTGGGTAAGATTTGCGCAATTTGCAAACGCATCGTTTCCGATCGTCGTTACCGCGCCGCCGACGGTTAGCTTTACGAGGCTGCCGCAGTTATAAAAGGCTTTGTCGGAGATCGTTTTGATGCTGTCGGGGATTATTACGGTTTCAAGCCCCGAGCAGTTTGCGAAGGCGCCCTCGGCGATGACGCTCACCGTCGAAGGAAGCTTAAAGCTATCGAGCGAGCTACAGCCCGATAATGCGTATGCGCCAATCGTTTTGATGCCGTAGCCGTAATCGATAAAGGTCAGATTTACGCAGTTTTCAAAGGAATATGCACCGATATTAGTGATTGACGAATCGATATAGACGGTCTGCACCTTATCGGCATAAGCAGCCCACGGTGCGGTGCCGCTTGTGTAGTCGGGCATTTCCCCGCTTCCGCGAAGCACCAGCGTCCCGTCGGCATAAAGCGTCCAGCTTATATCCGAATTGCAGTCCCCGCGAGCGATAAGCTCGTGCTCGTAATAGATCACGTCGATCGTAAGGTCATACGCAGGCATCGTGCCCGAAATCTCGGTGTAATTGGGAGTATAGCCTAATATTTCGGGAATTTCGACGCTGTATGCATCGCCAGCCTTTAAACCCTTATTGATAGTATCAAAGGCGGTCTCGCCGTTTGCGTAGGTGTAATTTATTACAAGCTTAAAGGTGTGGTTATCGGGTGTCCATATAATTTCGGTCTTGTCCTTGTTGTAAAGGATTCGGTATGAATCGCTGTAATTGGGGTTGCGTTTTGAGACCTCGAATCCCTCAAGCAAGGTAGTGCCGATAAATGCATCGGGAGTGATATTATTCACGCCCTCACCGATGATGATCTTTTCGATGTTGTTACAGTTATAAAACGCACCGTAATTCAAATCACCGTCGGTAACCGCAACTGTCTTTAACGACGAAGGGATGTAATAGGTCGACGAGGTTGTCGAGGTGGTACGCGAACCGTGATAATACTGCCTCGTACTTACCAATCCTGCTTTGCTCCGAACACCGAATATCCAACCTAACGGATATTGATAGGTATCGGATGAAGTTTTTCTCTTATCGCCGACAAACGGAATAGTAATTGATTCCAAGCTAGTGCAATCCGCAAACACTTCAGCGCCTATGCTTTCAACACTATCGGGAATAACCACGCTTTTTAACGAAGTGCAGTTTTTAAACACCCCGTCGCCTATAGTTTTAACACCTTCAGGGATAATAACATCCGATAGCTTTGTACAATCATAAAATGCATAACCCGGTATTATTGTGATTGTATCGGGAATAACTATGCTTGTTAAGGCAGAACAACCGGCAAACGCGTAGTCATCAATCACCTCAAGATTACTCGGAAGTTGGATTTCTGTCAGTCCGCTGTAGGCAAACGCGTAGTCATCAATCACCTTAAGATTACTCGGAAGTTGGATTTCTGTCAGTCCGCTGTAGGCAAAGGCTTGCCTCGAAATTTCCTCCACACTTTCGGGAATATAAACGTAGGAAAGTTTAGAACAACCATCGAAAGCATAGCTCGGAATTCTAGTAAATCCTTCGGGTATTTTTATACTTGTTAAGCTTTCGCAACTCTCAAACGAAAAAGACGACATAATTTTGGTTTGAGGATAAAAATCAAAGCTTGTTATGTCTTTAGACACTGTGCTTACAAGCACCAAGTAAGGATGAGTGTCATTGCCGAGATAATTAGCTATTCCATCTGTGTTATACGAAAGTGACGGACAGTAATCAAAGGCTGAATCACCGATGTATTGAATACTATCGGGAATCGAAATCGAAGTCAAAGCATTACACTCATGAAAAACACCATAGCCTATATGTTCAACGCCATCAGGAATCAAAATTTCGGGCAAAACACTACATTGGGCAAAAGCCAAATCGCCTATATATACAACGCCCGCAGGAATCGAAAAATTCGTCAAAGATGTGCAAGCATAGAACGCATGCGAGCCTATGATTTCGACGCTTTCGGGAAGCGTAACATTGCTCAAAGCCGAACACCAAATAAAAGCGTTTTCTCCTATATATTCAACACCTTCGGGAATCGAAATCTCGGTCAACGACGTGCAGGAATAAAACGCATAGTCAGCAATTTCGGTTATTCCCTCTTCGAGAATTAACGTTTTCAAGCTACTGCAATTGTAAAATGCACCGTAGAATATCGCATCGCCATCGGTTACGATTACCTTTGTAAGCGATAAAGGTATGTAAAATATGAATTTCGATGATGTGCTGGCATATTGCTCTGCTTCATACGAACCCGTATAGGAGCTTGTACCGAACATATAACCCAGCGGAAACAGTTTAGTATCCGATACGTTCTTGCGTGAATTTCCGACAAACGGAATCGTCAATTCTTCAAGCGAGGAGCAACCGCTAAAAATGCCCTCGCCCATAACTTGGACGCTTTTGGGGATGGTCATTGTCTTTATCGACGAACAATTTCTAAAAGCGTACTTACCGATTTCAAGCGTGTTGGAAAGCGTGATTGACGTAAGCGAGGTGAAATTTTCAAACGCCTGTGCTTTTATATTTCCGCCTTTTACAGAAATAGTTTTTAACGAAGTGGGTATATAATAAGCGGTGGTATTATAAGCCGCGGTATACAAGCCCTCTCCACTTGTTTTTCCAAACAGCTGATGGAGGATATCAACGTAAGGAAGCGACAGCGACTGCAAGCTGCTACAGCCCGAAAACGCCGCGTTACCAATATAGGTCACAGAAGCGGGAACATCAAGCGACGCCAAGCCCGAACATCCGTTAAACGCTCCGTAGCCGATATATTTAAGAGAACTCGGAAGCGTTAACGAGGTAAGCTTATTACAGCCGTTGAAAGCGTTTTCAAGAATAATCTTAGTGCTGCTCGGGATGCTGAAGCTTGTAAGAGCTTGGCTGTTGACCTTTACCAAGGTATGGTATTTATTGTTAGTGCTCGAAATATAAGTGGCGTTGGAATAGGTATAATAAATCGAGGATTTACAGCCAT
The DNA here is from genome assembly GCA_045644305.1 of Eubacteriales bacterium. GTDB lineage: Bacteria > Bacillota > Clostridia > Oscillospirales > CAG-382 > Coliplasma. The sequence continues at coordinate 8,627 of JAZRGS010000052.1, read as the reverse complement.
AAAACGCATTTTCGCCGAGATAGTTCAAATTATCGGAAAGAGTTAAGCTTCCGAGATTTGAACAGCCGTAAAAGGCTTGCGCGCCGATATATTCAAGCTTATCCGAGAAATCGACGGAGGTAATGCCCAAGCAACCGCCGAAAGCGCCATTGCCGATATATTTCAAAGAATCGGTATTAGCATCAGTAATGCCCACGCAGTTATAAAACGCACCTGCGCCGATATGCGAAACGCTTTCGGGAAGCGTCAGGTTGGTAAGAGCGGTACAGCCGTAAAAGGCATAATCTGAAATACCCTGAAGCGATGCGCTTAAGGTCACGGTTGTCAAATCGGTTTTATTGTAAAAAGCAGTCGGACCTATAACGCGGGTGTTGGGGTGAACCGTGAACGAGGTCAGCTTATAAGAATAGTTATTGTTGTTCGGCGCGACCGAATACAGCAAAACGTAAGGGTTGCTCGGGTTACCCAAATACTTGCCGTAAAAATTTCCGCTGTTATATCTGGTATAGCTGAGATTACAGCCTAAAAACGCCTCTTCTCCAACCAAAGCAAGGCTTTCGGGAAGCGAAACAGAACTCAATTTTGTGCAGTTACGAAACGCCTGCAAGCCGATTTCCTCGACGCCCTCGGGGAGCGAAACGCTTGTAAGCGCACTTGCGTTTTCAAAGGCAAAAGAGCCGATGGTCTTAACCGTTTCGGGGATAGTTACACTTGTAAGGCTTTTACAACTGCCAAACGCAGAATTGCCTATATTGGTAACTCCGGAGCCTATCGTCACCTTGGTAATCGAAGTACCCCAAGGAGCACGGTTATCTGTATCGTTATAATCCGCCATTTTGCCGTTACCGGAAATGACGAGCTCGGTGCCGTAAAGCGCCCAAGTACATTCGCCGGTGATGCCGGTAGAATCGGGCGTCAAATCGGCATAGTCAAGTGCGGGGTCGTGATTATCCTCCCCGCTGTTAAGATTGTCAACAACTTCTATCTCCATAGGCTCGATCAAGCCGACCTCACCCGACGAGGTAGGAAGCTCGGGCGAAGGAATCCATTCGCCTATTTCGGTTGCGATCGCTTGTATCGGAATGCTCACAACCGTAAGTATCAACGTCAAAATTAATGCAAATATGCGCTTTAACATTGTTCGTTCTCCTTTTATCTGCCTCTATTTTTACAAAGATTATAATTATATGTAGCAATTATAACACGATTATCGCGATAATGCAACACCTTGGTAAAGCGATTTCGCCGATCGTCTTTAAAAAACAGCTAAAATTATGCGTTTTTTCGCATTTTTCGAGAAAAAAAGGAGAGCTCTGAAGAACTCTCCTTTAAAATTATCTTATGATTTCATAGACCAAGGGCTCGGGTGAGGGGGGATTTTCGGAAAAGACGATTGAAGAAATCCAGCGCGCATGAGCAGCTGCTTGGTCGACAACGCTGCTTGACTGAAAACGAGCGATGACGTCGCCCTTTTTAACGTAATCGCCGACGCGCTTGAGCTGAATAATGCCCGCGGTCGGGTCGATTTCAGCCTCCTTCGATGCCCTGCCCGCGCCGAGCATCATCGCCGCAATGCCCATGCCCGATGCATCGGCAGAGACGATATATCCCTCTTGCTCCGACCTTAATTCGGTCGTATATTTCGCGCTTGCGAAGCTGTCGAGGTCGTCGAAAACGCTGACGTCCCCGCCCTGAAGCGAAATCCACTCCAAGAATTTTTCGTATGCCTTGCCGTTTTTCAATACCTCTTCGACCGATTCGCGTGCCGATTGAGCGTCGATGCCCTTCGATAGCGCGACCATTTCGCTTGCCAAGGTGACGCAGATTTCATAAAGTCCGAAATCCGAGCCCCGACCCTTTAAAAGCGCGACAGCTTCGGCAACCTCAAGGCTGTTTCCGATGCAATAGCCCAAGGGGCGCGCCATATTTGTGATGACAGCCGACATATTTCTGCCGTTCAATTTACCGACCGAGACCATACGGTTCGCAAGCTCGCGTGATTCCTCGTAGGTTTTCATAAACGCGCCCGAGCCTGTTTTTACGTCGAGCACTATCGATTTCGCGCCGCCTGCGAGCTTTTTGCTCATAATGCTTGAAACTATAAGCGGGATGCTCGAAACGGTGGCGGTCACGTCGCGAAGTGCGTAAAGCTTTTTATCAGCGGGAGCGATATTTGCCCCCGCGCCGCAGACCGAAAGGCCACATTCCGAGGCGATTTTCATAAATTCCTCGGGCGTTTGGTCGATTCTAACGCCCTTTATTGATTCGAGCTTGTCGAGAGTGCCGCCCGTGTGACCCAATCCCCTGCCCGAAAGCTTGCAAACGGTGCAGCCGAGGCTTGCGACTATCGGCGCAAGGATGAGGGTGGTTTTATCGCCGACGCCGCCCGTCGAATGCTTATCGACCGATTTATCGCCAAAGCGGGAAAGGTCGAGCATATCGCCCGAATTTGCCATTGCGCTTGTCATGCAGGCGATTTCTTGGTCGTTCATGCCGTTTATGCAGATCGCCATTAAAAGCGCGCTTATCTGATAGTCGGGCAGCTCACCCTTCGCATATCCCTGAACGAAAAAGTCGATTTCTTCCTTGTTAAGGGCAAGCGAGCACCTTTTTTTATCGATTATATCGTAAATTCGCATAATTTACCTCTATAATTCAAATCTGTTCGGGAGCATTTCATCTAAGGTTTTTATCAAAATTTCGTCGTTGCTTTTGAAGATCAGCCTGAAATCGCCGCCGCAAAATTCCGAAATAAATTGACGGCAAACTCCGCAGGGCATACAGGGCTTTGAAAAATCGTCGCTTCCGCCGACGATGGCGATGCTTTCGAATTCGCGCACGCCCTCGCTCACAGCCTTTGTCATCGCTACCCTTTCGGCGCAGATTGTTGCCGAATAGGAGCCGTTTTCGATATTACAGCCGCAGAAAACGCGACCGTCCCTTGCAAGAAGCGCCGCTCCGACCTTAAAGCCCGAATAGGGCGAATATGCGTTATTCGCGGCATTTTCAGCCATTTTTATCAATTGAAGGTCTGTCATATTCCCATCTCTTTCGCGATTTTTACGATGCGGCTTGTGCCTAATCTGTCGGCGCCGAGTGCTAAAAATTCCTTTGCGTCCTCGACCGACGAAATGCCGCCTGCCGCCTTGATTTTTAAGTTTGATTCGACATTTTCGGCGAAGAGCTTGACGTCATCGAACGTCGCGCCCGATTTCGAAAAGCCGGTGCTCGTTTTGATGTAATCGGCACCCGATTCAGATACAATTTTACACATAATTCTTTTTTCATCGTCGGTAAGAAGGCAGGTTTCGATGATGACCTTTAAGATTTTGCCCTTGCAGGCGTTTCGAACCGCTATGATGTCATCCCTGACGTAATCGTAATTGCCCTCGCGCAGAGCGCCGAGGTTGATGACCATATCGATTTCGTCGGCGCCGTTTTCGACAGCCTCGCGGGTCTCAAATGCCTTGCAATTGCTTGTGGTGTTGCCGTTCGGGAAGCCGATTACGGTGCAGACCTTGACCTCGCCCTTGAGCATTTCTGCGGCTTGGCGAACGTAGCAGGGCGGAACGCAGACCGACGCGGTTTTATACCTGAGCGCGTCGGCGCAGAGCGCGTTGATTTCGCTTGTTGTCGCGGTTTGAAGCAGCAGAGTGTGATCGCATTTGTTGAGAATTTCGTTTATGTTCATGGAATTCACCCTTTTTTCTTTTATTTTATCATTATATATGCCGTTTTGCAAGAGAAAAAATAAAGAGAATGGCTGCTACCTGATGGTAACAGCCATTTGTAATTATACAGAACTTATAAGCTTATATGATTACGCGTTTCTCTTTTTTGCGAAGCAGTCGCTGCAGTATACAGGTCTGTCGTCAGAGGGCTGGAAAGGAATCTTAGCTTCGCAGCCGCATTCAGCGCAAACAGCGGTGAACATTTCTCTGGGAGCTCTGGTAGCCTGCTTTCTTGCGTCTCTGCAAGCCTTGCAGCGCTGGGGTTCGTTCTGGAAGCCGCGTTCAGCGTAGAATTCCTGTTCGCCGGCAGTGAAAACGAATTCGTTACCGCAATCTTTGCAGGTGAGAGTCTTGTCTTCGTACATTTGGTGGTTCTCCTCTTGTGGTTGTTTTTTATTTGCCCTTACGGGTTTTTAATCGGGTTTTTGAGCAAAATCATGGGCGTTGCCTACTATTTGCCTTAGTTTGTTTCGGATACGAAACACAGCGTTGGATATGCTTTTTACGCTTTTCCCCGTGACGAACGACATTGATTCGTAGGGGATATCCGAAAGGTACATATCAAACACTATTTTTTCATAGGGCGAAAGTGCTTCGTAAACTTTATCGTACAGCTGTCCTGCACGGACTCTGTCGAGTAACACCTCCTCGGCTGAGGGGGAGGTTTCTTCCTCAAGGCAGGGTTCGGAGATCGGAATTGTGTTCGTAGTTTGGTTTGCGTATTTTCTGACGCCGCTGATAATGCTGTTCCTAACACAAAGCGAAGCATAGGTCGCAAATGCAGAAGATATGCCGTCGTAGCTTCGGACAGCCTTCAAAAGACCGATCAAGCCCTCTTGGAAGAGGTCGTCGTAGTTCGACGGGTTGGCATCGATCCGTTTGATATGATATTCGAGTACGCGTTTGTAGGATTGTGCCAAAAGCTCGAAGGCTAAGCTGTCGCCGCTTTTGGCCGATGCAATAAGCTCTTGCTCGTTTTTTATATCTTGAGTTTTGCTGTTTTGCACTTGTTTCTCCCTTGGACTGCCATTAATAAAATAATGACAATCTGTTAAATATTGATTATACACAATTCATATCTTTTGTCAAGTTTTATTTGCTCTTTACGGCAAAATTCGTCCAATTGCACAATTTATCGTTGAATTGACGCAACAATAGAGTCTAATCGGCTTCTCATTTCGGGCATTTTGCCGAAAATATCTTTTGCAAGCGCGATCTGCGCTTTGGTGCGAATTAGGTTGTGACGCTGCTTTTTGCACTTGAAATAGACGTCGCCGTTGAGGTAATCGGTCAGGAATCTCGCCGCCAATTCGAGGGTGATGGCGAGAACGCCGTCGGGCAGAGTTTTGATTTCCTCTTCCCTTACCTTGCCGTAGATGCAGGGCACAAAGCCCTCGGCAAAGGCGGAATAATAGTCCAAATCGAGATAGATTCTGTGGATATTTTCGTTATCCTCGCCGCCGGGGTTCGCCGCAAAGCGGACGGCGTCGCCGAAATCGTAGGCAACGAGTCCGGGCATAACGGTGTCGAGGTCGATAACCGCGAGATGCTCGCCCGTGGTGGCATCGAACATTACGTTGTTACACTTCGTATCGTTGTGAACGACCCTGTAAGGAAGGATTCCCCGGTCGTGAAGCTCGCAAAGCAGGCAAGCCTGTTTTTCCATCGAAAGAAGGTATTCGTATTCGGCGCGAACGCGATCAAACCTACCCTCGGCATCGATTTTCGCCGCCTGCTTCAAATCCTCGTAGCGCTTTTTGGTGTTGTGAAAATCGGGAATGGTTTCGTAAAGCGATTCTGCGGGGAAATCGGCAAGGTGGTTTTGAAATTCACCGAAGGCGATACCTGCCTGACGAAGGTGAGGAATATCGGCGGAATCGACGCTTATCGCATTGTAAACGCAGGAAAGCACGCGCCAATAATCACCCATTTCGGTGACGTGAAAATAGCTGTTGTCGGGCTTGCGGTAATATCTGAGCACGTGGCGGCGCACGTCGGTTGCACCGCTTTCGCGGATTTTTTGCTCGACGTGGTCGGTGACCTTGCAGACGTTTTCGGCAACCCGTTCGGGGTTCGAGAATACGCGGTGGTTGACGCGCTGGAATATATATTCCCTCTCGCCGTTATCAAATTCGGTGAGCGCGACGTAGGTATCGTTGATGTTACCCGTGCTGACGCAGGTTATCCTTTTAAGCTCGCCCTTGAGGTTGAAATCCTTAATTATTTGGTTGAAAAGCGGAAACAGTTCGCGATTATCCAAGGCAATCACTCTTCCTTATTATATAATAGGGGGTGTGCGATAGTTACAAAGCTTATGCGAAGTCGATGAAATAATGTTGGTCCTCTTTGTATTTTGCGTCCGCCTTTGCCCAAACGGCTTTTGCGTCCATCAGGTGACAAGCAGCAGACAAAACGTAACCGACCTTATATTCATCGGGGGTCAAAAGATCGGTTATGCGGTAATAGCATTGAATCACGCCCTTAAAGCCGTGTGCGCGGCAGTTGTGGGTGAATTCATTACCGTTTGCGTCCTTGATTGTGTAGGTGCAGTCGTCGCCGAAGAGGTAATCGGGAACGCTCAGCTCCTCGACTGCGTGCATCGAGGTGTTGCAGTTGGTTCCGCAACCGATGAAAAGTATCTTACCGCCGAGCTCGCGAACACGCGCAAACGGCGAATTCTTACCGCAGGGGGTATTATCCTCGATATGTCCGCTTGTTATATATTCGGCATTTTTGCCCAAGGCGGCGCAGGAATGGGTCGGGCAGATGCTTCGAACCACGCCCTCGACCTGCGTTCTGAAATATTCGGGCAGATAGCCGACGTTCGATTGTGTTTCGTGATAATCGAAATAGGGCTTATTGGGGTTCGAATTCATATAGCTGAGCGTCGGGAAAACAAGCGTGCCCTCCTCGCCGAGCGCGAGCAGTAAGCCGTCGATTGCATCCTTCGCGGTGGCACCGCCAAGCGAGCGGAGCGACGAATGAACCAAAATTGTATCGCCCTTATTCACGCCGAGCCTTTTTAAATCCTCGGCAATTTTTATTGAAAGATTCATTTTAATCCTCTGTTTTGAACACCCTAACCTGCATAGGCGCAATCGTGACCGAGCCCGAGACGCTTTTATCGGTCAGAAGCTCGATTGATTCGGGTATATTAATATGATATGCCTGATTCGACATATTTGCAAGCGTTATCAGCTTTTTGCCGTTTTTACGACGGATTATGCGCACAACGCCCTGCGAAAGCCTTTCGGCGGACAGCTCGTCGGAGCTGAAAAGCGGCTCGTTAAGGCGGATATTGTTGACCCTCTTGAAGAAGTCCGAAAATTCATCGTCAAAGCCGGATTCGGGGAACGGACGGCGGTTGAACGGATCGTGATAGCCCTCGAGCGCGATTTCGTCGCCGTAATAAATACAGGGCACACCGGGCAGCGTTGCCAAAAGGAGATAAGCCTCTTTAAGAAGCGCCTTGGTCTGCTCGCGCTTTTCGGGGCTTAAACGCTTGATTGCAAGCTCGGAGTTGGGTTCTCCCATATCGGGCTCACCGCCAAGCACCGTCGTGATTCGCTCGGTATCGTGCGAGCCGAGGAAGTTCATAAGGCTTGAAAGCTTATGAGGCGGGTAATTGCGGTAGAGCGTATTTACGGTATCGACCAAAAATTCGGCGTTTCCGTAGCGGACAAAGTCGATTATCGCGTTTCTGAAGGGGTAATTGGTGACCGAATCGAGCTGTCTGCCGCGGAAATAGCGCTTTCTTTCGCCGTAAGCGATTTTGTTCGAAGCGTCCTCCCAAACCTCGCCGATAACGACGGCATCGGGCTTGATTGCCTTTACCGAGGCGGTGATTTTATCGAGGAAATCGCTTTCGAGCTCGTCGGCGACGTCCAAGCGGAAGCCGTCGACCCCCATATTCATATACTTCGGGATGACCGATTCGGTTATGAAATTGACGTAGCTTTCGCAACGAACCGTTCGCGGAAGGTTGGTTATACCCCACCAGCATTCATAGGTTTTGGGGTATTCGTTAAAGGTAAACCATTCGTAATAGGGCGAATCCTTGCTGTCGCAAGCGCCGTTGCCGTACTTATGGTAGGCGTCGAAATAGACGCTATCGTTCCCGACGTGGTTGAAAACGCCGTCGAGAATTATCCTCATCCCGTATTCGTGCGCCTTATCGATAAGGCATTGAAGCGCCTCATCGCCGCCGAAGGAGCGGTCGACCCTTAAAAAGTCGGATGTGTCGTACTTATGGTTGGAATACGCCTCGAAGATGGGGTTGAGATAGATGACCGTGATACCCAGCGATTTCAAATAGTCAAGCCTTTCGGCAACGCCGTAAAGGCTTCCGCCGAAGTGGGTATTATTCGGGAAGGAATCGCCCCTTACCTCGGGATATTCGGGTATGCCGTTTTCCCAATCGTCGTTATACGGTGTGTTTAAACGTCGTTCGGTTTTGCCTCCGCGAGCGAAGCGGTCGGGGAAAATTTGGTACATATTTCCGCCGAAAAGCCATTTCGGAGCCTCGTATTGCTCATCGTAAATCAAAAACTGTGCCTCGTTTACGAAATGCATTTCGGCATAGCAAGCACCGTCGTCCGAGAACGCGGTATAATAGCGCACGCCGTTTACGACAAATTCGAAATGGCAGAAATAAAGCCCGTCGTCAGAGGGCATCTGCTCGGGAGTGATAATATAGGCGCAGGAAAAGGAGGAAGCGTTTTTGGTTATCTCCACTTCCCTTTCCATAAGAACCCGTTCATCGTTGCCCATATAAAAACACGCTTTTTCGCATCCCTCGGCATCGACAAAGAGCTCTGCCCTTATAAGGCTCCCCTTCGGGAAGGTATACTTACCCGAAGGAGAGTTGTTTGAGGTTAATCTAAAGCAAAGGTTCAT
>JAZRGS010000051.1:0-5261 GCA_045644305.1 Eubacteriales bacterium | reverse complement strand
CGTCAAGCGCACTCGCCTGCTCTACCGTTTCGGTGCGGGCTTGGTTGTTCGCCGTCGTGTAAAATTCCTCGGCGCCCTTTGCGGCGGTTACGAGGTGAAACACCGCGTCATATCCGTCGCGAAGCTCGATTTCGTTGGAATTTATCGAGGCAAGAACCGTCGAAAATTCGGATTCCGTCATATAGGCCTTGTTGTCGAGAGTGCCTCTGTCGCAAACGATAAGAAGCTTTTCGGCGTTCATGGTTTTTGCGGCTTGAAGAAAAATTCTTTCCTTTTCAAGCTGAAGCGCCATTTGGCATTTCTGGTATTCGGCGTTGGTTCCGCAGGTCCAAGGCGCAACCCCACCCGAAATAAGCTCGGTTGCCGTTTCGGGGACGAATAAGACGGTATAACCCATTTGCGAAAATGCGCCTTGAATTCGTGTCATAGCGGTGGATTTACCGCCGCACGGGCCGCCGGTTATGACGATTTTCGTTATCTGCATAGCAATTTTCCTTTTTTATTATTCGGAAAGCTCTTCCATTTCGGTGATAAGGTCTCCGAAGAGCTTAAGTGCCGAATTGATGGGATCGGGAGTCGACATATCGACGCCTGCGATCTTAAGAAGCGAGATGGGATCGGTGTGGCTGCCGCCCGAGAGGAACTTCTTGTAATCGTCTACTGCACTCTTGCCCTCTTCGAGGATTCGCGATGCGATTGCGCAAGCTGCCGAGAAGCCGGTTGCATACTGGAACACGTAATAGTTATAGAAGAAGTGAGGAATTCTCGACCATTCAAGCGCGATGCCGTCATCGGATATCATATCGGGACCGAAGTAGAGCTTATTGAGCTCGTGATACTTCTCGGAAAGCGCGTCTGCGGTGAGGGTCTGACCCGCTTCGCTCATCTGACCCATTGCGAGCTCAAATTCTGCGAACATGGTCTGGCGGTAAACGGTACCCTTGAACTGATCGAGGAAGTGGTTGATAAGGTATGCGCGTTCCTTTTTATCGGTGGTCTTTGCAAGGAGGTGGCGCATAAGAAGGATTTCGTTACAGGTCGATGCAACCTCTGCAACAAAAATAACGTAATCACTTGTGCAGACGGGCTGATACTTGGTGGAATGGTAGCTGTGAAGCGCGTGACCCATTTCGTGAGCGAGTGTGAACATCGCGTCGAGGTTATCGTGGTGGTTGAGAAGCACGTAAGGGTGAGGACGGCTGTTGCCCGAGGAATATGCGCCGCCGCGCTTGCCTTCGTTTTCGTAAACGTCGATCCAGCGGTTATTGAATCCTTCCTTCAAAAGATCTACGTAATCCTCGCCAAGCACCTGAAGCGCTTCGAGAATGATCTCCTTTGCCTCTGCATAGGGGATTTCGGTTGCGGCATCGGCTACGATCGGGGTGTAAACGTCGTACATATGGAGCTCGTCAACGCCCAAAAGCTTCTTGCGGAGCGCAACGTAGCGGTACATCTTATCGAGGTTTGCGTGAACCGCCTCGATAAGGTTATGATAAACCTCAACGGGAACCTCGGTTCTGTCGAGCGATGCTTCAAGGGTGGAGTTATACTTACGAGCGGTCGAGAAGAAGCGAAGCTGCTTGAATTGAGCGTCAAGCGTTGCGGCGATTGTGTTTTTGAATTCGCCCATTCTGTTATAATATGCTTCGAAGGTGTTCTTTCTAAGCGTTGCATCGGCGCTTTCGAGAAGCGGAACGAAGGTGCCGCCTGTAAGCTGATGCTCGTTGCCCTCGCTGTCGGTAACGCTCGGGAAGCGCATATCTGCGTTACGAAGGATCGAGCCGATATTGTCGGGTGCGTCTGCGATTTCGCCTGCGGTTGCAAGAAGCATTTCACATTCGGGAGAAAGCACGTGAGCCGCTCTGCGTCTGATTTTGGTGATAGGTCTGCGGTAGGTTTCCAATTCGGGCTCTGCCTTATAGAATTCCTCGAGGGTTTCCTCGGGAATCGCCATCAATTCGGGAGTAGCGAAGGAGGAAGCGCCTGCAATTGCCACGTAGGTGCTCATCGCCTTACCGCGCAAGTCCTGATAAAAGCCGTTTGCGGTATCCTCGTCACCCTTGCAGCTTGCATAGCCGTAAAGCGGGGTGAGTCGAAGCTCGATTTCGTCCTCGAGCTTAAAGTATTCAAGCAGAGTTTTCGCGCTTTCGCCGAGTCTGCCCTTATATTCGTTGATTTTTGCAGGGATTGCCTTCAACGCCTCGTATTCAGCCATCCAGGCATCGTCGCTTACAAACATATCCGCGAGGTTCCAGGTATTTTCAACCGGTACTTCACTTCTTTTGAGAATCTTAGACATTTTTTTATCCTCCGTAAATAATTTGTTTTTCAAATAATGAGTTTAGCATATTTTTTTGGATTTGTAAAGGATTATTGGCTTTTAGAAGCGTCAAGATAATCCCTGAACGCAAGATAATCCTCGCGCATTTTTTCGTCAAGCTCAGAAACATCGGCTTTTTCGACGTAATAAGGCGAGGGATGTGCGTGTGAGTGAAAATGCTTATCGAACGCACGATAACGAACCGGCGCAGAATCAAGCGGCACACATTTGACGCGGCCGAAGTCTTCTTCAGAGGTGATAAGAACTATTGCGTATTTTGTGTTCCCGAAGCTATCGGGATATTTGATAACATCTCCCGAATTTATGTATTGAGGAAATTCAGCATCTTCATACCAATGCCATTGATATTTATTTACGTCCTTGTTTTTATCAATATAGTCTTCATAATCGATTGTTTCGCACCATATATCCTTAATTTGTCCATCAACAACGGTGCATACATCGTCATCTTCAAAATTTTCAGGAGTAATATCCTCAATTCCGCGCAATTTTTTCTTTACGATATGATATATTTTTACAGGAACTGCAGATTCGATAGTTTGATAATGTTTAGTAAACTCAACCGCAGCTTCAAAGTCCTTAAAAATATAGCGTTCGTAATCTCTTACCCACACCTCAAACACTTTGTTTTTTGTATTGTTTAGAAACTCCTCAAGCAACGCACACGCGTATTTTATGCATACTTCGGCATATTCCGCCATTTCCCCGCACAAATTGTCGCGCAAAAACTCATAATACTCAATGCGTTTTTGAACATTTGGCGCGCAGGCGTCGATTATTCTGAAAAGTCCGTTCTCGGAGAATTGAAAGCCCGTTTCCTTTATTGCATTTTTCAGGCTTTTTGACGGAATAAGGTCGACAATTTTAGCGTGTATTTTTTTATTCATTTATTCCCCTCTTAACCGCTTTGCGGCTTCCTCGCGTTCCTTACTTATCACGCTCCACGAGGGGACTTTTTTCGCTCTTTCAACGAGGTCTGCAAGATAAGCGGGGATGTCGATTGACTGAGGGCAGATCGCGCTGCAGGCGCCGCAGCCGATACAGGACGAGGGCTTTTTATCCTCATCGAGAGCATCGATTCGCATCGTGATATTCGTGACCGGGGCGATGCGGATTTCGTTATACATTTCGAGCAATGCGGGGATATTTATTCCCTGCGGGCATCCGTCCTTACAATATCCGCACGCTGTGCAGGGGACCGAATTTTTCATACCCTCGGCAATTTCCAAAATCACGATAAGCTCGTTTGCGGTCAGAGGCTTTTCTTCCGAAAAGGTCTTTAAATTATCGTCAAGCTGGTCGATATTCGACATACCGCTCAAGATCATCGTGACGTTTTCGACGCCCTGAAGGAAGCGGAACGCCCAAGCGGCTATCGATTCATCGGGGCGGAGCGCCTTAAGGCGAGCGGTGTCGGCTTCGTTAAGGCTTGCAAGCTTGCCGCCGCGGACCGGCTCCATAACCCAAACGGGGATATTGTATTCCGCCAAAAGCTCGCACTTCGCCTTCGCGTTTTGAAGCGTCCAGTCGAGATAATTAAGCTGTATCTGGCAAAATTCCATTTCGCTTCCGCAATAATCGAGAAAATCGCGCATCGTATCGAGCCCGCTGTGGGTCGAAAATCCGAGGTGCTTGATTCTTCCCTGCCTTTTCTGGTCGACGAAATAATCGATTATTCCCCATTTTTCATCCTTATAGGTCTTTATCGAATTTTCATAAACGTTGTGAAGCAGGTAATAATCGAAATATTCGACGTCGCACTTCTTTAATTGGTCCTCGAAAATAACCTTCGGGTCATAGGTCGACGCGATTTGGTGACCGGGGAACTTATCTGCGAGGAAATAGGATTCGCGCGGATAGTCCTTTAAGCATTTCGCAATTACGGTTTCGGAATGACCGCCGTGGTAAGGGTAAGCGGTATCGAAATAGTTGATTCCGTTTTGCATCGCCTTATCGACAAGGCGCTTGGTTTCCTGCACGTCGATATTTCCCTTTTCGTCGGTCGGGAGGCGCATACAGCCGTAACCGAGCATCGAAAGCTTATCGTTTTGGAAGTTCTTATATATCATTTCGGAAGCCTCCTTTGTTTATCGATTCATTTTAACACAAATCCGCGCACTTTTCAATAGAATGAGAACAATAGATAATACAAAAAAGATTAAAAAATTTAAAAAAGGGGTTGACAATCGCTTTTTGCTGTGTTATACTACACCTCGCTGGCGTGAGCGAGATGCTGGTGTAGCTCAATGGCAGAGCAACTGATTTGTAATCAGTAGGTTGGGGGTTCGACTCCCTTCACCAGCTCCAAAAGCCTACTGAACAAGTTAATCACATGGGGGAATTCCCGAGCGGCCAAAGGGGGCAGACTGTAAATCTGTTGTCACTGACTTCGGTGGTTCGAATCCACCTTCCCCCACCAAAAATCCTCGTACGATAGTACGGGAATTTTTACTTCTTCACTATTACCTCTTCACTCTTCACTAAATCGAGGATTTGGCAAAGTAATAAGTAATAGTGAATAGTGAAAAAGTGAGGTAGTAGAAAAATACAAAGCAGAATTAAAGAATAACTTATAACGAAACAGAAAAAGGACTCAAACGAGTCCTTTTTGTCTTTTTTGATTTTAAAAGAACAGCTTACGCTCCATTGCCTCGCGGGCGCTTTTATTTATCGCGAGGAAAATGAACATTCCGCCCAAAAGGACGAGCGAGCAAAGCGGATAGAACGACCAGCCGAGATAGGTTCGACAGAATGCGTTACAAATCAAAAGCTCGATTATCGGGACGCATCCGCCGAGTGCGATCAAAAAGCCGCCCCATATATAAAGTCTTCCCTTCTTCAAAACCGACAAAAGCGTCACGAATGCGCAGACTATAAGCGCAAGGATCGCGGTTACGGGGAGGGCAAATCTGTAAAACCA
>JAZRGS010000050.1:0-25333 GCA_045644305.1 Eubacteriales bacterium | reverse complement strand
GGATCGGGTTCGGGATCGGGGTCGGGTTCGGGGTCGGGGTTTTGACTCGGAACGTTTTCACCGGTAGCGCCGACGTACATTTCGGAACAGAATATGAAGTTCTGGTCATCCTTTAAGAACGAGAACTTAACGTATCTCGCGGTAACGGGATTGGAAACATAGTCTACCCAAGCGGTAACGCCGCTGAACTTAAGCTCGGGCTGAGCGATTTCCTTGAAGTTAACGCCGTCGGTAGAAACAGAAATTCTGACGTCAGCGGGATCGCCGATACCATAGTCCTGAGTATGGTTAAAGTGTGCACCGAAGTGTGTGAGGTTATAATAGGTTTCGCCGAGGTCGATGGTGGCGCTCATTCTCTTTTCCTTATCGACGAGAGACACGTGGAATGCGTGCCATTCGGTACCGATGTAGGAGGTACCGATAACGCCGTCGGTAAGTTCTTTACCGTCGTTCTGCTGATATTCTGCAGAGCCGTCGGAATAGTATGCGCCGGAGTGCGAATAGGTCTTACCCTTGGAAACTATATCTACGCCTTCGGGGAATTCGAAATCAAATGCACGGTGTGCATCTATATCAGCCTGAGTAAGTGTGCCCTTTGCATACTTATAGGTAAGGTCGTAAATCGAGCGGGCACGCTTGGAGCCGGAATTGTACGCGTGGTAGTAAACAGCAGGCTTACCGTCTTGATAATACATCTTGATGGTATCCATTGCGCCGCCATTCATACCGCCTTCGAGATAATCGAGGTAACGTTCATAGTAATCGGTAGAAGAAATCGCACGGTAGTCAACCTCGATTTCCATACCCATGCCGTACTTCTTGGATTCGGCAACAGAGTCAACAACACGCTGAGGATCGCGGCTGTCTTCCCAGAACATATTGGGCTGCATACAAGCTACGTCAAAGCCGTAGGACTCCCAGTGGGTGTAGCCGGTGGACTGATAATAAGGAATCCAGATGTACTTCAATCCTAAGGATTCAAGATATTCACCTGCATATCTGTAACACTCGAGGTTTTCGTTGCGGTTACCCCAAGAAATGATCCATTCCTCAAGCCAATAGAAGGCGATCAATTCAAGGTGCTCGTAATCAGCTTCTTCAAATTTCTTGATCTGCTCATCGATCATCCACTTGATAGCGTATTTACGGTCTTCGACCTTATTGAAATCAAGCGTCTTTCCGCCAAGGGTACCGAAGTCCTCGTCACCCCAGCCGGGATACATAATAGTCAATACGACGCCTGCCTTGGTGTCGGTATCGTTGAGCTTTGCCTTTGCTTCGCCCATTGCGGTGTTAAGTGCGTTAACGTTTGCATCCTTATAGAAGGTATCGTTTACATACGCTTCCCAGTCAGACGCCTTGTTGGGCTTACCGGGATCGTAATGCAAGGTACCGCCACTGGGCGCGTAACCGTTAACGGGAAGGAAAAGAAAGCTATCGAAGAAGAAGTCCTTGATGTTGCCGTCAGTATCGTAATATGCAACGTAGGGTTCAAAATCTTCGACCAAGTGTCTTCCGTTGGTATCCGACCTAATGTTAAAGGTGTAGGTCAAACACAAATTTTCGTAACCGAACAAATCGTCGGTACTCGGGAAATCTGCAACAGCGTTAAAGCTAAATACAGACGCTAGTGAAAAAAGAAGTGAAAAAGCAATTAAAAATGATAATACTCTTTTCATGTGGCTTCCTCCTAATATATTAACACGATAATACCACAATTCGCAAAATCATGCAACACTTTTTTAAAATAAATCCCCTGCGGAGGACACCGCAGAGGATTAATTTACAATTTGTTCATTTAATTGTATAGGTTCCGAGATAATGACGTTTCAAAAGAATATAATCGAACATATCGATAATATCATCACGGTTAGCATCGGCAAGTTCTTTTTCGTTATTTTTCGGATTATAAGTCCCGAAATAGATGCGCTTGCAGAGTATGTAATCATACATATCGATTATACCGTCGCCGTTTATATCTCCGCGCGTATTATCGGACGGATACAAGCCATCACGCGCCTTATCGATATCCGACTGTGTCAACGTACCCTTTGCGTACTTATAGGTCAAATCATAAATAACGCGCTTATTAAAGCTATCAGACCTTGAAGCTTGATAAAACACGGCAGATTTCTTGTCCTGATAGTACATTTTAATACTATCCATCGCGCCGTATTTCATACCGTCTTCAAGATAAATAAGATAGCGCTTGAAATGCTCTTGACTATAAAAAGCCAAAGGATCAAGCTCCATTTCCATGCCCATTCCGAATTCTTTTGAATATTGAACGCTGTCCTTTACCCTATCGTAATCGGGGTTGGTCATCCAGAAAAGATTGGGCTGCATACACGCAACGTCGAAACCGAATTCATCCCATCTGTTTGCGCCGTAAGCCATATACCACGGAATCCAAATGAACTTTAAGCCCTTGGAATGAAGATAATCGGCGGTATACAAATAAAGCTCGATATCCTCCTCGGTAAGCTCATAATTCAAAAGGTATTCCTCGATCCAATAAAAGCCGACGACGTCTAAATTATCGTATCCGCCCTCTTCAAAGAGCTTTAGCTGCTCATCTATGATCCATTTGATAGCGAATTTTCGGTCTTCTTTATTCGAAAAGTTCAAATCGCGTCCGTCGAGGGAACCGAACTCGGTAGAAGTGTGGGTGGGATAAAGTATAGAGAAAAACACGCCCGCCTTTTTGTCGCTTTTATCTCCGAGCTGCTCTTTAACTATACCGAACGCCTCGTTCAAGGCGGAAACGTTATAGCCGTCCTTAAAGGTATCGGAAACGTATGCGGTCCAATCCAAGGCAACCGTCGGCTCGTCAAACGATGCAAACATACTGGCGCCCGAGGGGCCGTAGGTTACACAAGGAAGAAACAGAAAGCTATCGAAGAAATAATCCTTCACTTCACCGTCTCTATCGTAATATCCGACGTACGGAAGCAGGTCTTCGACCGTGTGTGAGCTCTTATCGTTTGATGAGTTAAAATAGTCGAAGGTGTAGGTCAAACATACATTTTCATAGCCATCAAGCGCATCCGATGAAGGCATCCCCTTCTCTGAAGCATTAACTCCCAAAATCGAATGAAGAAGCATAAGGAAAGCGGTAAACAAAATCAAAATTGGCTTTTTCATAAGCACACTCCTTTTGATTGAGTTTTACCGCTTCGATGTTATGAAGTTGTTTTAGATTCGTAATGAAAGATTAAAAAATCAACTTTTCGGCGTATCCTGCAACGATGCCAAGAACGGCAGAGCCTACAATCAAGTAAATCGGGTTAAGCTTTTTGAGCTTAAATGCGCAAAATACAACGATTGCGAAAATAACGACCGAGGCAAAGAAGTTGAAATTGAATGCGGCAAGGCTTATACCGTTCGGCAAAAAAACGCCGTAACCCAATTCGATAATCGCCGAAGCGATCAAGCCGATAACTACGGGTCGGAGACCATTAAGGCAATTTCGAACAACAAAGCTGTTTTTATACTTGTTATAGAACTTTGCAACAAGCAAAATTATAACGAACGAAGGCAAAACAACACCCAAGGTAGCACAAAATGCACCAAAAAGTCCCGCCTTTTGAACACCGATATAAGTCGCCATATTAATCGCAACGGGACCGGGAGTAGATTCTGCAACAGCAATAAAATTAAGAAGCTGTTCCTCCCCCATCCAGCCGCGAACAAGCACCTCTTGCTTCATAAGAGGAAGCATCGCATAGCCGCCGCCGAAGGTAAAAGCGCCAATTTTCAAGAAAATGAGAAAGAGCTGAAGATATATCATTCCTTGCTCCTTTCACCAACGAATACTGCGGTTGCAAGACCGATGAGAGCGCCGCCTATGATTATAAAAAGGAGGTTCACTTTGGTAAAAAGTGCAACTGCAAATGCCAAAACAGCCAAAATCGCCGAGAAAAGATTCTTGGGACAGGATTTTGCCATTTTGAAAAGCGCTTTTACGATCAAAGCGATAACTCCGGCGCGGATACCTGCAAATGCGAAGGCAACCGGCTCGAACTGTATGAAAGCCTCGAGGAGGTAGGAAAGCGCCGAGATGATTATAAAGGACGGCATAACGGTTCCGAGAGTTGCCGAAAAGGCACCCCAAAATCCTGCAGCTCTTGTTCCTACGAAGGTTGCCGTGTTAATTGCTATCGGGCCTGGGGTCGATTCGGCAATCGCAACGATATCGAACATCGTTGATTCCTCGATCCACTTTCTTTTTTCTGCCACTTCACTTTGGATAAGCGGAAGCATTGCATAGCCTCCGCCTATCGTAAATGCGCCGATTTTAAAAAACGTTGCAAAAAGAGTAAGGCACATTTTGAATTTATTCATAATTATTCAACCTTAATTGTTACGGTACATTCTTGAGACCAGCCCAAACGATTGCTTACTTGGTAGGTAAAGCTGTCCTCGCCTGTGAATCCTGCGTTCGGATAATATACGAATTCACCGTCGTTGGTGATGGAAACCGATCCGTGCTCGGGAGAGCGCGAGGTTTTAAAGGTGGTTATCACATCATCATCGGAGGAAAGAGTGCCGATGAGCAATTTGTTTTTAGAGCCTACGTATTTTAAGGATTCACGCTTTTCGGGGGTCGTGTCAAGCGTTCCCTTGATAAAATCGTGGGTATATTCGTAAATAAGTCTGATAACGGGATCATCTGATCTTGACGCTTTTCCAAAATCATCATGTCCTTGATAATACATATGGATCGCGCCGTTCATGTATCCCAGCTTATCGCCGTAGCTCAGATAATCCATGTACTTTTTAAAGAATCTCTCGTCACCGAATGCCGCGCCGTCAATTTCCATTTCGATGCACATTCCATAAGTAATTGCCGAAGTAACAGCCTGCTCGATACGAGACTCCTCAACATTTATGCTGAAAGCGTAATTAGGCTGATAACAACACACGTCGAAGCCGAATTCCTGCCAACGCGCATATCCATTTGCTTGGAAATAAGGAATCCAGAACAATTGATATCCGATTTCATCGAACATCTTGTTCACTTCCTTTGCGGTTTGAACGTCACCGCCCGAAATTTCCTCATGGAACCAATAAAAACCGCAAAGCTCGAGGTTTGCATATCCCATGGAATCGAACTTCTTGATAACGCGTTCGGCGTAAGCTTGTGCAGCGTATACGCGTCCTTCAAGTGTTGTGAGGGGATCGTTATCTCCGTCAAGGTCGATATCGCCGAAGCTGTAAAGTGTATCGTCCATATGGGGAATAGTGACAAACACCTTAAGCTTTAATTCATCCAAGCCCAATGCAGCTTTTGTAGTTTCGGCAGTCCTATTAAGTGCGTCAAAGTTCACGCCGCTTTTGAAGAGCTCGTTATAAAGATAATGCCAATCGGTAGCGTAGTTCGTGCCCCAAGGACGTCCTCCGCTGGGGAGATTTCCCGTCGAGGGCAAGAAAAGATATCCGTCAAACATTGTATCGACGATTTGACCGCTTTCATCAACGTATCCTACGTAAGGCTTAAAGAAGTTTTCGTTTGTCGTAATGTAGTTATGATAAATAAGGCAAACGTCCTTAACTCCGCCGAGTAATTCATCGGAGGGAGCGGCAAATCCTTCGGGAATTATTGCGCCGCTTTCGATTTCAACCTCTGTAAGGCCGTTTAGTTGTGACGCATTGTCGATATTTTTGGTTCCGTTTATTGTAATTTCGTCAAGAAAAACGTGGCCCGAAAATCTCAAATAAATCATTGCATAGCGTGCACGGTAAGATTTATCGAGGGTTACGCTTGTGTTGACAAAAGATCTTCCGTTTCTTTCGGGTGTTACGGTTGCGGCGCTATACCAATGCTCACCATCTTCGGAAAGAGCAAGCATAAGATCTGTCGGGAGATAAATTGCCCATTCATCATAGTCAAGAAATCTTACCGTGAAGGAGCTTATCGAAGAAATGTGTCCCAAATCATAATAAATCGTTCTGCCGCCACCGTAAACAAAATGAACCCAAGGAGCTGCATAGCAATTTGAATTATTGGTCGTTTTTCCGTCGGTAAGAAGTGTTGTATTTTCTTGGGTATTACTCTTAGGATCGTTACTCCAAGCGACGAAATCATCGGTTGTTATCTCTTGTGTTTTTCCTAAAATAAGGTTCTGAGTCTTATCATAATCGTCGCCCTTTTCCCAATAGGAGGGTTCGGACGTGGTTTCGAAATTGAAATCACCGTATACGCTTTTAACAACGAATTCCGTGTTCTCGTTTTCGTATACTTCGATTTCTTCAAACCAAACGCTGCCTTCAACTTCCGAAACGTTGAATTTGACATAACGAGCGTTAATTAAAACTCCCAAATTAAGGCAATAGCTGTAATTTTCCTGCAGTGTATCTGCAGCATAGCATCGACCGATATTTACATACTTTTCACCATCTACACTAACGAGGACGTCGACATAATAAGGAAGAAAAATGTTCGAGTTCGGTCGATTAAAGGCATGAAGCGCAAAACCGACGATGTTGTCGCGAACTTCGCCCAAATCGATTGTTACCGAAAAGCGGTCGTCCGAATCGATTCCAACCCAAACGTCGCGCTCATAAGCAGAGCCGGGAGAGGTTCCGTCGGTAAGATATCCGTAATTTTCATCGGTACGCCAGTCGTATTTATCGGTGTCGATTTCGTAATCACAGTCTCTGGAAATCGACGACATGCCCTTGTCGGGATCAAAAGCCTTTTCGGACTTGACCGAATTTAGGTTGGCCTGATATACAGAATCATTTTTATGGGAATTAACATACTGATCCTGAAGCTTACCTAAAAGAGTTTCCTCATACTTCGGAATACTTGAATACACGAAAAGCTCGTCAACAAACACCCAAGCGGCTTTTCTTGTAAAAGAAAACTTAATATATCGGTAATCAACCGCTTCATCTAACTCGAGAGAGGCGATCAATACTGCCCCTTCCTTGAACTCGGGGATTTTAAGTAGACCGATCTTTTCCCAAGTGTTATTATTATTCGAGCCAAATACAATAACCTGCGAAGGCAAATTGATACCCGCGTCTTGAGTACTTAAAACCGATGCCTCGAAGCGATTAAGCTCCTTACCGTCATCAACAAGGTCAATCACCACGTTAAAATTTGACGAAAAGCCCGAGAATACTGTTGTTAAATAACTTGAACCTTTATTATAATTACCGTCTGTAAGCTCAGAGTTGTATGTGTCTTCGTAAGAAGAATCGGCACTCGGAGTCGTAACGTATTGCTTACCTTGGCTTACGATATTAGGCACCTCTTTCAACGAAGGAATATCGTCTTCGCCGTCTTCAGACCCGTTATCCTGCTGTATCGTATAGGTGCCGAAATAATGGCGGCACAAAAGAATATAGTCGTATTGATTAACGTCGCCGTCGTAATTGACGTCTGCCCTTTCGAGCTCGGCAATGCTAAGCGTACGTGTACCGAAATAGTGACGCTTTACAAGAATGTAATCATATTGATTGATCACACCGTCGTCGTTAACGTCACCGACAAAACTTTCCAAATCGATTGCAAGCACAAGTGCAATTGAGGAGAGGAAAAGTGCTGTCACAATCAGTAATGCCAATATTTTTTTCATACATCGTCCGTCCTTTAATTTTATAGGGCGTTTTTATCCCAAATCGGGGGTATCGCAAAACTCTATCACATTGTCTTCGCAGCCCTGAAGCTCGAAAACGACGATTTCGTTTTCACCGTTTTTCAAAAGCGGGGCGGGAATGTAAAGGGTTTTCTGGGGACCTGCGTCTGTCCAATATCTGCCGACGTTAAAGCCGTTGACCTTAACAAAGCCCTTATGGAAGCCATCAAGCCTCAAGAAGGAATCGCCAATCTCGCCTTCGATATTGAGAATACCGCGGCGGAAGCAGCAATATTCGGATTTCACTTCGCTTCCGAATTCAAGACCCGAAAGGTCGTCCATCGTCAGAGGGTACATCGTCCAATTGAACAAATACTGCTGACCGAGTCGTGCACAGCGAACAAGACCGGTTTCGTTGTTCGCCATTTCGGTGCCGTAGTTAACTCTGCCGAGGTTTTCCATCAAAATATCGATCTTGACGGTTTCGCCGGGATAACAAGCGATAATAATTTCGTCGTTTTGTCTGCTTCTTTCCTTGATTCCCTTAAATTCGCCGTTTACGAATATCAACGCTCTGTCGCGTATTGGTTCGATAATCAAAGGCGCCTCGATGGGATAATCGATAATTGTGGAATACAAAGCGAAGCCGAAATCAACGCCCAATTCCTCCATAGTTTTCGTATGCGAGGATTTTACAGGAGAAGAAATGTTATTAAGGTTATCGAAAAGGCTTGCCTTTTCATTTAATTCAAGCTTTCCGTAAGCGCGCTTTAAGGTGTTTTTAACGGTAATTTCAGGCAAATTGTCGAAATATTTTTCGGCAACGGCGCGCACCTCGTAAAAGCGCTTGGTAAGATCGCCCGATTCGGTCAAGGCAGCGTCGTAGTCATAGCTTGTTGTCTGGGGACAATATTGCTCGTACATATTCGCGCCGTTGTAAAATCCGAAGTTGGTACCGCCGCAGAACATATAAAAGTTAACGTTTCCGCCTGCGCCAAGCATTCCGTCGAGCTGCTCGGCAACGTCATCGGGAACGCGTCTGTTGTGGGGGCCGTACCAGGAATCGAACCAGCCTTCCCAGAATTCCGAGCACATAAGCGGTTCCTTGCCCTTGTTACGCGAACGGATGAAATCGAAGCTTCCCTGCCAATTCGAGCCGAAGTTGCCGGTTTTCAGCAATCCGTCAACCGTGCCGCCGCCAAAGAAGAAATCGCTGGGGCCGTCGGAGGTGAAAAGAACCACGTCGATGCCGTTATTACGATAATATTCGGCAAGATATTTGATATATTCGTGATCGTTACCGAAGGAGCCGTATTCGTTCTCGACCTGCATCATAATGATGTTACCGCCGTTTGTTATAAGGCGAGGACGCACTACGTTAAATACCTGATCGAGATATCTTGTTTCGTATTTTAAGAATTCTTCATCCATACAGCGGATGTGCATATTTCTGTGAGTGAGGAGCCACGAGGGGATTCCGCCGTAATCCCATTCTGCGCAGATATAGGGACCGGGGCGGATTATGCAAAGAAGTCCCAGCTCATTTGCAATATCGATAAATCGTCCCAAGTCGAGCATTCCGGAAAAATCGAAGGTACCCTCCTTGCGCTCATGGAGATTCCAGCAAACGTAGGTTTCGACGGTGTTAAAGCCGCATTGCTTAAGCTTTAACAGCCTGTCATGCCAATATTCGGGTACCGTTCTGAAATAATGAATAGAACCCGAAAGAAGCTGAATAGGCTCGCCGTTTAAATAAAATTTGTCGTCGATATAGCAAAAGTTTCCCATTTTAACACTCCGTTGTTACAATATAGTCGGTTATATTTTCGATGTTAAAGTGAACAAAATATTCTTCCTCTGCGGGAATCCATATTTGTTTGAATTTTTCATACGCATTCTTTCCGTTTCTGGCAATTATGCGTTTTTCCTGCTCGTTATCGGAAATCGTGAAAAAGAAGGAGAGGTCGGGCTTTAAGCTTAATTCGGGATGCATTGCATACGCGCCCTCGATTATGTAAGCATTACTCGAAGGAATCGATTTATGCGACTTGATCACGCCCGAGCTGCAATCGAAAACGCCATAAGAAAAGCCGTTTTTTGAGTTGATATGATTCGAAACCTCTTCTTTAAATCGTTCCAAATCAAAGTTCCCCGAATATTGACGCAGAGCAAGTCTGCCCTCTCGGTCACGCGGACGATAAAAGTCGTCGGTATGAATCACGGGGATATCAAACTGTTCCGAAAACGTAGTTTTACCCGAAGCGGATTTACCGTCGATTACAATTAAAAGCGGTGTATCCCTTTTATGAGCTTTTAGCTTTTCAAGCAGTAGGCTATATGCCTCGTTTTTATTGATTTTCATGCTTTGCCGAAACGATATTTTTGATATTTTGTAATACCGAATAAGGTATTTTCATATCGCCCTGTCCGATTCCGATTTCAATATGAGGCTTCATTTTTGCGTGGTAATCGGTGCCTCCGGAAATTTCGAGCGATAATTCTCTCGCCAAGGATTGGAAATACTCCTGCATTTCGGGGGTGTATTCGTTATAATAGCCCTCGATGCCGCAAAGGCCCGCCTTTTTGAGTCTTAAAAGAAGCTCTCGCAGGTCTTCATCGCTTAAGCGAATAAGATGAGGATGCGCAACGAACGCAACGCCGCCTATTTCATTGATAAGCGAAACGGCTTCCTCGGCGGTAAGCGCTTGTGTGCCGTCGTAAGCGGGTCTGCCGTTTGCAAGGTATTTATCAAAGCCCTCTTTTACGCTTGCAACATAGCCCTTTTCCATAAGTATACGAGCAAAATGCGCTCTTCCTATAAGTCCCGATGGTGCTATCGCAAGTGCCTCCTCCATCGTTAAGTCGAAGCCGAGGCTTTGCAAATTCTTGCAGGTATTTACAGTTCTCTGCCAACGCACCTCGTTGATTTTTTCGAGTGCCTTTTTCAATGCATCGCTTTTATAATCGATATAAAATCCGAGAATGTGCGTTTCGGTTGCGGATTGAACCGAAAATTCGATAGCAGGGACTATTTCGACGCCGTACGTCCTCCCCGCCTCGATCGCTTCATCGATACCCGCGACGGTATCGTGATCGGAAAGAGCGATAGCCTTTATATTCCGTTCGGCGGCGTGGCGCACCAATTCGGTAGGGGTCATCGAGCCGTCGGAGCAATTTGAATGTGTATGAAGGTCAATGTAATCCATATCAGTCTTCGTCTTTTGTTACGTGAATCCCTTTAAGTCGCATAAAATGATTGGACAAGCGAATTTCCTTATCCGAGGGAGGAACCGTATCAAAAAAGTGGTTGTATCCGTAGGTGTCCTTGTAAACAGCCTTTTGCTCGGTTCCGTCTGTCCAGCGAATTATTACTTTATCACCCGAATCGAGAACGCATTCGTCGACGAGATAGCTCATATTTTATATACCTCTTTGAATTTCTGTTCGAGATATTCAACGAACACGTCGGGGTTGAATTCGCCGCAAACCGAATTGAACAAATCGGTCGGGTCGTATAGACAGCCGAACTTCCAAATCTTTTCGCGGAGCCAATCGTTAATAGCGGTAAGCTTGCCCGAATTGATCGCGGCATCAACGTCGACGTCCTTTTTCATTTCATTAAGAAGCTGTGCGCCGTATGCAGAGCCGAGCGCGTACGACGGGAAATAGCCGATGTTTGCATTCGACCAGTGGCTGTCCTGAAGCACGCCGTTCTTATCGTCGGGAACGTCAACGCCCAAATATTCCTTATAAAGTCGGTTCCATTCACTCGGAAGTTCCTTTGCCGTAATTTCTCCCGACATCATACGCTTTTCAAGCTCATAGCGAACCATTACGTGCAACGCATAGGTAAGCTCATCTGCCTCGGTACGGATCAAGGAGGGCTCCGAGCGGTTTATCATTCGATAGAATTCATCCTCGGAAACGTTGCCGAGCTGTTCGGGGAATTCCTTCTTGAGGAACGGAAGTATAAGCGAGCAGAAGGGCTTGCTTCTGCCGATAATATTTTCATAAAAGCGGGATTGGCTTTCATGAATAGCCATCGAAACGCCGCCCTCCAAGCTTGTACGGAAAAGCTCGGGCATAGAGTTCAATTCATAAAGCGCGTGTCCGCATTCGTGAACGACGCTGTATAGCGAGCTCGCAAGGTTATCCTCATAGTAGTGAGTGGTTATGCGGACGTCCTTGGAGGTGAAATTAATGGTAAAGGGATGCTCGGTTTCACCGACGCCGAAATGGTTACGGTCAATATCCATAACGTCAACCAAGAAGTCGGTGAATTTTTCCTGCTGTGCCTTGGGGTAATTTTTGTGAAGAAGAGAATCGTCGATCTGCTCTGCCTTACCGACAAGCGCAATCAACGGAACAAGCTTTTCGCGGAGTGCAGAAAAGAATTTGTCGCATTTTTCCTTGGTAAGTCCGCGCTCGTATTTATCAAGGCAGACCTCGTAGGGGTCCTTATCGGGGTCGGTATAGGAAGCGAAGCGCTTTAAGGTATCGAAGGTCTTTTGGAGATAGGGCTCGAAGGAAGCATAGTCGTTATTTTCCTTCGCCTTGTGCCAAACAGAAGAGGATTCGGTAAGATGGATTTGAAAATCTACCATTTCCTGCATAGGAATCTTACGGGTTTCATCGTATTCACGGTAGAGCTCCTTAACCTTTCTTGCATCGATTTCGGAAAGCTCGTCAAGGTTGGAATTCAAAACCTCCAACGCCTCGATAAAATCGGGAGCGGTGATAAGCTCGTAGCTCATACGCGAAATTTCGCCCAAGGTGAGCGCGCGTATTTCGACGCTTCCCGCGGGGGCAACGGTATCGCCGTCGTAGTAAAGGATACCTGCCGCGTGGTTAAGCGCAGAATTTGTATTTTCGAATTTTTCTATCTGTAAAAGTGCTTCCTTAATTGTCATGGTTTGCTCCTTAAACATTAATTTTTTGCCATACTCCGCTCTTGAAGCGGTAAATTGAAAACGCAAGACGCATATATTGGTCGATAATCAAGCTTATCCATGCGCCGAAAAGTCCGAGTCCTATGGGATAGCAGAACAAATACGCGGTAAGCGGTCTGATGATGCCGATGCATATTGCAGAGGTGAATGCGACGTACTTGGTATCGCCCGCACCGCGAAGTGCGCCGTTATAAATAACCTGCGAAATCTGACCCGGTGCACAAACTGCGATGAAATAGGTAAGAATCGGGCCCGTCGCCATAACATAAGCGAAATGCTCGTCTGCGGGATCTGCAAACAGTCTGACCATCCATTCGCCTGCAAAGACCATCAAGAAGATTAACAAAATCGAAATAACAACACCGATTCTTTGACCGACCTTTGCGTAAAGTGTTGCCAAATCGGGACGTTTTTTACCAAGATTCTGACCGATCAAGGCACTTGCCGCAACGCTCAAACCGTCGCCGCAGGCAAAAGAAACGGTGATAATGTTCATCGCGATGATATGGGTGCCGTATTCGGCAGTGCCAAGCTTAGCGACGAGCATAGCGTAAACGAAAAAGCCTATTCTCATGAACAGCTGCTCTGTTCCGGCACCAAGCGAAACCTTCGCGATGGTTTTGAGAAGCGAGGACTTCCATTTAAGCATCCCGAGGAAATTGAAGCGCAAATATCTTCCCTTGCGCAGAATCGAATAAAAGCTCATCGAGAACGACGCGATATTGCCGATCAACGTTGCGATAGCCGCACCCTTAACGCCAAGCTCGGGGAAAATCCAGATACCGTTGATAAGCAACGCGTTAAAGGTGATGTTCGTTACGTTTGCGACGATGTTCGTCGTCATCGAAATTTTTGTGTTACCGCTTGCTCGCTGAGCGGCATTGATAATCATACCGAAGGAGGTAAACATCAAGCCGATCATCGTGATACGGAAATAAATCAGAGCGTATTCGAGAGTATCCTCGTTCGCACCCGCCAAATTCAGCAGCGGCTCCGCAACAATTATCGCTGTGCCGCAAAGCACGACGGCAAGAACCGCAACCAAGCCGAGCGCCTGATTGAGCGATTCGTTCGCGCCCTCTTGGTTACCCTGACCCTTTCGACGTGAAACGATTGTAGTGACGGCGATACTCATTGCAAAGAATACGGCATAGAACAGCATTCTCGGCTGAGTTGTGAGACCAACCGCGGCAACCGCGTCGATACCTTGAGTAGATACCATGATCGAGTCGAAGATGTTAACAAGGCTCATCAACACCGATTCGACCATAGCAGGCCAAGCTATTTTAAAGAATTTTTTGTAAAGTGAAGCTGTCGAAGGTATTTCGCCGCAGGTATTTATTTTGCGGGACATTCCCGAAGCCGTAAATAAATTCAAAATATTCATCAGGCGTGATATAATTTTTTGGTTTGATAATAGGGCTCACAGGTGAGGTTAATTCCAAGCTTTTTCAAAAGCTTTTCGTCAACCTGCGAAAGCAGTACGGAGGAGTGCATTTCGCATCCTTTGAGATTTTTCAGCTGATCAAGAGCTCTGCGTGCGTTGGAATCGGTTACCGCACAGACAGAAAGCGCAATTAGGATTTCATCGGTATGTAAGCGAGGGTTATTGTTACCCATATGCTGTGTTTTAAGCTCCTGAATCGGTTCGATAACCTCGGGCGAAATAAGAAGCACGTCGCTGTCTATTCCCGCAAGATCCTTCAATGCGTTCAAAAGCATTGCGCTTGACGCACCCAAAAGGTCGCTTGTCTTACCTGTGATAATTCGTCCGTTGGGAAGCTCGATTGCCGCCGCAGGTCCGTTAGTTTCCTCGGCGCGCTTGTTGGCTTCGGTTGCAACCGCGCGGTCATCCTTCGAAATTCCGCATTGACTCATCAAAATTTCTATCTTACGAACCGCGTTTTCGCCGCCCAATCCTTTTCGCTGCTGACCGAGCGCTTCGTAATAACGGCGGATAATTTCCTGAGTTGCGGCTTCGCGGCAGGCGTTATCATCCGAAATCGCGTTACCGACCATATTCACACCCATATCGGTGGGAGATTTATAGGGCGATTCGCCGTAAATCTTTTGGAATATCGCCTTTAACACGGGGAAAATCTCAACGTCGCGGTTATAGTTGACGGTCTGCACGCCGTATGCCTCGAGGTGATAAGGGTCGATACAGTTCAGGTCGTCAAGGTCGGCGGTTGCCGCTTCATACGCGATATTTACGGGATGGTTAAGCGTAAGATTCCAAATCGGGAAGGTTTCGAACTTTGCATATCCCGCCTTAACTCCTCGCATATGCTCGTGATAAAGCTGAGAAAGACAGGTTGCCATTTTGCCGCTGCCCGGTCCCGGCGCGGTCATTACCACAAGGCGGCGGGTTGTTTGAATGAATTCGTTTCTGCCGTAACCCTGCTCGCTTACGATAAGCCTTACGTTGGAGGGATATCCCTCGATGGGATAGTGCTTATAGGTAGTCACGCCCAAGCTCTCCAAGCGCTTTTGGAATGCGACGACGGCAGGCTGAGAGTTATATTGGGTAAGCACGACGCTTCCTACGTAAAGTCCGCAAGCACGGAAGGCGTCGATGAGGCGCAAAACGTCCTGATCGTAGGTTATACCGAGGTCGCCTCTGACCTTATTCTTTTCAATGTCGTTACTGCTGATAACGATAACGATTTCAGCTTCATCCTTTAATGCCGAAAGCATATCGATCTTAATTCCGGGCTTGAAGCCGGGAAGCACGCGGGATGCGTGGAAATCGTCAAAAAGCTTTCCGCCGAATTCAAGGTAAAGCTTTCCGCCGAATTGATCGATTCTTTCCCTTATATGACGAGTTTGAAGCTCGACGTATTTTTCGCAGTCAAATCCAATTTTTTTCATTTTATGACCTCGGAATTTAATAATATCGGTTTTAGTTCGTTCAATGAAGGTATTACTTTTCTTCCCGTTGGAGCAAGCTTTTTTATGCTTTGATGTCCGCACTCGACAAGTATGCAATCGGCACCGACGATCGATGCGACCTCGCTGTCGTGATCCATATCCCCTATAAAGAGAATGTCCTTAGGATCGATCGCGTTATCTGCGATAAAGTCGCGCGTGCGCTCTGCCTTGCTTCCGACGTAGCAATCGGTTGCGCCGATGACCTGCTCAAAATATGCCGAAAGCTCAAATGCTTCAAGATACGGAATAATCTTTTCGGATCTGCTTGAGGAATAAATATACTGCTTTATTCCCTTTTGAGAAATCGCGTGGAGCAATTCCTTCGCTTGATCGAAAATCGGACAGCTGACAAGGTGCTCCGACCAAAAGCGGTCGAACTCCTTTGAAATATCGTCCATCGATTCCTTCGACATATCCATAACGCTGTTATAAAAGTTAATTATGGGGACCTCAACGGTGTCGCGGTAGCGTTCGAAGCTGATTTTCGGAATATTTCTATGCTCGAGCATATCATTGACAGCTTCATACGTCGGCTTTGCATCATCGAAAAGCGTGCCGTTCCAATCCCAGAATATATACTTATAAGTCATAATAATACCTCAATTATCTATATTATCACAACAGTCGCACATTTTCAACTGTTTTCTCTTCTAATATAGAATAATTTTCGGTTTTTTTCACAAAGAAAAAGCCCCGAGCGTTATGCTCAGGGCATTTCTGTTATTTTTGCTTTAATGCTCTTTCAAGCCAGATGGTTCCGATTTCGAAGGCGTCATAGAAATTGCGCTTTTCGCATTGCTTTACGACCTTTTCGTTGAAGGAAATTTCGTCATCGGTATTTTGAATCTGGACGAGCACCTTTGTGGCAATCTCAATATCTCCGACCTTCTTGGCATCGAGGATGTTCATAAAAAGTATGAATTTATCGTCGGGATTGCCATAGAAGACGAACCTGCCTTGACGGACAAGAGGCTTGCCTTTGTACATAAGTGTCTTCATCGGGTTCAACCTTTCTTGCCGTCTGTGTTAATGAAATCCTCAACCAAAGTGCGGAGAAGTTCATCGCGGTCTATCTTAGAGATGATAGCACGGGAGTTATTGTAGTTTGTAATATAAGTCGGATCTTCGGAAATAATGTAGCCGACGATCTGATTCAAAGGATTATATCCCTTTTCAACAAGAGAATCGTAAACGCATTGAAGCTTTTCGCGGATTACTTCTCTGTTCTGTTCCTTTATCGGAAACATAATGGTTTTTTGCTTATTATCGACCGTTTTTTGGCTTTTATCCAACATTTTCAACCCTCCTTGACCGATATTCAGATAGCAGTTTAGTTTATTATACACCAAGCTTGCTCTTTTTGCAAGTCTTTTTGAGTATTTTTATTATTAGTTTTAAGAGCGGAGAACGATGCCTTGTTCCTTATCGAGCTTTTTAAGGATTTTCTTAACGCCCGCATCGGCTTCTTCGTCGGTCATCGTCTTATCGGCAAGTCGGAAAACAAGGCGAACGGCTACGCTCTTCTTGCCATCCTCAACGCCCTTTCCGCGGTATACGTCGAATACGAATGCATCCTCAAGCGATTTGCCTGCATAGGAGCGGATATCGGCAAGAAGCTTGCCAACCTCGTGATCCTTATCGCAGATAAGCGCGAGGTCTCTTTCCATTGCGGGATATACGGGAAGAGGAATGTAGCCGCGTTCGTTCTTAACAGAAGCGAAAAGCTCTTCGGTAGAAATCATTGCCGCGCAAACGCCTCTGGGAAGGTCGTAGTTTTCGCAAACCAAGGGGTGAACCTCGCCGAGAATCCCTATAACTCTGTCGCCAACCTTGATTTCGGCACATCTGCCGGGATGGAAGGAGGGATCGGTTTCGACAGCAACGTAATCGCGCTTACAGATATTGAGGCGTGTAAAGAGCGCTTCCGCATCTGCCTTCAGCTGATAGAAGCCGCCGCAATCGGGGGTGAATGCAAAGCAAAGTGTCTTCTTTTCGTTGGAAAGGTCACCGTCGCGGAAATAAAGCGTCATGATTTCCGACATACGGCACTTTTCAACCTTGCGGTTCACGTTTCTTTCAAGCACCTCAAGCATCGAAGGAAGCGGATGGGTTCTCATAACCGAGGTATCCTCGCCGAGAGGATTGATGAGCTTGATAAAATCGCGAAGATTACTGTCTGCGGGAACGTTAATCTTATCGAGTCCCTTGGGAGAAACGAAGGAATATGTGCAGGTTTCGCAGTAGCCGAGTCCTGCCATACAATCGTTGATCTTATAGCGGAATGCTTCGTGAGGGGTTCTGCCGCCGAGATCTGCGGCGCCTCTGAACATCGTGGGCTCGATCTTATCAAAGCCGTAAAGTCTTACAACCTCTTCGGCGATATCTGCGGTGTTTATGATATCGCTTCTGTAAGGAGGAACGATGAGTCCGCCCTTACCGTCGGATACAAGCTCAACCGATTCAAGGATCTTATCCATTTCCTCATCGGAAATGCTTGTGCCGAGAAGTGCGTTGATTTTTGCGCGGTCGTAAGCAACGACGCGTTCGGAAATGTCGGCATTGTTGATATCGATAACGCCGTCGACGATTTCGCCGCAGCCGAGAAGCGTTACAAGCTCTGCCGCACGGTCAACCGCGGGAAGAGTGTTAACTGCGGGAAGTCCCTTTTCGAACTTCGCCGAGCTTTCGGTACGCAATCCGACAGCCTTGGAGGTCTTACGGATCGATTCGCGAGCAAAGTTCGCGCTTTCGAACACGACGGTTGCGGTAGAATCGTTGATTTCGCTGTTTTCTCCGCCCATTACGCCTGCGAGTGCAACAGCGCGGGTGCCGTCGGCGATAACAAGCATTTCGGGGGTGAGCTTTCTGGTAACTCCGTCGAGAGTAACGATTTCTTCGCCGTTTTCGGCATTACGAACGTTAATTTCGCGGCTCTTGATATATTCGTAGTCGAACGCGTGCATAGGCTGACCGTATTCGAGCATTACGAAGTTAGTGATGTCAACGATGTTATTGATAGGTCTTACCCCTGCCGCACGAAGCTTTGCGCGAAGCCAAAGGGGCGAAGGACCGATTTTTACGTTCTTAACAACTCTTGCGGTGTAACGGGGGCAGAGCTCGGTATTAACGACATTCACCTTGATGTAATCGTTTACGTTGCCGCCTGCGGTTACGACCTTGGGCTCGGGAAGCGTGGTTTTAACGCCGAAGGTAGCAGCCGCTTCGCGTGCGATGCCCATATATGAAAGGCAGTCGGGACGGTTAAAGGTGAGCTCGAATTCAACGATGGTGTCGTTGATCTTGCAGACCTCGCGAATATCGTCGCCGAGGTTACATTCCTCTTCGAGAAGGAAAATTCCGTCTTCGACAGCATAGGGGAAATCGTTTACAGTCAAACCAAGCTCGGAAAGCGAGCAGAGCATACCCTGAGAAACCACGCCGCGAAGCTTACCACTTTTGATGGTTTTGCCGCCGGGAAGCTTTGCGCCGTCGAGACAAACGGGAACGATATCGCCTGCCTTAACGTTCTGCGCGCAGGTAACGATCTGACGGATTTCGCCGTCGCCGACATCGATCTGACAGATGATGAGGTGATCGGAGTCGGGGTGTGCTTCGGTTGACATAATTTTACCAACCACAACCTTTTCGATATCGCTGCCCAAAACCTTGTAACCCTCAACCTTTGTGCCGGTCATTGTCATTTCGTCGCAGAAGGTTTTTATATCGTCGGGTACGTTTACATAATCTTTAAGCCAATTAAGTGATACTTCCATTTTCAGTTCCTCCCTAAATTAAAATTGCTTGAGGAAGCGTGCATCGTTTTCGAACATAAGACGGAGGTCGTCTATGCCCGACATAACCATTGCAACACGTTCTACGCCCATACCGAATGCAAAGCCGGTGTAAACGTCGGGGTCGATGCCGCCCGCACGCAATACGTTGGGGTGAACCATACCCGAGCCGAGAATTTCCATCCAGCCCTCGCCCTTACACAAGCGGCATCCCTTGCCTCCGCAAACGAAGCAGGAAACGTCAACCTCTGCAGAAGGCTCGGTGAACGGGAAATTGTGGGGACGGAAGCGTGTTTTGGTTTCGGGTCCGAACATGGTTTTTGCAAACTGCGAAAGGATGCCCTTAAGGTCACCCATAGTGATGCCCTTATCGATTACGAGACCCTCGAGCTGATGGAACATCGGCGAGTGAGACGCATCGGCAACGTCGCTTCTGTAAACGCGACCGGGAGAGATGATTCTGATAGGAGGAGTAAGACCGCGCATTGCACGAATCTGTACGGGGGAAGTTTGTGTACGGAGAAGAGTGTTTTCGGTGATGTAGAAGGTATCCTGAAAATCGCGCGAGGGGTGATCTGCGGGAGCGTTGAGCGCGTCGAAGTTATTGGTGACGGTTTCAACCTCGGGACCTTCCGCAACCGAAAATCCCATATCGATAAAGATTTCGGTCATACGCTCAAGCGCGCGGGTGATAGGATGAATGTGACCTGCATTGGAAGCAACCGCATCGTAGGTGACGTCAAGCTTTTCTTCCTTAAGGCTCTTTGCGAGCCGAAGCTTTTTAAGCTCTGCACCGCGAACCTCGAGCGCCTGCTCGATGCAGTTTCTTACTTCGTTTGCAACCGCGCCGATTATCGGGCGTTCCTCGGGGGTTAAAGAGCCCATTCCGCGGAGAATTGCGGTAAGCTCGCCCTTTTTACCGAGATATTTGATTCTTATTTCTTCAAGCGAGGTTTCTGCGGCGGCTATTTCCGCAACAGCGGTCGCTTTGATTGATTCAAGCTGTGCTTTCATTTATATCTGCCTTTCAATATTATTCGAGATAATCCTTGAGCTTCTTCGATCTGCTCGGGTGGCGAAGCTTGCGCAATGCCTTTGCTTCGATCTGACGGATACGCTCACGGGTGATATCGAAGACCTTACCGACCTCTTCAAGAGTGCGGGGTCTGCCGTCTTCAAGACCGAATCTGAGCTTAAGAACCGCTTCTTCACGGGGAGTAAGGGTGTGAAGCACCTCGAAGAGATGCTCGCGGAGCATTTGATAGGATGCCGCATCTGCAGGTGCGGGGGTGTTATCGTCAGCGATGAAGTCGCCGAGATGCGAATCCTCTTCCTCACCGATAGGCATTTCAAGCGATACCGGCTCCTGCGCGATCTTAAGGATATCACGAACCTTATCGACCGGCATATCCATTTCCTTAGCGATTTCCTCGTCAAGCGGATCTCTTCCCTTTTCCTGAAGAAGCTGACGCGAAACGCGGAGAACCTTATTGATGGTTTCAACCATATGGACGGGGATACGAATGGTTCTTGCCTGGTCTGCGATAGCTCTGGTTATTGCCTGTCTGATCCACCAAGTCGCATAGGTAGAGAACTTAAAGCCCTTGCCGTAGTCGAACTTTTCGGCAGCCTTCATAAGTCCCAAGTTACCCTCCTGAATGAGGTCAAGGAAGAACATACCGCGGTTTACATAACGTTTTGCGATACTTACAACCAAGCGGAGGTTGGCTTCAACAAGCTGCTGCTTCGCCTGGAGGTCGCCGTGCGACATACGGTTAGCAAGCTCCAATTCCTTTTCCGCGGACAAAAGCGGTACCTTACCGATTTCCTTAAGATACATTCTTACGGGATCGTCGATGGAAACGCCTTCCTGAGTAAGCAGGGTGTCTACGTCCTCGGGGGTTTCTTCAAATTCTTCGCTTTCGATATCCTCTTCGGAGATATCGAATACAGCCTCGGAATGCTCGGTAGCAATTTCGATGCCGTTTCTTTCAAGTGCTTCGCACATCTTTTCGAGTCTCTCGATCGAGACGTCGGTATCTACGAGTGCTTCGAGAATTTCGGCAATTTTAATACTGCCTTTACTTTTCGCTTCCTCGTATTTTTCGGGTGCAAAGCCGGACAAATCCTTATCCATTGTTTTCCTCCTGTATGTTAGACTTCTTTTTTTTCATTAAATTCAGGTATTCGCTCAAGGCGTTTAAGGGGTCTGCCTCGATTTTTTTATCGTATTCGTTACGGTTTCGCAATTCTTTAAGTGCATCGATATGAGAATTTAACGCGGTAATGGTTATATCGCCGAGCTCCAAGCGTGATGCTCTGCAATTTTCCAAAGCGCCCATTTCACGCGCTGTGAGGACGCCGTCCTTTGAAAGGACGATTTCCCTTCCCTCTGAAAAATCGTCGCGGAACAGATTGAAAATCTTCTTATTTAACGAGGTCGCAAAGTCGTTTTCATCAAGCCGCTTAAGCGCCTCGGGACCGAAGTCGCTTCTTATCAAAAGCAAGCCGAGAATCGCTTCCTCGTGGGATGCCTCGGAGGAAAAGCGGAGCTTATTGTTGTTGGCGCTTCCGCCGAATCCGCTTTGCTCGCGAAGTGCGTTATTTACGATTTCTTTTTTAATTTTAGCGTCCTGACGCTTTGCCTTGCGCTCGACCTCGGTACGGATCGATTCGGAAGTAAGCTGAAGCTTTTCCGCGGCGCGGGAGGAATAAACCTCGCGCTCGGGCCGTGAGGCAAGCGTTGCAATAAATTTGGTTATTTCTTCGACCGCGCGCAATTTATCCTCGGCGATGGTTATATCGAAACGCGAAATAATTTCTTCGATTCGGTAATCGATCTGTCCCGAGCTGCCCGTTAATTTGGCGCGGAAGGAATCGGCACCGAAGCGCTTGATATATTCATCGGGGTCCTTTGCCTCGGTTCCGAGGTTTAATATCTTCGTATCTACACCGACCTGATTTAAAAGCTCGATGCCCTTTAACGTTGCCTTTCTGCCCGCCTTATCAATATCGTAAGCGAGATAAACGGTTCGGCAAAATCTTGCGATAATGCGCGCGTGCTCGGAGGTTATCGCGGTGCCGAGCGTTGCAATCGCGTTATCAAAGCCCGCCTGATGCATTGCGATAGCGTCGGGCGCGCCTTCACATAAAATCAAGGTACCCGATTCGCTGTTTTTCGCGAAATTCAAGCCGAAAAGCACGCGGCTTTTTTTGAAAACAGGTGTATCGGAGGTGTTTACGTATTTACGCTCGTCATTTTCATTAAGGCGTCGTCCGCTGAAAGCAACGACCTCGCCGTTTACGTCGAAAACAGGGAACATCAAGCGGTTACGGAACATATCGTAAAGCCTTTTGCTCTTCTGACTTACCCCGCCCAAGAATGCGGTTCGGATTTCAAGCTCGGTAAAGCCCTTTGAGATTAGATGGTCACAAAGCTGTGCCTGACCAAAGGGTGAATCGGGCGCATAACCGATGCCGAAGCGCTTAATGGTCGTCGAATTGAATTGACGCTTCTCGAGATAAGCTCGAGCGTTTTCGCCCGCGGGAGAAAGCAGAGCTTTATAGAAAAATCTTGCGGCCTCGCGGTTTAATTCAAGCAATCTGTCACGCTTGACCGTCGGCTCGTGCGACTGACGGCTTTCGTAATTTTCCTCAACCTTAATGCCTGCACGCTTTGCGAGAAATTCGATCGCCTCGCGGTATTCGATATTTTCGGTCTGCATAACAAAGGTGACGACGTCGCCGCCTGCGCCGCAGCCGAAGCAGTAATAGCTTGAGGTTGAAGGAAAGACGGTAAAGGAAGGAGTGCGCTCGCTGTGAAACGGACAATTACCGACAAGATTACTGCCCGCGCGCTTTAGATTTACGACGCGGCCGATGACCTCTTCGATATTATTTCGAAGCTTAAGTTCTTCTAAAAATTCGCGTGTGAAAGCCATTTTTGCACTCCTTTCGTAAGTTTACATAATTAGTTTATTTGTACTGCCAAACCTTTGGCACGAACAGCTCGTTAAAGCAGCCTAACGCATACCTGTCGGTCATGCCCGCAATGAAGTCGGCGGTGACAACCGAGATACCGTCGCGTTCTGCGTATTTCATATATTCCTGAGGGATATTTTCGGGATGAGCGAAGAAATGCTCGTATAAAAAGGTTATCATATTGACGACCTTGCCGTCTTCGCTTTTTGCCTTTTGATTGCGGTAGACGCGGTCAAACATAAAGTCGCGAAGCTTGTCCATCGCCGTGCCGTAGGGCTCGAACATGCCAATTCCATTTTCAACGCCGTTTTGGATGGTTGCGGTTACAAGCGAGGTGATTCTTTGTCCGTGCGTGGTTCCCAAAAGCTCGCTTATATCCTTGGGTATATCGTTGATATTGAGAATGCCTGCACGCGCGGCGTCGTCAATATCGTGGTTGATATATGCGATTCTGTCGGCAATTCTTATGATTTGCCCCTCGAGAGTCGACGCGGGCTCGGTACCGGTGTGACATAAAATAGCGTCGCGCACCTCAAAGGTGAGGTTTAACCCCTCCCCTTCATTTTCGAGATAATCGACAACTCGCAGGCTTTGCTCGTTATGACGAAAGCCCTCGGGAAGGAGGTAATCGAGCGCTCTTTCACCCGAATGTCCGAACGGGGTGTGACCCAAATCGTGGCCAAGCGCCGCCGCTTCGGTCAGGTCCTCGTTAAGACGAAGCGCCCTTGCAATGGTTCGCGCAATTTGCGCAACCTCGAGCGTATGGGTAAGACGGGTTCTGTAATGGTCGCCCTCGGGTGCCAAAAAGACCTGCATTTTATGCATAAGACGGCGGAAGCTTTTACAGTGAATGATTCTGTCGCGGTCGCGTTGGAATTCGGTACGAACGTCACATTCGGTAACGGGGTACATTCTTCCGCGGGTGTTCTTCACCCTGAACGCAAAATCGCAAAGAAAGGCTTCTTCAAAGTCAAAAGTGCTGTTTTTCATATTAAAACCTTCTCCCAAAAGGCACAATTTCCTTTTTACACAAATATATACGCTGAATTTCGCCCTTTTACTTTTTTATCCTTGAAATTTTTCCTGTTTTTTTCAAAATTTAAAATCTTTTTATTATATTTACTTGAGTTTTATATTTCAAAGTGGTATAATCTATAATGATTTATTATGTAAGGAGACAATATGTTCGGATATATCCGCCCTGTCAAGGGCGAGCTTTACGTCAAGGACAGCGAATTTTATTCTGCGGTATATTGCGGACTTTGCAGATACGGCGGAAAAAACATTTCCCACCTGACAAGATGGCTTTTAAATTACGACTTCGTTTTGCTCGCGTTGCTTCGTATGTCGCTTACCGAGGAAGCGGTTTGCGTCGAAAAGAAGCGATGCCCTTACAAGCTTCGCAAGAAGGCTTGTGCCTCGGCTGACGAAAGCTATGGTTTTGTCTGCTCGGCGTTCGGTATGCTTACTTACGGCAAGCTTTTGGACGACATAAACGACGAAAAGGGTGTTAAGCGCTTTTTCAAGCGACTTGTCAAGCCTATTTTCACCCACATAAAGAAAAAATCCGACAATTACGAGGGGCTTTGGGAAATCATTTCCGAGGGGCTTTCGGCTACCGAGAATGCCGAAAGCGAAAAATGCGCGTCTCTTGATAAGGCGGCGGACGGATTTGCGGGCATGATGAAGCTGATCGCAGGCTACGGCTTAGAGGGCAACAAAAGGCTTATTGCCGAGCAATGCGGTTATCACATCGGCAGATTCATTTACATAGCCGACGCATTCGATGACCTCGAAAACGACGAAAAGAGCGGCAATTACAATCCCCTGCTCATCAAATTTGGTAGCGCAAGCGAGGCGATGAAGCACAAGGAGCAAATAAGTGAAACACTTTTTGACAGCCTTAACGCTTTTTCAAATCACTATGCGCTTGCTACGGAAACAAAGCTTTCCGGCATCGACAGATTGATTTTCAACATTACCGAGCTCGGCGGACGAGAAACGGTAAGACGCATAATCGAAAGGAAAAACAAATGAGAAACCCATATGAAGTGCTTGGCGTTAGCGAAAACGCCTCTGATGAAGAAATCAAAAA
>JAZRGS010000049.1:0-10437 GCA_045644305.1 Eubacteriales bacterium | reverse complement strand
GCTTTTTGCCGAGCGATTTGGGCTCGAAATACACCTCCATTGTTGAATCGTCTACGATGATAGAGGAAACCTTCGGTAAAACGTCGCTGTCGGATTCGATAACGGCAAGGATAAGACTGTTTGATTCAAACCAAGCCCCGTCGTAGCTGTTAAACATTTCGGTAAACGAAGGGATTACGGAAGTGCCCTTATCAATAACGTATACGTCGTTTTGGACTATCTCGTTGAAGTATTTATTAAGCTTTGCCGTGTCGGGGATAAAGTTCGCGTAAGGATAGATGCCGTCATCACGCTTTTTATCGGTATAAACCGCGGTTGCGTTAAAATAGGGAGTGCTTGTATTTTCTTGGTTCGTATCGCGTTTTACCGTGCGAATATAATCGAAATCGAATTTATCGAATTCATCGGGAGTGATATATCCGAGCGTCAGCGCATCGATCAAAAGAACCTCGCGCCCGTCGTACATTAACGCAAATACCGATTCGCTTTGTGCGCACGGGAAGGAATAAACGAAGTTATCATCTTCCC
Source organism: Eubacteriales bacterium (assembly GCA_045644305.1). Classification (GTDB taxonomy): domain Bacteria; phylum Bacillota; class Clostridia; order Oscillospirales; family CAG-382; genus Coliplasma. Next base: position 9,909 of record JAZRGS010000049.1, on the reverse strand, counting down.
AGAAGGGTTCGGCAGGAGTATTTGCATCTTTTGTTCGGTCGATAATATCGACCACGTTGTTTGCCTGAGATTGTTCCATTTCGGCTGTGGGGAAGACGGTCGCGCTCGATCCGTTTGAATAGTATTTTGAATAGTGTATTATGCGTGTATCGCCGTAATAGAAAATATCGAATATTTGTATTTGCTTATTCTCAACGGGGGTTCCGCAGACGAAGTCTTTTAATATTTCACGGTCCTGTGTCTGTGCATCGGCAGGAACGTAGAATATAGATTTCAGAACCGGACTTGGTTGGTCCAAAAGTGAAGTTATGGCTACGTATTCGTCAGGGAAAATAAACGCATCGATAGATGAAAGTGCCGCTATGCGGTAGACGATAAGCGAGTGGATATCTTGACACACGGCAACGTAGTTTTTATCGATATCATTCTTGGTCAACGGAAAAGTTGTAAGCGAGCCGTTCATCAGTGGATAGCGGGCAATCAGGTTGCCGTGCATCGATTCAAGCGTTTGGTTGGAATAGACGGTAATTGAATCGTAGTTCAAATAAATCCTTATCGAATCCTGAATGATATAAAACACTTCTTCCGAGGTAAGCGCTTTGTTCTTTGTTTTACCGTCGCTCCAGTAATCGTCAAGATATTCTTCGGAAATAACGGTTATCGAGCTGCCGTCTTCGCTTACTTCGGACATCTGTGCAAATTTCTGCTTCAGTTCATTTTGTGCCACGGGCGGCTCTTTGTTCATATCCTCGGGAGTGCTTTCCGCGACGATTTCCGAAATGATGTTCATATCGTAGTCCTTCGGAACGTCGTTGCTCTTAGATAAAACCTGCATACAGAATACAAGAATAAGCGCCGATACCAGCAACGCCGAAACGACCGTTATTAAAAACTTATATTCTTTTTTCATTGTTAACACCTTCCTTTCTTGTGTTCGTTTAAAGTATAAGGTGTGTTTATTGTCGACTTTTATCCGACTTATTGCCGAGTTGTAAAATCAATAATTACCTTCGTGCCTTTTCCGTAAACCGATGTGAAATTTATGGAAGCGTTGTGTGAATCCGCTATCTGCTTGCAAAGCGCAAGACCAAGCCCTGCGCCGCCTTCCGCACGAGAGCGCGATTTGTCGGTGCGGTAAAAGGGCTCGGTTATGTGAAGCAGCTGTTCCTCGGTCATGCCCTTGCCGTTATCCTCGATAACAGCTTTTCCGTCACGGCAGGACAATGTGATTTTTCCGCCGCTTTGACAAGCTTTTATTGCGTTTTCGGTAAGGTTGTAAAACAGCATCGAAAGCAAGGTAACGTTACCCGAAACGATAGTTTTTTCGGTATCGAGAATGATTTCCGCTTTGCGGTCGTTTGCCTTGAATTTAAGTCTTTCGGAAACGTCTGAAAGAATCAATGCAATATCTGTTTCGGTCTTTTCGGTTTCGTTTCCGCGGATATAAGCGCTGTCAAGCAGGATCTCGGATATCTTTTGAAGTCGTTCGGACTCCGACATAATGTATTTTGCGGCGATGATACGCTTTTCCTCGGTGGTTGCAGCCTTTTCGAGAAATTCGGCATAACCGTGAATACTTGTAAGCGGTGTACGGAGCTCGTGAGCCATATTGTCAACGAGCATCTGCTTGCGCTTTGCGTCGGTCTCGAGCGTATCGAATTGCTCGTTTATCTTGTCGAGCATCGAGTTGAAGCTCTTTGCAAGAAGAGTGAATTCGTCGTTGCCCTGTTCGACCGCCCTTACCGCAAAGTCGCCCGATTCGATCGTTTCGGTCGTCTTGCGGAGCCTTTCGAGAGGGGTAGAAAGCTTTTTGAGTATGAAATAAAGACAGACCGACAGAACGGTCGAAACCCCCAACGCCGTGATAACGTAGGTTATCATAAGCGATTTGAATTCGTCATCGACCGACGAAATGTTTTTTCCGAAAACAAGCTCGTATTCGCCGTTGCAGACAGATGCCGATATGACAATATGCCGCTCGCCGTTGATTTCGGTATGAATCAGTGAATTGCTTGCAATTTCGATCTCCTCAGAGTGGTTTTTGTAAATGTTTTCTCCGTTTTTATTAAAGGAAAGCATTATGCCTTGGTTCTCGTAATGCGTGCCGAAGGTCTGCATCAAAATCGTGGGACTTGGGTTTTCGTTCATTTCCATCAGGTCGCTGTAATCGCGTTCGAAGGACATTGCAAGGTAATATTGCTCCGCCGATGCGGTCGTTTCTGCCGATTGAACGTTTTTTCTGTGGGTGTAGACGGTCAGCGAAAGAACACCGACGTTTATGCAGAAAAGAAAAAGAATAAGCGTGAAGATATAGGTTTTCTGCCAAAATCTCATTTTCATATCTCAAACCTGTAACCCGTTTTATACACCGTTTGAATCCGATCCGAGATGCCGAGCTTTTGGCGAAGTCTCTGAATGTGGACGTCAACGGTACGGGTATCTCCTTCATAGTCAAATTCCCAAACCAAGTGTAAGAGCTTTTCTCGGGAGAGCGCGAGATTGCGGTTGTTGACCAGCACCTCGAGAAGGTCAAATTCACGGGGCTTGAGGGAGATTTCTTCGCCGTTCTTATACACACGGCGATTGTCAAACTCTATACGGATATCGTCAAACTCAAAGTGGCTTGTATCCGCTTTCGTTCTGCGGAGAACTGCTTTCACACGCTCGACAAGCTCGATGATATCAAAAGGCTTTGTGATATAGTCGTCCGCACCCAAGCGCAGACCCTTGATTTTGTCTTGCGGCGTTGATTTCGCCGTGACGAAAATAACCGGCGTTCCTTCGATATATTCCATGATCTCAAAGCCCGAATATTTCGGGAGCATCACGTCAAGGATGATGAGATCGTACTTGAGCTTCAGCGCCTCGGTCAGCCCCGATTCGCCGTCGAATACCTGACTGCACTCATGTCCGACCAGCTCGAGATTGAATTTTACAAGATCGTTGATCGCTTTTTCGTCCTCAACAATGAGTATTTTAGCCATGTTTCGCTCCTTTTGTCTGCTGTTCGCAGATAGACCTGTCCCACTTTAATATAATTATAACACATTTATATTTCCAAGTTGTATCCAAATTTAAGTTTTTCGGAAATTGTTCGATTCGGAAAGATTAAAGCAAAAGGAAAGGACGGACAGATTTAACTGTCCGCCCTGCCGAAAGCCAAGCTTTATGCAAAGCCAATAGCCCTTCTGTCGCGCTTTTGTTTCAAGCCGTTTTTATTAGTCGTCAACCGAAACCGAAATGGTTTTGGTGTTTGCGTCGTAGGCAAGTCTGATATCGCTATCGTAGATCGAACGGGTGTTGATGTTCGAAACGTCGTAGTTGTTCACCTTTCCTTGCGAGATCAAATCGACAAGGCTGTTGTTGGTTTCGCCGTGCGAGGTTATCGCAAAGCCGCCCTCGGGGATGACGATTTCAAACAGCTTATATCCGATACCGCCCTCTGCCCAGTCGTTTTTGTATCCGTCGAGAAGATTTATAGCGGGATTGTTTTTATAGTCGGAATAATATTCGTTGCAATAGTATCCCGTGCCGCTGGGTCCGCCGTAGCCGCTGATCGGCCATTGAACTGCGTAAGCGATTCTGCCCTCGGCGTCAACGACGATGTAATATCTCCAGCCGTTGCCGACCCAGGTTCCGTCGCCCGTTGCGGTATTTGTCACCTCGCAAAGCTTTGTGCCCGCCTTGTTCCAAATCGCGATAGCGTCTGCGCCCGCGTCGGAATTAAGCGTCTTTGCGACAAGCGAGGTGGGCGCGTCGGGGTTTGACGCGATTTCGGAGGATGCGATGTCAAGCGTTTTGTTTTCGGGGTTATAGGTAAAGGTGAAGTTTCTCGGCTTGCCGTTGAATACAAGCTCGATATCGCTTGCGGGGTAAAGCTTATCCGCGCCCGCGGTCGATGCGTTTTCTGCGATAGCGCCTGAAATGGTGATTTCACCGAGCTTAAGCCTTGTGCCGTTGAAGGCGAACATGATGTCGTTGCTTGCGTTGAAGGTAAGGGTTGCCTTGTAGCTGCCGCTTGCTTCGTCGTATTCTGCCGCGCCGTCATAGGTTCCGCAGAAGGTAAGACCTAAATTATCGCTCGGCTCGGTTGCGATTTCGGTAGTGATGCCGAAATCGGACGTGACGTTGTAAATATACGAGCGTCTCGGAAGGTCGTTATTCGGGAACAGAGTTGAGAAGCCGGTTTGAGGACCGAAGCCGAGAAGGATGCCGTCCATTTTCACCTGAAAATCGAAGGTGTGTGCGTGACCGACGAAAAATGCCTTGGTGCTGCCCTTTTCAAGCATTGCGCTGTAAAGGCCGTTGTTTTCAAGCGTGGGACCGCCGCCCTTGATTTCGTTGATATCCGCGGTTGAAAGCGCCTGCTCGATGATGAATTCGGCGTCGTCGCCCTTTTGCGCCTTAAGGTAGGCATCGTAGAATTCGGGAAGCTGGATGTGCGAAAATACGATAGAGGGAAGCATTTCGCCGCTGTAATTTTCGTTGAGCTTGTCGAGCTCGCTCTTATACCATTCGACCTGACCCTTTGTAATCGCCTCGTAAGCCGAATTCGAATAGGAATAAACACCCGCGTCGAAGAGAAGAATACCGCCTAGAAGCTTGGTTCCGCTGCTGTTAAGCACCGAAATCGAGAAATTGCCGTAACGGTTGCTTGCCTCTTCTACATAGCCCTCGCTGTAAAGCAAATAGGGCGATTCGCTTTCCTCGAGATACTTCGAAAGATCCTTTTTGGAAAAGCCCGCGGCGTTGGATTCTGCGTCGTGGTTGCCGTAAACAAAGGTCCAAGGTGTTTTGGGGCTATCCATTAATTCGGCGAATTCGGTAAGGCCGCTAACGCCCGTCGACATGATGTTGTCACCCGTGCAGACGATAAGGTCGGGACGCTCGTTTTCGGCGATATACTTCATGTACGCCTTTGTGCGCTCCTCCTTGTCGTTCTGATAAGGCTTGCCTTCGGTGCCGAAGTGAAGGTCGGCAAACTGTGCGATTTTAAGATTGCCGCTTTCGGGCATCTTTATGTAAAGTCCGTTTTCCACTTGTATGGGTTCACCCGATTCTTCTTCATTATTGTCGACGACCTTGATGCGAAGCACGCCCTTGTCGTCTTTGGTTATCTTTACTACGTACTCTAAAGCTTCGCCGTTTAAGGTGAAGCTTATTTTTTCGGTTCCTTCGCCTTCCGCCTTAAGAATAAGGGTTCTGTAAGAAACGTTTTGCTCGGTCGAGTCGGTTTCGAGATAGACCGATAAGCAGGAAAGGTCTTCGGTGGAGTATTCCCAAAGTCCCTCGTTTTTCTTGTCGCTGGTCATATAAAAGCTGACCATGTCGAAAACCTTATCGCCCTCGACCTGCTCGTAAACCGAATATTTAACCTCGGTTTTAAAGTCGATTTTTTCTTTTTTGCAGGCGGTAAATGCAAAGCACAAAATCACCGCAAGCATCAAGCAAATTATTCTTTTCATTGTTATGTACGGGCAAAAGCCCTGCTTCTCCTTTTGTTATTTACCCGAAACGGTGATTCCGCCGAACGCCATATAGGGCGCGACGACGGTTCCGTCAACAAGAGTTTCCTTGCTTATCGCAACGACGTTGTTAAGCATATCCGCAAGATTTCCGCTTATCATTGTCTCGGCAAGCGCGTGGGTGATTCTGCCGTCCTCAATCATAAAGCCGTTTTTCGCAACGCCCGAAATTTCTCCGTTCGCGCCGGGGTTTCCTCCCGAAAATCTGCCGACGATTATGCCCTTCTTGACGCTCTTAATCATTTCCTCAAGCGGTGTTTCGCCGTTTTCGATTACAATCGCAAACGAGGTGTTCTTTGCACGCTCGTTGCCGGTTTTGTTCGCGACGTATTGCGAAAGCCTGAAGCTTTTAAGCACGCCGTCCTTGATAAAATCAAAGTCCTCCGAAATAAAGCCCTCGCCTGTGTAAAGCTCGCCGTTTACGATTCTTTCGTCGCTCGGCTTAAATGAAACGTTGATTTTTTCATCGGCAACCTTAAGGTTCAGCTTATCCTTCCATATCGAGGTGCCCTCAAGCAGCGCCGAATCGGATGCGAAATTGCCGCAAACGTTGCCGAAAACCGTGCTCACAAGGCATCCCGGTGTGAAAATGACGGTGCCTTGGAATTTTCCGCTTGTCGGAGCCGAATCGAGCTGGTTTTCGATATCCGTAAGCTCGCGCTCGATAAACGCGCAGTCGATAAACGGCTTTTCAAGATCGGTAAGCGTAACGTCGCTTCCGAAGAAGGATGTCAGCTTGTCACCGTCGTGAGCCGAATACATAAGCTCTGCAACGTATTTGCCGCTTTCCGAGAAATAACAGTTGCCCGTCGTGCTCATATACACGCCCTTCGAGGACACGTGCTTAACTATCATCTGCTCGATATTGATTTTCGGATGACGGGCTTTGATATCGTCGACAAGCTCCTTAACACGGAAGAAGAGCTTTTCGGTATCGGGAACAAGCGCCCCGCGCGAAAAGCGGCGTACACCGTTATTTTTTGCAAGCTCCCAAGCCGTGTCGGGGGTTGCGCTTTCTGCGGCGGCGATGCAGTTGTCTATCGCCTCGTCGATGGCTTCGTCATCGAATCGGTTTATCGAAACCGAGCCCTTTTTACCGCCGATAAACACGGTTATGGCGACCGAACGGTTGAACAGCGTGCGGAAGAGCGAAAATTCGTTTCCGTCAACGTTGAATTCGCGCATTTCGCTTTCTCGTACCGCACAATGCGCCATGTCCGCGCCGCGTGCAGTCAGCTTGTCAAGAATTCGTTTTGCGATATTTTGGTATTTTTCCATATCAGCGACCTCCGATCATGACCTTGCAGCGAAGTGCGGGGCCGCCCATACCGACGGGCATCGGCTGCTTCTTGCCGCAAAAGCCCGAGCTTGCCCAAGTGACTTCATCCGAAACCATATCAACGGTTTTCAGCATATTGAACGCCACGCCCGAGATGGTCGTGTCTAAAAGTGCACGTCCGAGCTTGCCGTTTTTGATTTCATAGCCCATCGAAACGCCGAACATAAATTCACCCGTTGTGTCAGCCTGTCCGTTGCTCGAATCGATCAGGTAATATCCGTCCTCGACCGAGGCTATCATATCTTGGAACTTATCCTTGCCGGGAAGCACCGAGGTGTTACGCATACGGATAAGAGGCTCGTCGGAAAACGCCCAAGCGCGTGCGTTGCCGCAGGGGTTCATACCAAAGTGCTGAGCCGATTCGCGGTTGTTCATATATCCTACAAGTATTCCGTTTTCGATAATCTTCGCGTCGACCGCTTCTACACCCTCGTCGTCGACGTAGACGGGAAGGGGTGCGGTTTTTCCGAACGCGGTGTTGGCAAAGTCGGTAAGGCTTACCAATTCACTTGCGACCTGCTTGCCGAGATTCGGCCCTGCGACGCTTCCGCCCAAAACAAGGTCGGCTTCGACCGTGTGTCCGACAGCCTCGTGCGCGAGCATACCCGTCATCATTCCGCCCAAAACGACCGTCTTTTCACCTGCGTCGGCATAAATGCCCTCGCGCTTTTGCATAAGTCGCTCGTAAAGCGCGTCGATTTCCTCGTAAAGCAGCTCGGGGCTTTTAAAGTTTTCCTCGAATCCGCCAACGCCGCCGAATGCGTGGAATAGCTCCACGGGCGCGCCCGAATTGGTCGTCGCGTTGAGAATGACGTAAACGTAGGAGCGCTGAAGGCAGGTGTGCGCGTCGAAGCCGTTGGAAACGCACAAAAGCTTCTCCATCGAGTCCTCGCGCGAGGCGATCGTGCGGCTTGCGAGATTTTTGTATTTATTTGAAACGTAGTCGTCGATGCTGCGTATAAAATCGACGTAAAGCTTTTGGTCGGCGTTTGCGATTTCCGATTCTATCGCGTATTTTCCGCATTTTACGGAGGGAAGTGCGGGCTTGCCCTTTAATACGTGCGAATCGAGGAAATCCGCGTTGTCGCTTGCCGAGCGCAAAACCGCGTCGATTGCTTCGGACGAATATTCCGCCATCGAGGAAAATCCGTAGGAGCCGTTTTTGTAAACTCTTGCCGAAACGCCCGAAATGTCTTGACGCGAATTCCCGACGAGGTTTCCGCAAACAAGCGACGCCCCGCGTGAGCGCGAGAGCTGTCCGCGAAGCTCGGTGTGAGCATTAGGCAGGAATAACCCCTTTTTCGGCGTGATTATATCTTTAAGCAAATCATAATCCTCCTTACATCGTTTTTCTTTATTTACAGTATAACACCTATAAATGCAAAAGTAAACACAATAAATCACGAAATTTCACAAACGCAGGTCTGCAAAGTATTTGTCTAATCTATTAAACAAATTTCCGAAAAGCTATTGACAAACCGTGTCTAACGTGATAGACTGAACACAAGGCGATAGGGAGCAGTGCCTGCTTTCGTCGTCTGTCGAATGCATTCAACAACAAAAAAGGGAGTAAAAATATGTCCGTACCTAAGATTTTTGAAAGCGAATACCGTTTTTGCCTTATACTTTGGGAAAACGAGCCTATGACGGCGAAGGACCTTGCGGTCATCTGCAAGGAAAAGCTGGATTGGTCGCGCACGACCACCTACACCGTTATCAAAAGGCTTTCCGAGAGGGGAGTGCTGGTTAACGAAAATTCCTACGTTCGCTCGATTGTTAGTAAGGATGAGGTTCAGCTTGCAGAGCTTGACGAGATGTTCGAAAAGCGCTTCGAGCGCTCGCTTCCCGCGTTTATCGCGGCGTTTGCAAAGCATCAGAATCTGAAGGATTCGGATATCGAGGAGATACGCAGAATAATCGAGCGCGGAGACAAGTAAAATGTCAAATCTGTTTATAACTTTGCTGAATATGAGCATAGCGGCAAGCTGGCTTATTGCCGCCGTTATACTCGTGCGTCAGCTTATAAGGGGCAGGACACCGAGCTTTATAGCCTGTCTGCTTTGGGGACTTGTGGCTGTAAGGCTGATGATTCCCTTTACGATTGAAAGCAATATTTCGCTTGTGCCGAATCAGCAGCTTGTTATCAGCGAAAACACCGATTACCGAGAAATCGGGCAGGTTCACGACGGAGAATCGTCGAAGCCCGAGGTCTCGACCGATATTTCATCCTCCGAAAGCCTTTTTGAGGATGAAAGCGTCGATGATGAGCCCTCGGAATCGGTTTCGGAAGACGTCGGCTTTGAAAGCACTCCCGACGTTGAGCTTGAAAGCTCGGAAATTCCGATTTTTCCCGTCGGGGGCACCGAGGATAATCAAAACACGCCCTCGGACGGCGGAAACGATGCTGTGAACGGCATAAATCCCGAGCTTGATTCGTCAAAGGTCTCGACCGAAGCAGGTCAAAAGGGTATACCCCAACGTGTTGCCCACCTGCTCGGAATAGTGTGGCTTTCGGGTTGCTCGTTGCTTTTGGCCTATGCGCTCATAAGCTATATTTTGCTCAAAATACGCGTCGCGGCATCGGTTCCCTGCGGAGACGCCGTGCGTAAAAGCGAACGCGTCGATTCTCCTTTCGTTTTCGGTATTTTCTCCCCGCGGATTTATATTCCGTTCGGATTGAGCGAAGAAACCGAAAAATGTGTAATCGCACATGAACGCGCCCATATGAAACGCTTGGACCATTTGGTGAAGCCCTTCGGATTTTTCCTGCTTTCGCTGTATTGGTTCAATCCGTTGGTGTGGGTTGCGTATGTCCTTCTTTGCCGCGACATCGAATATGCCTGCGACGAGAAGGTGATCAACGATCTGGCTCCCGAGGCACGCAAGCGTTATGCTATGGCGTTGCTCGAATGCGCAGTCAGCCATAAACGTATTGTCGCTTGCCCCGTCGCCTTCGGTGAGACCGGAGTGAAGGAAAGAGTGAAAAATACTATGAACTACAAAAAACCTGCATTTTGGCTTATACTTTGCGGCGTACTGATATGC
>JAZRGS010000048.1:0-14320 GCA_045644305.1 Eubacteriales bacterium | reverse complement strand
TGCCGAAAGCCTTAAAAGCTATAACGTCAAGCACACGCTTTCGGGCAGAGTAAAGACGATATACAGCATCTATAAGAAGATGTACAATCAAAGCAAGCAGTTCGACGAGATTTACGACTTTTACGCGTTGCGAATCCTTGTTGACAGCGAGCTCGATTGCTACACCGCCTTGGGTATCATTCACGAGCAATTCAATTCGATCCCCGGCAGATTCAAGGACTATATTTCGACCCCGAAGCCGAATATGTACCGTTCTCTTCACACGACGGTTATCGGCAAGGAGGGTATTCCCTTTGAGGTTCAGATCCGTACCTGGGAAATGCATCAGGTTGCCGAATACGGTATAGCGGCGCATTGGAAATACAAGACGGGCGAGCAGGTAAAGGCGGATATCGACGCGAAGCTTCAATGGATCCGCACGCTTGTCGAAACCGAAAAGGACGTCGACGACCCCGACGAATTCTTCCGTCCGCTTAAAATCGACCTTTTCGAGGACGAAATCTTTGTATTCACCCCGAAGGGCGACGTTGTAAACCTCCCCAACAATTCAACGCCTATCGACTTTGCGTATGCGATTCACTCGGCTGTCGGTAACAAGATGGTCGGCGCAAAGGTCAACGGCAACATCGTGCCTATCGATACCATTCTCGAAACAGGACAAATCGTCGAGGTGCTTACCAGCGCATCCTCGAAGGGTCCCTCGCGCGATTGGCTTAAGATCGTCCGCTCGGGCGAGGCGCGAAATAAGATAAGACAATACTTCAAAAAAGAACTCAGAAGCGAAAATATCGTTGTCGGTAAGACCGAATTGGAACGCGAAATAAAGCGTTACGGCAGGCAGTTTACCGAAGCGCAAAAGAACGAGATAATGAAAAATCTCGCAAGCCGTCTTTCGCTTCCCGACGTCGATGATCTTTATAACAACATCGGCTACGGCGGTCTTTCGGTCTCAAAGATCGCGGTCAAGCTCCGCGAGGAATTTATGCGCGTGGTTGCACCGCAGGCGGAAATTCCGATAGCTATGCCGACGGGCGAGCAGATGAAGCAGGCGCGCCACGAAAAAACCTCGCGCAGCAACGCAGAAAGCGTTATTGTCGACAGTGTCGAGGGATGTACGGTCAAGTTCGCTAAATGCTGCAACCCGCTTCCCGGTGATAACATTATCGGCTATATAACCCGCGGATACGGTGTTTCGATTCATAAATACGATTGCGTTAACGCGCAGAACGGACTTTCGAACCCTGCCGACAAGGACCGCTGGGTGGTTGCCTCGTGGTCGGAAAAGCTCGGACGTATGCCCTCGGGCAGCTTCGAGGCGGGACTTTCGATCATCGCCGCGTATTCACCTCATTTGATTGCCGACATAACCCTTGCGTTGACCGATATGAAGGTCGCGGTTACGGCTATCAGCACGCGTGAAAATGCGGGCGAAATGGTCATTGCCGTCGGTATTAAGTGCAGCGGCGTAGATCACGTTAAAAACATCATTTCGGGCCTCCACCGCATCAAGGGCGTGCGCGAGGTAACGAGAAGCAATATAGGTAATATATGAGAGCAGTAGTACAGCGCGTCCACAGCGCCGAATGTGTCGTGGACGGAGAGGTAGTTTCAAAAATCGGCAAGGGCTTGGTGGCGTATATCGGCGTTTTCGATGACGACACCGATGAGGACCTTGCGAAAATGGCAAATAAAATATCGGGACTTCGCGTTTTTATTGACGAAGCGGGTAAGCTTTCGCTTAACGCGCAAGCTGTCGGCGGAAGCGTTATGCTCATTTCGAATTTCGTGCTTGCGGGCAGGGTAACCCGCGGCTTCCGTCCCGATTGCACCCATGCCGCGAAGTATGACGAGGGCAAAAGAATGTTCGACGCGCTCGCCTTTGAAATCGGCAAGGTTTTGCCGACGGTAACAGGCGTTTTCGGCGCCCATATGGACATTTCGGTGCATAACGACGGGCCCATTAACGTTATAATAGATACACGGGAGCTTCGCAAATGAAACTGGTTATAGATAACCGCACTCGGTATCTCAACGATTATTATTTTCAAACCCTTTGCCTGCTTTATTTTCCGGGCGAAAAGTTCAAGGATGGCTTTGAAAGCGACAATTACGCATATTTTTATCTTGAGGAAACCGAGCCTAAAAATTTAACCGTCAGGGTCACGCTCGGCTCGGGCGATAAAAGCGCTCAGGGCTTTTTCTCGGGCGGGTATACCCCGAAAATTCCGATGAACGACGATTTTTATGCGATGAACGCGCTCGGCAAGGCATTTTTGGAGGCGGGTCGCAAGCTGTTCGGCTTCGGTCTCCCTTGGGGTTATATCACGGGACTTCGCCCCGTCAAGCGTGCGAAATATTATCTCGACAGGGGATATACGCCCGAGGAGGTCATTTCGCTTTTCGTCGACGATTACGAGGTCACCCCCGAAAAGGCGAGCCTTTCGGTCGAAACGGCGGCGCTTCAGCAGAAAATGCTGGCAGATATCGCGCCTAACGATTGCGGTCTTTACGTTTCGATCCCCTTCTGTCCGACGAGGTGCGATTATTGCTCCTTCGTGTCGTACAGCAATCAGCGACTCTTTTCGCTTATTCCCGAATACCTGGAAAAGCTGATGCACGATATCTCTGAAACCGGCGATATGATAAAGCGCCTCGGTATGCGCTTGCGCTCGGTTTATATCGGCGGCGGAACCCCTTCGATACTTGACGAAATGCAGATAAACCGCCTGCTTTCCTGCATTAATTCGAGCGTTGATATGCATGACAACGTCGAATATACCTTCGAGGCGGGCAGACCCGACACCGTCACACGCGAAAAGCTTTTGGCGGTTAAGGAAAACGGCGTTAAAAGAATCAGCATAAACCCTCAGACCACAAGCGATTTCGTGCTTGAGCAGATAGGCAGAAAGCATTCCGCAAAGCAGTTCTTCGAGGCTGCCGAGATTGCAAACGACATCGGATTTGACTGCATCAATGCAGACCTCATCGCGGGCTTGCCGGGTGATACCGAAATAAGCTTTAAAAAGAGCTTGGAGGATGTCATCGGGCTTGGATTTTCAAACGTCACCGTGCATACTCTTTCGATCAAAAACGCGGCGAGCATGCGCTTTGTCGGCGACGGCTTTTACGACCCGCAGGGCGATTTTGCGAGAAACTGCGTAGAATATGCAAGGGCGCGCCTTAAGCAAGCCGAATACGCTCCCTATTATCTTTACAGACAGAAAAACACGGTCGGCAACGCCGAAAATACAGGATACACGAAAAAAGGCAAGGAAAACCTTTACAACGTGCTCATGATGGAGGAGCATTCTACCGTTTTCGCTTGCGGCGCAGGCTCTATCACCAAGCTTGTAAGCCCTGAGCGCGACGATATTCTCCGTCACGCCTTCCCGAAATACCCTTACGAATATCTTTCTGAGCCGAAGGAGCTTGGGTATGACGAGGCGGCGGAATTCTTTAATAAATTTCGAAAGGACTAAACGCTTTGAACGAAAAAATTCTTGAAAGCATCCGCAACGACGAATTAAATTACGAAACGACGATTAACGGGATCGCAAAGCATATCGTTGAAAATCCGCAGATAAAGCTTATACTCATCGCGGGCGGCTCCTGCGCGGGCAAGACCACGACGACGCGTAAATTGAGCGAGCTTATTATCGCTTCGGGCAGAGTCGCTCACACGGTTTCACTCGACGACTATTATCGCAACCTCGATGAAAGCGTTTATCTTCCCGACGGTACACGCGATATCGAAAGCATCAATAGCTTAAGAGTTGATATGATAAAGGAAACCTTCCGCGGTCTTTTAAGCGGCGAGGATACTCCGATTCCGATGTTCGACTTCAAAACCGCCGCTCGCACCGACGCATACAGAACCATTAAATTGGAAGAGGGCGACGTTGTTCTTATCGAGGGACTTCACGCGTTGAACCTTTCGCTTTTCGAGGACGCACCCGATGAAAGCGCGATTTACAAGGTTTATCTTTACGCCGACGCAGGCGACGGAGCCGATTGCCGCTTTGTAAGAAGAATGGTGCGCGATTCGCGCCACAGAAACGCGTCCGCCGAGCACACCTACAATTTGTGGGACAACGTGAAAAAGAGCGAGCTTGAATCGATCGAGCCCTTCCGTGACACCGCTGACGTCGCAATCAACACCTTCTTTGCATACGAGCGCGGCATTTTGAACGACGATGGAATCGCGCTTTTGGAAACCGTAAAAGGCGACAGCCGTCATTACGAAAACGCGCAGAGCCTTATCGAAATCTTAAAGCCCTTCCCTCAGATAACCGACGAATATATTCCCGTCAATTCTTTGCTTCGCGAATTTATTTAGGAAATTAACATGAATCAGGACGTTAAAAGGAACGCCTCCGAGCAGGGAAAGAGCTTCCTGCGCGAGGCGGTTATCCTCACGGTGGCAAGCTTCGCCGTTAAAATCATCGGCGTTGTCTTTAAAATACCGCTTACCAACATTTTAAAGGATAATATCGGCATATTCACAGCCGCGTATTCGATTTACGCGATGCTGTTTATGCTTTCGACGAGCGGACTTCCCGTTGCCGTAAGCAAGCTTGTTTCTGCGAGCAACGAAAGGGGCAGGGGAAGCGAAGCGAAAAGAATTGCAAGTCTGGCGCTTGCCGTTTTCGGCATAATCGGGCTTCTGTTCGCGCTTATGCTCTTTATCTTCGCGCCGAATATCGCAACCGCAACGGGTCACGCCGAAAGCGCGCTTGCTATGCGGGTTATCGCGCCGTCGCTCTTCTTTATATGCATTTGTGCGGCTGTGCGCGGATATTTTCAGGGGCTTCGCAATATGTTCCCGACCGCGATATCTCAGTTTATCGAGGCATTTTTCAAGCTTTCGGTCGGTATGAGCGCGATTCTTGTTGCAAAGAATATGGGTGCTTCGGTCGAGGTGCAGGCGGCTTGCGCGATAAGCGGCGTTTCGGTCGGTACCTTCTTCGCGATGGTTTACATACTGCTTTGCAGGAAATTTTCCAAAAAAAGCAAGCCGAAGCAGACCGATTGCGAGTGTGAAAGCGATAAAAAGCTGTTAAAGCTTATCGTTTTAGTCGCGCTTCCGGTAACGCTTACCGCGGCGGCGTTGTATTTCTCGCAATTTTTGGACACCCTTATAATCGTAAACTGCCTTACGAAATCGGGCGAGAGCAAGCAGGTTGCCGACACGCTGTTTTCGGCATACACGGGACTTTCGGTTCCGATATACGACCTGCTCCCCGCGACGCTTGTATTCCCGATCGCGACGAGCATACTCCCTGCGATTTCTGCCGCGATCGCGGTGAAAAAGCAGGCGAGAGCAGAAAATTTGACCCGTCAGGCGATAAGAATTTCGGGCATAATCGCGGTTCCCTGCGGCGTCTTTTTGCTGGTTACGGGCAGACATTGCATAAGCCTACTTTACGGTGCCGATAAATGGTCGGATGCCTTGATAATGGCAAACGGAAGCGAGCTGATACCGCTCGACGCGGCAACGAATTGCTTGATGATTTTGGCGTTTGCGGTGTTCTTCATTTCGATAGTTTCGACTTGTAATTCGCTCTTGAATGCCTACGGAAAGGCGCAGCTGCCCTTTTTTGCCGTTCTTGTCGGTATTGCGGTGCTCACCGTTTCGGAGCTTGTTTTGCTTTTGTCCCCTGCGGGAATTTACGGCGCGCCGATAAGCTCGCTTATCTGCTATGCGATCGTAATGCTTTTGGATATTTATTTCCTTAACAAGCGCTGCGGCCTTAAGCTTAAGCTTGTGAGTATGTTCGCCCGCCCGATGCTTTGCGGCTCCGTTTCGGCTGTCGCGACCTTCTTTGCCTATATCGGCGCGAAGGCTTTGTGGCTTAATATGATGGGCGGAAGCAGTGATACTCGAATCGCTTCGCTCTTTATACTTTTAATTTCGGGAATCACCCTTGTCATCGCTTACGTTGTAACGGTTATCCTCTTTAAGGCGATAAAGGAGGACGAGGTGAGATTGCTTCCCATGGGCGGGAAAATCGCCAAATTCTTAATCAAGCGCGGACTTCTTGAAAAATCCTGCGCAGACGAGGAATAATATGTCAAAGGAAAGCTTGCTTCAAAAAGATAATTACAATTTCGACGATCTTGTCGAGATAATGACGATACTTCGCGCACCCGGTGGATGCCCTTGGGATGCCGAGCAGACCCACCAAAGCATAAGGCGCGACCTTTTGGAGGAAACCTACGAGCTTATCGAGGGTATCGATAAACACGATCCCGAGATACTTCGCGAGGAGCTCGGAGACGTGCTTCTTCAGGTGGTTTTTCACGCGGATATTGCCGAAAAATTCACGATAGACGACGTTTGCAACGACGTTTGTCAAAAGCTTATCGTTCGCCATCCTCACGTTTTCGGTGACGTTATTGCCGAAAATTCCGAAAAGGTTTTGGCAAATTGGGACGCCATCAAGCGCGACACCAAAAAACAACAGACCGATACCGAGGTATTGCGCTCGGTCACACCCGCGATGCCTGCGCTGATGCGCGCCGAAAAGCTCGGCAAGAAGGCGAGAAAGCTGGGCTTTGATTTCGATGACGCGCGCGAGGCGATGGGGAAGGTTTACGAGGAGGTCGACGAGGTTTCGGCTGCACTCGATTCGGGCGATTCTTCCGCGATCGAGGAGGAGTTCGGCGACCTTTTGTTGGCTGTCGTAAACGCCGCAAGGCTTGCACACGTCGACGCCGAGCAGGCACTTTTCAACGCGAACGAAAAGTTTTTGAAGCGTTTTGAAAAGGTCGAAGCACTTTGCGTCGCTTCGGGAAAGACGGTTCCGACCGCTACTCGGGAGGAACTCGAGAATTTTTGGCAAAAAGCAAAGGAAAATTGACAAAAAATCGTCATAAATAGCCATATTTTTTCAAAAAAACGCAAAACCTCTTGCAAATAGGGAAAAATGATGTTATAATAGGTCAAGCAATTTATTTTTGAAAGGAAATATACCAATGAACAAGTCCACTCTCGTAGAAGCTGTTGCAGCAAGCGCGAACCTCAAGAAGAAGGACGCAGAAGCAGCAGTTAACGCAATGTTTAAGGCAATTGAAACCGAACTCGCTACCGGCGGCAAGGTACAGATCGCAGGCTTCGGCTCCTTCAAGGTTAAGGAAAGAGCTGAAAGAGTCGGCCGTAACCCCAAGACCAAGGAAGCTATCACCATTCCCGCTTCCAAGGCTCCCGCATTCGTTGCAGGTAAGGACCTCAAGGACGCTGTTAACAAGTAATTAATCCAAGCGATCAAGGCAGGGCTAACCCCCTGCCTTATTGGTCATTTATTTTGAAAAATGAGATTAGACAAATACCTTAAAGTTTCACGCATCATCAAACGCCGCACGGTTGCAAACGAAGCCTGCGGTGAAAACCTCGTTTCGGTTAACGGTAAGGTGGTAAAGCCTTCCTACGACGTCAAAATCGGCGATATTATCGAGGTTAAATACGGTAGCCGCGTTACAAAATTCCGCGTTGTTGCCATAAACGAAACCACAAAAAAGGCAGAAGCCTCGGAAATGTACGAGGTTTTGGAATAAAAACGCGCATCCCCTCATAATATTAAGCAGGAGGGGAAAGCGATGGTTAAAAAACACACCCTGACGCTTGATACGCGGTCTAAGCTTGAAATTACCGCGGTCGACGACGTCGTCAGCTTCGATGAAACGATGATAAGCCTATCGGTCGGCGAATCGACGCTTAATATCAGCGGCGAGGAGCTTTCGATCAAGAATCTTTCGCTCGAAAACGGTGAAATCACCGTCGAGGGAAATATCGGCGCGATAGTTTATTTCGACGAACCGCTGCGTAAGCGCAAAAAGCTGTTTTCAAGGTCGTAAATGAACGGAGGCTTGCTTGCGCTTGCATCGCTTTGCGTCGGTGCGTTTCTTTGTGCCGTTTACGACGTTTTCAGGCTTTTTAGGCTTGTAAGGGAGCAAAATGGGGTCGCTTTGTTTTTAAGCGATTTGCTGTTTTGCATTATCGCGTCGCTTTGTATGACGGTTTTGTTTTTCAACCTGTCGTTCGGCAGAATGCGCGCGTTTGCGTTCGTTTTTGCGCTGATCGGCTTTTTGATCTGGCGGTCTACCGTCGGTAGGGTCGTTATGCTTTTGATGAAAAAGCTTTTGGCAATCCTAAAAAAGCTTTTGAATTCGATAAAAACACGGCTGCGGGTGATAATTTCGCCCGTGATCGGTTGGATAAATAAAATTAAAGAAGGCGTGAAGGCACGCTTTAAAAGAAAGGAAAATGAAAATGTCGCAGACCAAGAGAGTAAAGCCTAATACGATAGTTCGTATGGCATTTATCTGCATATTTATATTCCTTTTCGTTTCTGTCATCAACCTTCAGGTTCAGATGAACGAATTAAGAAACCAGCGCGATGAGCTTGTAAATCAGGTTCAGGCAAGGCAGGACGCCATTGACGAGCTTGAATTGCGTATCGAGGCACCCGTCGACGACGATTTTATCGAGCGTATCGCAAGGGAACGCGGATACCGCAAGCCTAACGAAATCATCTTTAAAAACAACATAGCGGGCTAATTATATTTATTAGGGGGCAGAGATATGTCATATTCCGTCGGAGAAACCGTCGAAGGTACAGTCACGGGGGTGACTGCGTACGGCGCGTTTGTCGGACTTGAGGACGGAAGCGTCGGAATGATTCACATATCCAAGCTTTCAAACGAATTTGTTTCGGATATAAACGCATTTATCAAGAAGGGTGACCGAGTAAAGGCAACCGTGATTTCGCTCGATAACCAAAAAATCGCCCTTTCGATGATTGCCGACAATAAGCCCAAAGCTCAAAAGGTGAACAAGTCGCAACCGCAACCGACCGATTTTGAATCGATGCTTTCGATGTTCAAAACGGCAAGCGACGAACGGCAAAAGGGTCTTATGCGCGATAAAAAACGAAGGAAATAATCTCCTGCATAATAGCGGCGAATCTACGAAACGATCGTTTTTGCATAAAATTGAATTTAAAAGCTGTGATTACGCTCGTATAATCGCGGCTTTTTTCTTTGCTTTTTCAGCTTGGTGCATTTCAACAAAAATTATTGATTTTAATGAAAAATACTTGACAAAACGACGAGAGAGTGGTAATATATAGACAGACAGATAAACTGTCACGCAATATATTGAATAGGAGATGGCGTTATGAAGACAAGAATCATCACCAAAAAGTTCACTCTTACCGATGATGTACGCGAATGGATCGAGAAGAAGCTTAAGAAGTTCGACAAATTCTTCTCCGAGGAAACCGAGGCAACCGTCGCCTTGAGCAGTAACAAAATCGGCGAAAGGATCGAACTTACGATCTATCGTAACGGCTCTATCTTCCGCTCCGAGGTTTCTGATAAGGATTACAAATGCGCACTTGACGCCGCGATGGAAAACATCGAGCGCCAGATCAGAAAGAACCGCACCCGTCTTGAAAAGAAGATTCACGTCAAGAAGGAAATGTTCGCAGAAGCCGAGCTTGTCGAAGCAGAGGACACCATTGAAATCGCTAAGGTAAAGCGCTTTGAAATGCAGGCGATGACTATCGAAGAGGCGATTTTGCAGATGAATCTGCTCCAGCACAGCTTCTATATGTTCCTTAATTCCGAAAGCGGAAGGTACAACGTTGTTTACAAACGCGATGATAATCAATATGGTGTTATCGAACCGATAGAATAAATTGAAAGCCCCCGGGGGGGCTTTCTTTGTCCAGAAAGTCCCAAAGGGCTTTCTTTGTCCATATTACGACCGAAAAGAGGAAAGTTAATTATGAAATACAGTAAAATTTTGGCGTTGTTGCTCGTTATGTGCATGTTGCTTGCCTTTGCGGCGTGCGAAAGCAACGTGAACGACGATGACGAGCCTGCTTCCAAGGCGTCGGGCTCCGATACGAGCGATGATGCCGGTAACGGCATTTTAGACGGCTTGTTCGGTGACGACTCGAGCGGCGATGAAAGTCAGGGCGGCTTTTTCGACCAGCTGTTCGGTGACGATTCGTCGGATACGTCGGACAGCTCGGGTGTGTCGGACGACGATATTTTTGAAGCTCTCGGCCCCGTGCCCTCGGGATTAGGCAACGGCAATAGAGAATTTACGATGCTCATCGTTTCCGACGAGCTTCAAGCCACCTATTACTGCGACGACGTTGTTCCGAATCTTTATAAAAAGACGGATGCCGATTTCAACCAAGCGGTTTCCGACCGAAACGAAGCGATTTTGGATAAATATAAGGTTGAAATAAATGCATATCCCGCAAAGTCGATCGTTGCACCGCTTCAAAACGACGTTATGTCCAACGCGGGCGACTTCGACGCCGTGATGATGTTCGCGTACGAGGGCGCAATGCTCGCTTGTGAGGGTTTCCTGTTCGATCTTTCGAATTATCTTGAGCTCGACGAGGCGTGGTGGGATCAGTCGGCAAACGATGCGCTTTCCATTGCGGGTCGTCAGTATTTCGCGATCGGTGATATATCCACGATGCCCAAGAAGGTGACCTCTGCGGTCTTCTTTAACAAAACGGTGATGAGCAAAGCCTTCCCCGATTTTGACATTTACGACTGCGTCCGCGATAGCAAATGGACGCTTGATAAGATGATCGAAATGAGCCGCGCAGTTACTGCCGATACCGACGGCGTCAACGGACTTACCAAGGACGATACTTGGGGCACGGTCGGCTCTTACGGCGATGCGAGCCTGTTCTTCAGCGCGTCGGGCGGAAAACTGTTCGATAAGAACGACAGCGATATTCCTCGTTTTTCAGCCGATGACCTTGATAAAGCCGACACGGTTTTGAATAAGATGCTCGGGGGCGCAGAATGGATGATTATGGCGCAGGATATCGGCGGCTACGATATGTGGACCGATTCGCTTGAGATATTCACAAGCGGCCGTGCGCTGTTCAGAATGAGCGCGCTTGTGACAGCCGAGGTAATGCGCGAATACGATTGCGATTACGGCATCGTTCCGATACCCAAGCTTGACGAAAATCAGGAAAATTACCACTCTGCGATCAGCGGATCCTACGCGAACTGCGTAGCCATACCCGCGTCTGCAAGCGATCCGAATTTCTCGGCATTTGTTATAAACGCGATGGGCTGCGGTGCGCGTCATTACATAACCCCCGCGTATTACGACGTGGTTGCGAAGGGGCTTGACGAGGAGACCCGCGAAATGCTCGACATAGTCTTTTACGTCGCAAATTACGACGTTAATGAGGTCTACCGCTTTGGCAGCACTGCCGGCAACAATCTCTTTTTAAACTCTGTTATGAAAAAGAAAAACACCTTCCGTCAGGACCTTGAAGCCGTTCTGCCGATGATGGAACACAATATTGACGAATACGCCGATATGCTCGGATAAAATAATTGCAAAAAGAAAAAATCCTTCGAAAGAAGGATTTTTTTGTTGTCTTGTTATGGTGTCGGGGTCGGGGTTGTGCCGGGCAATTCGCCGTAATATTTATAAGAATCGGGGAAGTATGCCTGCTCCATATCCTCGGGGAGGAGAAGCGTGAGCGAAACCTTCGGCTTGCCTTCCTTGGGTGCGACCGAGCAGATCATTTTCGTTTCATCGTAGGTTACGCTCAATCCTGTAACGTAATTTTCGAGAAGTGAGATCGGGATAAGATATTCGCCGTCCTCATAAAGGATGGGAGATGAGATTCTTACGGGGTTTTCGTTGATGATTATAAGCGATGAATTACGGGTACATTCTATGCGGTTTTCGGTGCCGATGACGAAAATCGTGACGTCCTCGCCGTCGCCCGCAAGCCCGAAGGATGCGATTTCCGAAAGATAGCTGAATGGGAGGTAAAGGCCGTATTCGTTGTTCGCCTCCTTAGCGGCGATCTTGTGAAGCACCTTATCGTTATTAACGACGTTTAAAGAATAAATTTCGGTATTTTTCGCGGTGGAATTGAAGGAATAAAGAATCAATCCGCCGACAAAAAGAGTAATTACCAAATAAAATGCCAAGAATACAATAAGTACGGCGAGAATCTGGGTGAACGAGCTCTTGCTTCGTCTGCGCTTTTTGGCGGCTTTTTTGACGATCTGCTCGCGCCTTTGCTTGCTCGATTCGTTTTCGGGCATATCTTTTTCCTCCTTCCTTAGACCTTTAGGTTATTATATCACAGCAAAAGGAAAAAAGGAAGAGGAAAGCATAACCTTTTTTGGTTTTTTTACATATTCTGTTCATGCGTGAACGAATGTCAGCAATTACGTCGGTGCCTTTTACTCACCGGCTTTATCGGAAGGGGAATAATTCTTGAGCGAAATAACGAAACGCTTTTCCGACGGTGCGCGCCGTGCCGTAACCGCGGCGCTGCTTGCCGCAAAGGAAATGGGACATTCATACGTCGGGAGCGAGCATCTTTTGTTGGGGATTCTGCGCGGCGAGGATAGCGCGAAGCGGCGATTAAACGAGCAGGGCGCAGACGAGGCGGCGGTGAAAAGGAAGGTGGTCTCGCTTGTCGGGTACGGAGTGAAAACGCTTCTTTCGGGGGACGACATGACGCCGATTTGCCGTCGTATAATCCTTCGCGCCTCGTTTATCGCATCGGAAGAGGGGGCATTCACCGTCGAAGTGGCGCACATTCTTATCGCGCTTCTTCGCGAGGAGTGCGTGGCTTGCAAAATACTGCGTGAGCTGAACGTCGACACAGAAGAGCTTTTATCGGCTTTTGAGGACGAATATTGCGATTGTGTTTACTCGGCAGAAGAGGAGCAGGAGGATATTTCGCCGCGGTTCGAACGAAAAAGCGTTGCGACGCCGCTTTTGGATGCGAACGCATCCGACCTTACCGAAAAGGCGAGGAAAAACGGCGTTGATCCTGTCATAGGACGCGAGCAGGAGGAGGAGCGGGTGATTTCGATCTTGCTTCGCAGGACGAAAAACAACCCCTGCCTTGTCGGGGAGGCGGGAGTCGGCAAAACCGCCGTCGTCGAATCGGTGGCGGCAAGAATTGCCTGCGGCAGAGTGCCCGACAGCTTGAAAAATATGCGCATATTAAGCCTTGAGCTTTCAAGCGTGGTCGCGGGGACAAAATACCGAGGCGAATTCGAGGAAAAGCTAAAAGGCATACTCGACGAGGCGAAAAACGCACGCGACGTAATTTTGTTTATCGACGAGCTGCACACGCTTGTCGGCGCAGGCGGCGCCGAGGGTGCGATAGACGCCTCGAATATCATAAAGCCCGCGCTTGCAAGGGGCGAAATTCGGCTTACCGGCGCGACGACAAACCGCGAATTCAAGCAAAGCATCGAAAGGGATAAGGCGCTTGAGCGGCGCTTTCAAAGCGTGAATATCCCTGAGCCCGACTTGGAAAGCTGCGTTAAAATGCTTTTCGGCTTAAAAAAGCGCTACGAGGTATTTCACGGCATAACCATAAGCGATTCTGCAATAAAGGGCGCGGTTTCGCTGTCGGCGCGGTATATGCCGAATAGGTGCCTGCCCGATAAGGCAATCGACCTGCTTGACGAGGCGGGCGCGATTTTGAAATCGGAAATCGGCAAAGTAAAGCGTACCCTTGATTATGAGGATATCGCGCGCGTTGCGCAGGCCAAGACGGGGATTCCGATAACCGAGCTTTCGTTGGGCGAGCGCGAGCGCATGAGGGAGCTCGAATCGATGCTTTCGCGCCGAGTTATCGGACAGGATGCGGCGATAAGCGCGCTTTGCAGAGTGGTTCGGCTTTCGCGCTCGGGCGTGAGGCAGGGTGGACGCCCGAACGGCTCGTTTTTGTTCGTCGGGAGCGCGGGTGTCGGTAAAACCGAGTGTGCGAAGGCGCTTGCCGAGGCGGTGTTCGGCGGCAAGGACGCGTTCGTTCGCTTTGATATGAGCGAGTTTTCCGAGCCTCACAGCGTTTCGAAGCTTATCGGCTCACCGCCGGGATATGTCGGCTCGCAGGAGGGCGGCGCGCTTACCGAGCGGGTGCGGAAAAATCCCTATTCGCTTATCCTTTTCGACGAGATCGACAAGGCGCACCCCGACGTCTGCGCCCTGCTTCTTCAGCTTCTTGACGAGGGCAAGCTGACCGATTCGATGGGGTGCGACGCGAAATTCGATAACGCTATCGTCATTATGACCGCGAATCTTTTAAGCGGGCAGGGCATCGGCTTCGGCAATTCGGAAAAGGACGCGCGTCGCGAGGTCGAAAGGCTGTTTTCGCGCGAGCTTGTCGACAGGGTGGATGAGGTCATTCTTTTCAACGCTTTGTCGGAGAAGAGCCTTAAATCGATCGCGTCGGCAAAGCTCGATTCCTTTCAATCGATGCTGAGAAATCAAGACCTATCGGTTGAAATC
>JAZRGS010000047.1:0-3222 GCA_045644305.1 Eubacteriales bacterium | reverse complement strand
ATCAAGGCAGACGTTCAGGGCTCTGCAGAAGCAGTTAAGGCAAGCCTTGCTAAGCTTTCCAACGAGGAAGTTAAGGTTGCCGTGCTTCACGCAGCGGCGGGTGGTATCACCGAAGGCGATGTTATGCTCGCTAACGCATCCAACGCAATTATCATCGGCTTCAACGTACGTCCCGATAAAAATGCCATCGATATGGCGGCTCGCGACAAGGTTGAAATCCGTACCTACCGCGTAATTTACGACTGTATCGAGGAAATCGAAGCGGCGCTCAAGGGTATGCTCGCTCCCAAATTCCGCGAAAACGTCATCGGTCACGCAGAGGTCAGAAACGCCATCCATGTTCCCAACGTCGGCACCATCGCAGGCTCCTACGTTCAGGACGGTAAGATTTCGAGAAACGCTATGGTCCGCGTAGTTCGCGACGGTATCGTTATTTACGAAGACAAGATTTCTTCGCTTAAGAGATTCAAGGACGACGCAAAGGAAGTTCTCCAGTCGTTCGAATGTGGTATCGGTCTTGAAAAGTTCAACGACATTAAGGTCGGCGATATTCTCGAAGCATATATCATGGAGGAAATCGAGCGCTAATGGCGGGACACAGGCAGGATAAAGTAAACAACGCGGTTTGCCTCGAGCTTGCCGCTATCATCAGAGAAGTAAAGGACCCTCGCGTCGCGCAGGCATTCGTCAGCATCGTTGGTGCGTCTGTTGCCCCCGATATGAGCGACGCAAGGATATTTTACAGCGTTTTGGGCAACGACGAGGGGGTTCATAAGGGGCTTATCTCGGCAACAGGCTTCATCAGAAGCGAGCTTGCGAAGCGCTTAAACCTTCGCATTACCCCGAAGCTTACCTTTGTGCGCGATAACAATACCGAACGCGCAATGCACATTTCGCAGATTCTCAAGGACATTGAGGGATAACGAATGGAATTCATATCGCTTAAACAAGCCGCCGCATTCTTAAATGAGTGCGACGGCTGCCTCATATACACACACGCAAACCCCGACGGCGACACCTTGGGCTCGTCGGTTGCTTTGGCGCTCATTTTGCGCAAGCTGGGCAAGGAAGCTTATATTTTTTCGGTCGACGGAATCCCCAACAAGCTTTCTTTTATACCCAATGAAGGACTTTTTGTCGCAACCGAGGACGAAAAATCTCATCTCACCCGCGTAAGCGTCGACGTTGCGGGACCGATGATGCTGGGAACGGCTCAAAACAAGTCGTTCGACCTTTCCATCGACCACCACAAGGTCAATACCATCGATTGTGAGCGTCTTTTGGTCTTTGCCGACAGAATCGCTTGCGGCGAAATAATCTTCATGCTTATGGACGAATTGGGCGTCGAGATCGACAAGGATATCGCCATCGCGCTTTACTCGGCAATTTCGTCCGACAGCGGCGGCTTCCGCTACGAGGCAACCAAGCCCGAAACCTACATTATGGCGGCGAAGTGCTTGGAAACCGGCATCGATTTCGCCGAAATCAACCGCAGACTTTTCGAAAGCAAAAGCCTTTCGCAGGTTGCACTTACCAAGGCTGCATATAAAAATTTGGAGCTTTTGTGCGACGGCAAATTTGCGATCGTTGCGGTTTCTCCTCAGGAGGTCAAGGAAATCGGCGCGATTGAAACCGATTTCGACTGTATCAACTCCATCCCCCGCGAAATCGCAGGTGTTTTGGCTTCGGCAGTAATCCGCCAAAAGCCCGATGGAGTAAAGGTTTCGCTTCGCTCTAATGCAAATATCGACGTTGCCGATATCGCGCAGACACAAGGCGGCGGCGGACATTACCACGCGGCAGGCTTTACCCATAACGGCGACTTCGAATCGGCTGTCAAGCTCGTCAGAAGGCTTTTATCGGAGATCAAATTATGAGCACACCGAGCGGAATCATCATAATAGACAAGCCCGTCGGAATCACCTCGCACAATTGCATATCAAAGCTCCGCTGGATTTTGAAGGAAAAGAAAATCGGTCATTGCGGCACGCTCGACCCGATGGCTTCGGGGGTTTTGCCTATAATGATCGGCTCTGCCGTTAAGGCAAGCGAATTCCTTGTCGACCACGACAAGCGCTACTTCGCAGGCATCGAATTGGGGCTGACAAGCACGACCGAGGACATTTTGGGTGATATTTTAACCGAGCACGTCGGCGTGCTTCCCGACTTTGACGAATTCTCAAAGACTGCAAAGGAATTTGAGGGCGAAATCCTTCAAACTCCTCCCATGTATTCGGCGCTTAAGGTCGGCGGCGTAAAGCTTGTTGACCTCGCACGCGAGGGTATCACGGTTGAACGCAAGGCGAGAAAGGTAAATATCTATTCCTGCGAGCCTATACAAAAGGACGGCGAATTTTTCCTCGACGTGCATTGCTCGCGCGGAACCTATATCCGCACGCTTTGTGCCGATATCGGCGAAAAATTAGGCTGCGGCGCGGTTATGAGCTCGCTTGAAAGACGCGAGGTCGGCGTTTTCAAACGCGAGGACGCGATAGTGTTCGACGAGCTTAACAACATGACCGTTGAAGAAATATTGTCGCATTTGATCCCCGTCGAAAAAATGTTTCTCGATTTGCCCGAGGCGCGAATGGACGAATTTTTCACAAGGCTTTTCCGTCAGGGACAAAAAATCAAGCTCAGCAAATTACGCGGTATTCATGGCGAGGTCGGCGATTTGCTCCGAGTTTACGACAAAAACGGCTTCTTCGCTTTGGGCGAAATCATTGAAATCGATGGCGTAAAGCATTTTTATCAAAAAAAGCTTTTCAACTAACACACTCTAACATTTTTAGACAACGAATTCTGCTATATTAATAGCAGAATTTTTGTTTTCGGGGTTATTTATGGACGTTTCAATGCTTTTCAACCGCAATAAAGAAAAAACAATTCTTATCGACGTGAATCTCTTAACGCCGAACCCGCTTCAACCGCGCAAGAAGTTCGATTCCGATTCGCTCGACGCGCTCGCCTCAAGCATCAAAGCATACGGACTTATTCAACCCATCGCCGTCAAAAGAATCCTTCCCCTGCCACCGCCAATGCCTCAGCCTACCGCCAAATACGAAATCATCGCAGGCGAACGGCGCTGGCGCGCATCAATTATGGCGGGACTTAAATCGGTCCCCTGCCGAATTTTCGAAACCGACAAAAACGGAAGCGCGATGATGGCGCTGGTCGAAAATATTCAAAGAAGCGACCTTTCGTTTTTCGAGGAGGCGCTCG
>JAZRGS010000046.1:0-8696 GCA_045644305.1 Eubacteriales bacterium | reverse complement strand
GTTTTCCGCGTGCGTTCGGTTGCCGCTCAGGGTATCCACCGCTTCTTTGCCGACAAGGGGTTCGTTTACGTTAACACTCCTATAATCACGGCAAGCGACTGCGAGGGCGCGGGCGAAATGTTCCGCGTAACCACGCTTGATTTGGAAAATCTCCCCAGAGACGACAAGGGCAACATCGATTACTCGAAGGACTTCTTCGGCAAATCGGCTAACCTTACCGTTTCGGGTCAGCTCGAGGCGGAATGCTTCGCGCTTGCATACGGCAACGTTTATACCTTCGGCCCGACCTTCCGTGCCGAAAACTCGAACACCCCCCGTCACGCGGCGGAATTCTGGATGATCGAGCCCGAAATCGCGTTCGCCGACCTTGAGGACTATATGTCTCTCGCAGAGGAAATGACCAAGTACGTTATCAAATACGTGCTTGAAAGATGCCCTGCCGAAATGGAATTCTTCAACAAGTTCATCGACAAGGGCTTGCTTGACAGACTCAACGCGCTCGTTAACAGCGATTTCGTTCGCGTAAGCTATACCGAGGCTGTCGAAATTCTTAAAAACAGCGGCAACAAGTTCGACTATCCCGTCGAATGGGGTTGCGACCTTCAGACCGAGCACGAGCGTTATCTTACCGAAACCGTGTTCGGCAAGCCTGTTTTCGTAACCGATTACCCGAAGGAAATCAAGGCGTTCTATATGCGTCTTAACGACGACGGAAAGACGGTTGCGGCGGCAGATATGCTTGTTCCCGGTGTCGGTGAGCTTATCGGCGGCTCGCAAAGAGAAGAGCGGCTTGACCTTCTCGAAGCACGCCTTGCAGAGCTCGGACTCAACAAGGAGGATTACTGGTGGTATCTCGACCTTCGTCGTTACGGCGGTGTTAAGCACGCAGGCTACGGCTTGGGCTTTGAGCGTTTGATAATGTATATCACCGGCATCACCAACATCCGCGACGTAGAGCCCTTCCACAGAACCACCGGCAGCGCAGAGTTTTAAGTCGCTTGCGCTCTCAATGAAAACGGCAAGCGTTTTCATTGGTTTTTGTGTGCGTCGGGCGAACGCATCTCGCGCCTCGCGCTTTGCGCTCGACACTCGCGACGCTCAGAGGTATATTTTCCAAGCCGCATGTCATTGGAAAATATGGATTTTATTGTATTTTATATTTGATTTTATATTTAGCATTTATATTTAGCATTGAAAAGTTTTGAAGGGTTCGGGAAGGCATTTTCGAAATATTCCCGAATTAGGTGACTCACAATGAACAGAATCGAACTCCAGAAAAAGTATGACGAATACAAGGCGATGGGCTTAAAGCTCGATATGTCTCGAGGCAAGCCCTCTCCCGAGCAGGTTTCGACGGTTGAGCGCTTGCTCACCGCTATTAAGACCAACGAGGAATGCTTCTCGGAAACCGGCGGCGACTGCCGTAACTACGGCGGGCTTGACGGCATCAATGAAATGAAGCGCTTGCTCGGCGAAATGCTCGGCGTAACCTCCGACCACATCATCGTAGGCGGCAACTCGAGCCTTAACCTTATGTACGACACCGTCGCACGCTCGATGCTTCACCCTGTCGAGGAGGGCTGCAAGCCTTGGTCGAAGTACGACCAGATCACCTTCCTTTGCCCCGTACCCGGCTATGACAGACACTTTGCTATCTGCGAATTCTTCGGCATCAAGATGGTTAACATCCCGCTTACCGAGGAAGGCCCCGATATGGATTTGGTTGAATCGCTCGTTGAGAACGACGAAACTATCAAGGGTATGTGGTGTGTACCGAAGTATTCCAACCCCTCGGGCTTTACATATTCGGCAGAAACCGTTAGACGTATCGCTTCGATGAAGCCCAAGGCGAAGGACTTCAGAGTGTTCTGGGACAACGCTTACGTGCTTCACGATCTTACCGATATGCCCGACGAGCTTCCCGAAATCTTCACCGAGGCTGAAAAGTACGGCAACGAGGATATGTTCTTCGAATTTGCGTCGACCTCGAAAATCACCTTCCCCGGCTCGGGTATCTCCTGCATCGCGGCAAGCCCGAGAAACATTAAGCGCATCCTCAACGCGCTTAAGGTGCAGACCATCGGTCACGATAAATTGAATCAGCTTCGCCATTCCCGCATTTTCAAATGCTATGACGACATCGTGGCACAGATGAAGGTTCACATGAACATCATCCGCCCCAAGTTCCAAATCATCTATGAAGCGTTCGAAAACGGCTTCGAGGGATATGACAACGTCACCTGGACCATTCCCAACGGCGGCTATTTCTTCTGCTTGTCGCTTCCCAACGGCACCGCAAAGCGCACGGTTGAGCTTTGTGCCGAGGCTGGCTTGGTAATCACCCCCGCGGGCGCGATGTTCCCTTACGGTATCGACCCCGAGGACAGTAAGCTTCGAATCGCTCCGACCTTCCCGTCGTGTGATGAGCTTGCCATCGCGGCAGACCTTTTGACCGTCTGCGCAAGACTTGCGATCGCAGAAAAAGAGGAAGCATAAAACAGCGTAATAAAATAAGAAAAAGGTTACCTATGCGGTAACCTTTTTTGATGCATATTTATGATTTATTTACCGTAAAACCACATGGGGTCGACGAAGATGCCGTCGATCGACATAGCGAAGTGGAGCGCGGTTTTATCGGCGGTGAAGCCGCTTTTGCCTGCGGTACCGATGATTTCGCCGTCGGTGAGGGTATAACCCTTTTGTACGTTAAGGCTTTCGAGGTGGTAATAATAGCTGTAAATTCCGTAGCCGTGATATACGATAACCGTGTTGCCGGTGGGAGCGAGCTCGCCCGAATATACGACGACGCCTGCCTGCGCGGAGCGAACCGAGGTGCCTGCATCGACCTCGTAAACGACGCCCTCGACGGTGCGTTCGCCCGTGTCACCCGTGCGGGGACCGATATTTACCGACTGACCGTAGCCGAATACCGGCGTTTTGTCACCGACGGGGTAATTGAATTTGCCGGTCGCGAAGTTGAAATAATCGGTTTCGGGGCGGACCTCTGTCGCGCTCGCGATTTCATCCTTGAATTCGTTGAGCTTTTCAAGCGTCAGATGTGCGTAATATTGCTCGTCGCTCGATTCGATAGGCGTCCAAGCCGATTCATCGCGAGGTAAAACCGTGATGCTTTCGGTTTTTGTGCCGAGTCCCGAATTAATATCGAGCGTGTATTCCTTCGATTCGTTGCAAAGTCCTATCGGAATGAAGGCGACACCCTTGCTTGCTTCGGTAAGTCCGAAGCCGAAATGGCGGTATTCAAGCGCCGTGTCGACCGTGATTTTTTCATCTGCGTTGAGGTGGGTTGCGTTAAGAGCTATGACGTCGCCGACGCTGAATTCGGTCTTTTGAAGCTCGACGATTGCGGGGATATCGTAAAGGATATTGAACTTGTATTTAGCCTCGCCCGATGCCTGAGCGCCGTTTTTGCCGCTCCACTTGACCGAAAACGAAACCGTTAATTTGGTGTCGAATGAGAGGTCAAGCTGTGAGATGTCCGAAATCGAATAAACGCTTCCGTTGTCGGCAACGTAGGAAATATCGGTCATTTCATAGGGGCGGGCATCTATGTCGGGGTCGAATTTAAGCGAGTTTTCAAGACCTTTAAGGATAACGTAGCTTTCTTCGCCGCTTGCCAGCGTTTCGGGGGTGTAGCTATAAACCTTCGAATCCGCCTTGCGGTATTGCCAATCACATTCTATCGGGTTGACGACGTATTGATTTTCGCCGCTTACGACGTAAAGCGTGGGAAGAAAATAGGAGGAATAGAGATAATCGAATTCGGGCTCTAAAAGAAGCTTGCCCGCCGATTCGGTATCAAGCACGAAAAGCTCGCCCTCGGGGTCTACAACCAAGCAGCCCGAGAGGTTTAACGAGGGGTAAAGCTTATATTCAAGCGTTTTTTCACCGGGGAAAAGGGTGATGTAAACCGGCTTTTCCTCAGAAACGTCGCGCATCGGCTTGCTTATCGGAAGCGCATCCTTAAGCATACCGACGAAGAAATCGACGTCCTCGGTCTTTTTAAAGGTGACGGTTTCGCTACCCGGCGCGGTCATTGTGACCCTGTCGACGCTGTCGAGCGAGGAATAATATATGCCGAAGCAAACGATTATGAGAAGCGGAAGGCATAACAATGCCACCCATAAGCCCGTGCCTCTGTTTTTGCGTCTGCCCTTTGCCATAAAATCCTCCGAAAAATCTTCTTTAACCTCTTAATTATATATTATGCCGCAAATTATGTCAACACTTTTGTGGGCATAATAGTAAAAAAGGGGGATACGATGAATTTTAGCGAATATATAGACGCGGTTGCGAAGCAGTTGAAAAATTGCGAGGACCTTATCGTTTACAAATCAAAAAAGGATGATTGCGATATCGGGCTTGTGTTTATACGCGGCATAACCTCGCGCGATTACATTGCCGAGCGAATATTAAGACCGATAAAAAAGGCTGATTTTTCAAGCTTTTCGGGGGATTTCAGCGAGCTGATAGAAAGCCCGTTTTTGTCGAGCTCGACCACGCCCGAAAGCGATGCGTCGAGCATTGTAAAGGGCGACGTTTTGGTGCTTATCGGCAAAGGGGGAACGCTTTTTAAAACCCTTTCAAACGCCGCGATGACACATACCCGCGCCATTACCGAGCCGTCGAGCGACGTGACGGTGCGCGGCCCGAAGGCGGGGTTTGTCGAGGACGCCGAAACGAATATTTCGCTTATCCGAAGATATATCCGCGCAAGCGAGCTGCGTACCGAGCGGTTGAGCGTCGGGACGGTCTCGCAAACCAAGCTGATGCTTTGCTATCTTGAGGGTCGGGCGGACATGGGGCTTGTCGGGCAGATACGCGACAAATTGGCGAGTCTCGATGCGAGCGTGATAACCGACAGCGCAAATATTGCCTTTCTTCTGGAGGGGCGCAAAAATGTGATTTTTCCATCCTGCGGAAGCTCGGAAAAGGTGGACAAGGTCGCCAGCAAAATAATGGCGGGCAGGGTAGCGATCATCGTCGACGGAAGCCCGTTCGTGCTTACTCTGCCGTTTTTGTTTATCGAGGGGCTTCAGGCGTCGGACGATTATCTGCACACCCCGTATTATGCAACGTTTATAAGGCTTTTGAGGCTTTTTGCCTTTGTCGCCGCGATATTTGCGCCCGCCGTTCTTTGCGCTGTCATCAATCACAACCCGAGCGCGATGCCATATGAATTTTACGGCATAATAATGGATTCGAGAAAGGATATTCCTCTTTCATTTTTCTGGGAGATATTGGCGATTTTACTGCTTTTCGAGCTTCTGCGCGAGGTAGGGGTGAGAATGCCGCGCACGGTGGGCGACGCTGTCGGAATCGTCGGCTCGATCATATTGGGGAACACGGCGGTCGAGGCGGGCATCGTTTCCTCGGTCGGGGTCATAACCGTATCTCTTGCGGCGGTTTGCGCATTCATTACCCCCGCATATATGTATTTTATCGTGCTTGCGAGGCTTATTGCGCTGATTTCCGCCGAGATTTTGGGCGTTTGGGGGATAGCGATAGCCGCGTTCGTTCTTATTCTGATGCTTTGCTTTAAACGGTCGTTTTCGTTTTATTATCTCCAGCCGATAATTCCTTTTTCGAAAAGCGGTATGCTCGACTTTATTTTCTGTTATCCGAAAAAGACGCTCGGTCGTCGAGAGGATTTGAAAAAAAGAGAAAAACGTTAAAATTTTCAGCTTTTTTAATAATTTGTCTTTACTTTTTCGGTTTGTTTTGCTATTATAATAGCAAGAATACAAATCGAATGATTGTAAAGGAGAACCCGACATGAAACAGATCCGAATCGCTATACTCGGTCAGGGCAGAAGCGGCCGCGATATTCACGGTCTTCACTTGAAGAAGGACACCGAACGCTTTAAGGTTGTTGCGGTCGTCGATCAGATGGAAATCCGCCGCGAGCGCGCTGCTGTTGAATACGGCTGTGACGTTTATGCTGACTACAAGGAAATCCTCAACCGCGACGATATCGACATCGTTGTAAACTCGCTTCCCAGCAATCTCCACTTCGCTGTAACCAAGGATCTTTTGGAGCACGGCTTCAACGTGCTTTGCGAAAAGCCCTTCGTGCCTACCGTTGAAGAATACGATATTCTCGTAAGCATTGCCGAAGAAAAGGGCGCAAAGCTTTTGGTATTCCAGCAGAGCCGCTTTGCTAACTATTTCCTTAAGGTCAAGGAGGTTATCGCTTCGGGCGTGCTTGGCAGAATCGTTCACGTCGGCGTTCAGTTCAACGGCTATGCAAGACGTTGGGACTGGCAGTGCTGCCTCGACCTTAACGGCGGCAACCTTGCAAACACCGGTCCTCACCCTCTCGATCAGGCGTTGAATATCCTTGATTATTATGACGGAATGCCTCAGGTATTCTGCCACATGGATCGCTGCAACACCTTCGGCGACGCTGAAGACTACGTTAAGCTCATCCTCAAGGCTCCCAACAGACCTATCATCGACCTCGATATCTCCTCCTGCGACGCTTACCCTGCATATACCTACAAGGTAGAAGGTACCCGCGGTACCCTTAAGGGCAACATGGCGCACATCGATTGGAAGTACTTCAAGGAAGAGGAGGCTCCCGAACAGCACCTCATCCGCGAAAGCCTCACCATGGGCGAGGAAAAGCTCCCCGCTTACTGCGTTGAATCGCTCAAGTGGTACGAGGAATCCTGGGACGGCGATCCTCAGGCACCCTTCATCGCCGCTGTTCAGACCTACTATGATCAGGTTTACGCGCTCTTCACCGAAGGCAGAGAGCACGACATCAAGCTTTATCAGGTTCGTCAGCAGCTCGCTATCATCCGCGAAGCACACAGACAGAATTTCTAAGATAAATCAAACGAAAAGAGACGCTCGGGCGTCTCTTTTTTTGTCGCAATCTTTTTTGTTTTTGCATAAAATACAAGCGAAGAGACGATTATAAATCGGGAGTGATTTTATGGAATTTTTTGCGGGCGCAAACAGCGCGTCCGGCTTTGTTTCGATCTTCGACGAGGTGTTTTCATCCGTTGAGCGGCTTTTTATTTTAAAGGGCTCGTCGGGGTGCGGAAAATCGACGCTTATGAAAAAAATCGCGCAAGCGGCAAACTCGCGCGGATACAGCTGTGACGTTATCAGATGCTCGGCGGATCATAATTCGCTCGACGGGGTAATAATTAAGGAGCTTTCGGTTGCGGTTGCCGACGGCACAAGTCCGCATCTGCTCGACGTGAAATATCCCTGCGTTCGCGAGAATATTATAAATCTCGGGCAATTTTGGGACGAGCGACCGCTTTTATTAAAGAAGAACGAGATAATAAGCCTTACCGACGAAAAATCAAGCAGTTACAAAAGCGCGTATAAAAGCCTTTCGCTTTGCGGACAGCTCGAGAAGCTGAAAAACGGGATTTTGTACGAATTTATCGACTACGAAAAGCTGGATAAGCTGATTTTTTCGCTTGTAAAGGGCAAAAGCGGCGTCGGCAGGGTGAAAAGGATTTTTTCATCGTCCTTTTCTGCCGATGGGGTGATAACCCTTAACAGCTTTGAGAGGGTGGACGATTTGGTGCAAATCCTTGGCGAATGCTCGCGCATTTTTATGCATCGGCTTTGGCAGGTATTGCGCGAATTGTCGGTCGATTGCGCGATTTCGATGAACCCGATTTACCAAATCCCCGACGCGGTTTTGATAGACGATATGCTTATCACTGACCTTGAAAATCCCCCGATTTTATCGTTTGCAAAGCAAAAAAGGATAAGCTGCTCTCGGTTTTGCAAGCCGACCGAATCGGCGCTGAAGCTTAAAGCGCTTAACCGCTTGCAGGACGAATTTTTGCGCGACGCGAGGGAATCGCTCAAAAAGGCGCGTCAATCGCATAATTCGCTTGAAGCGATTTTCATTCCGTGCATGGATTTTAAGGCGCTTGACGAGGAAAGGGAATTGCTGATTTCTTCGATTTTCGATGCATAAATAAGGCGTTTTTTTCATAGATTGTACCGTTAGGACGGTGTTTTTATGAAAAAAAGAGACCAAAATTTAATGATTTCCGCGTTGATATGCTCGGGCATCGGCTTATTGGTGATTTTTCTGCTTTCGCTATGCCTGCCGATTCTGCTTTTACGATTTGAAGACCCGTATTCCTTTTTAAGGCTTTTCGTTATTTTGTGCGTCATCGCAGGCGGACTTACCTCTGCGCTCGCCGCGACTAAATTAAACCCGAACCGCGAGATATCCGCATCGATGCTTTCGGGCTCGTTTATGCTTGCAGTTCTTTTTATTTTATCGCTTTTGGTTTCGGGCAGAATCAATTTCGTTATGCTTTTGGTTTATATCGGAATAATTGCGTCGGTTTCGTTCTTGACACCTTATTTTCTTATGAATTTCAGCCATAGCCGAAGCAAGCGGATGAAGAATGTGTTAAAGCGTCGATAATGACTTGATTTCTTCGCCGATTTGTGCTAAAATGTAAAAAAACAAGGGAGGCTTTGGGTATGCAACTTCAGGAATCGGGCGAAATGTATCTCGAAACGATTTTTGTGTTATCGCGCGATCTGCCGCAGGTACGCGCTATCGATATATGTGAGCACCGCGGTGTTTCGAAGCCGAGCGTTTCGCGCGCTTTGAGCATACTTAAAGAGGGCGGTTACGTAAATTGCGCGGCGGACGGCGGGCTGACGAAGTCGGAGGCCAAGCGGTC
>JAZRGS010000045.1:0-1995 GCA_045644305.1 Eubacteriales bacterium | reverse complement strand
CAATAACACAACCAATTATTTATTGTGCACTCTCACAACTTGAGGGCAGATGAGGGCATCCTCGCGGAGGGTGGGTTTTGCCCAATAGACCGCGTTGCGGATGATTGTCTGGACAGTTTCGTGATGGAATATGGGGAAGGTTTCGTGTCCCGGCTGGAAATAGAAGATCCTGCCGTTGCCGCGGTGGAAGGTACAGCCTGTGCGGAACACCTCGCCGCCCTCGTACCAGCCCATAAATACGACCTCGTCGGGTTCGGGGATGCCGAAGGGCTCTGCATAGGTTTCGACACCGTCAAGCTCGAAATATCTGCCGACGCCTTGGGCTATCGGGTGCGCGGGGTTTACCGTCCAAACGCGCTCAAGGTCGCCGTCCTCACGCCAGGAGAGGTTGCAGCTTGTGCCCATAAGCGCCTTGAATATCTTGGAATGGTGCGCCGAATGGAGGCAAATGATGCCCATACCCTTCAAAACCGATTCCTTGATGCGGTTGACTATCTCGTCGGGCACGCTGTTGTGGCGCATATGTCCCCACCAGATGAGCACGTCGGTATCATCGAGAATTTCCTGAGTAAGGCCGCATTCCTCATCGTCAAGCGTTGCGGTGCGGACGGTGATATCGTCGCACTTTAAGAAATCGGCGATGGTTTGGTGAATGCCTTGGGGGTAGATGGCTCTTACCTTTTCGTTATTCTTTTCGTGGAAGAATTCGTTCCAGACGGTTACCTTTATCATATTGTTATCTCCTTTACTTCCCTACTGCCTGCTTTACTACGGGGTAAATTGTTTCCGCCATCGAGAACTGGCCGAGATCGTTCGGGTGGAGGTTGTCGACGGAATAGAGGTCGCGCATTTCTTCGGTGAAGAAAGCGGAGCTATCGACGAAATAGACGTTCTTATCGCCGTTGCTGAGTGCGTTTTCATAGGTCTTTTTAACTATTGCGATACGCTTCAGATCGCCCTCGGTCGCCTTTGCATAGAACGGGTGTGTCACGAACACGACAGGAAGGTTCGGTTGCTTTTCACGGATGCACTTGAAAAACGGCTCGTGAGTCGATTCAAGGTGCTCAAGCGAGGGAGAGTTATAATCGTAGTCCATTACGAAGCAGGAAAGATTTCTCGACGCGATATGCTCCGCTACGCACAATTCACCCATCGCCGAGCCCGAAAAGCCGTAGTTTACGCAATCGGCATCGAGCGCACGGCAGACGATGTTCGCATAAGAATTGGCAGGGCGCGAAACGCATCCGCCCTGTGTTATCGACGAGCCATAGAAGGCAATCGGTTCAACGCTTCTCTTGGTGGGTGCGCCGATTTTTGCGCCCTTCGGGAAGCCGACCTCTAATTTATCGATACCGCCGTAAAGAGGAAGGTTGATTTGTACCTCCTTCACGCCGACGGGGAGATTAATTTCACCCTCGTTATGGTTGGGGTCGGTCGCAAAGGTCTGCATCATCTTGCCGACGTATTCACGAGCGGTGCCCGTGCCGACGTAGCAGTCGATACCCCAAACGCCTCTGTTACAGAAGTGGGGCATACCCGTCGAGGAGAAGCGGTTGTCGATACGGATGCTTATGATATTCGCATCGGTCGAAAATCTTATACAGCCGCCTGCGGTGTGGTGGCCCAAGCCCTTGTTCGCGTCGGAGTATATATCCTTTTTGCTCGCGTCGAGGCGGTAATATTCGCCCTCGTTGTCCTCGGGCTTGTTAAGTCCGCCAAGCACAAACGGCGCGTTTCTTACGTCGATAAAGGTATATCCGTCCTTGCGTGTGCATTTCGCAAAACTCAGCGGGCTTTTCATATCCTTTTTATAGAGTCGTTCCTTGCTCTTTTTCGGTTTGCCGAGATTGAATTTCATGATTTTGTTCCTCTTTTGTTTTTTGGGTAATGTTGCGAGAAAAACTTTTTATAAAAAGTCTTTCTCGCGCTCTTTTCAAAAATTTCAAATATCTGTATTTATTTTAACACACTTTTTTAAGTCGGAGGCCAAGCGGT
>JAZRGS010000044.1:0-44753 GCA_045644305.1 Eubacteriales bacterium | reverse complement strand
AGGTAGGGGTCAACTATTTCGGGCTGTTCGGGCTCAAGAATGCCTGCGTTAGCGGATTCCTCGTAAGAAGCCTCGCCCATCAGCTCGGGTTCTGCGCCCATAGTGTCGCTTGTTTCGGGCATTTCACCGATAACCTCAACGATTTCACCGTCAACGATTTGAGAAACGCCGCTTTGATTGGGAACGCTGTTGTCGTTTTCCGAAAATTCGCTTGTTGCGGGGGTGTGGGGAAGATCTCCGTTAACCTGCTTTTTTCCGCCGAAAGCAGAGAAAACATCATCCGAACAGCCCGTAGCGGTAAGCGTAATGCCCGCGGCTATGCCTGCAAGCGCGATTTTTTGTCCAAGCGAGCGCTTTTTCGCAAGCTCTTGTTCAAGATATCTTACTTCGGATTCACATTTCGGGCAGGTGCCAAGACAATCGCCCTTGTATTTACATTCGGTCGTCACATATTCGATATCGTTCTCGATCGCGATTTTTTTGCGGATATCCTTAAGTATTCTGCATCTGTTTTTGCCGTTCATAATAGCCTTCCTTTCCGAAAGCATTTTTTGCCTTCAACTATTATACGAGCATATCGTAAAAATTCCTTATGCAAATTTCAAGGAATGATACTCTTCTACGTATTTTATAATCTCAAGCATCGAGGTATAACGCGATTCCTCGTCGGGACAGCCCATTACGACCGCGATATAGCGCATCCCGTCAATTTCAAGCGTTGCGACAAGGCACTTGCCCGCCTTATTCGTGCTGCCTGTTTTCAAGCCCGTGACCGACTTATGGTAAAAGCGTCCCTCGGGATGCAAAAGAAAGTTCGAATTAAAAAATTCAACCTCCTCACCCGATTCGAGCTTCGCGGTATAATTGACCGTCTTAACGATTTTTGCAATCGTTTCCTGATTCGAAGCGTATCTCGCCAAAATCGAAAGGTCGGAAACGGTTGAATAGTTCTTCTCGTTATCCCATCCCTCGGGGTTCGCAAACGATGTATTTTCAAGGCCCAAATCTTCAGCCTGCTCATTCATAAGAGCGCAGAAATATTCGACAGCCGTCTTATTGTCCATTTCATAATTTTCCGAAGCATATCTGGCAACGTTCACCGCAACCGTATAAGCCGCGTCGTTGCCCGACTGCATAAGCAGTCCGTGCAAAAGGTCGTAAAGCGTCATTTTATAGCCGCGTCTTAATCCGCAAAGCGAGGAATCGGGCTTTACCATGCCTATTTCGCCCCCAACGGTTATCATCGCTTCGGGAGGCATATATTTAAGCGCAACGGACGCAGTCATAAGCTTGGTTATGCTTGCGATCGAAACCCTTTCGTCTGCGTTTTCGGAATAGACGCAATAAAGCGAATCGAGCTCGTAAATCGCCGCCGCAGTGACGTTTTCGGGGGTTACAACCTCAATTTCGGGGAATATTTCTTCCCTTGACGATTCTTCGATCTCACTCGATTCCGAAAAATCGACGCTTTCCTCCGAAACGTGAGAATTTTCGACCTCGGACGACAAGTCCTCGGTTATTTCGCTGTAATAGACTCCTTCGTCGGTATCGACTGCGCGCATAATAATCGCGACAAAGGAAGAGACCAAAAGCGCCGCGCAGAGAAAAAGCGCGACCCCGCCTCTTAAAATTCTGTTTGACATTTAAACACCTAAAAAACAACCTGCGGAGATTTCTCCCCGCAGGTCCATAGTGACAAAATTATGCCTTGTTGTTGCAGCCGAGAACGTTAACGAGCTTGTGCTTAACGAGCGACTTGATGTTAGCGCGTGCAGGGCTGAGGTACTGTCTCGGGTCGAAGTGTTCGGGAGACTGAGCGAAGTGTTCGCGGATAGCTGCGGTCATTGCAAGACGAAGGTCGGAGTCGATGTTGATCTTGCAAACTGCCATAGAAGCAGCCTTGCGGAGCATATCTTCGGGAATACCGATAGCGTCGGGCATTCTACCGCCGTTAGCGTTGATGATGTTAACGTATTCGGGAATTACGGAAGAAGCGCCGTGAAGAACGATCGGGAAGCCGGGAAGTCTCTTTTCAACCTCTTCGAGGATGTCGAAGCGGAGCTGGGGCTTCTGACCGGGCTTGAACTTGTATGCGCCGTGAGAAGTACCGATAGCGATTGCGAGAGAGTCAACGCCGGTCTTTTCAACGAATTCCTGAACCTGATCGGGATCGGTGTAGGAAGCGTCCTTTTCGGAAACGTTTACTGCGTCTTCGATACCTGCGAGACGACCAAGTTCGCCTTCAACGGTAACGCCGTGAGCGTGTGCATATTCAACAACCTGCTTGGTAAGAGCGATGTTGTCTTCGAAGGAGTGGTGGGAACCGTCGATCATAACCGAGGTAAAGCCGCCGTCGATGCAGGACTTGCAAAGTTCGAAGGTGTCGCCGTGGTCAAGGTGAAGTGCGATAGGAAGACCGGTTTCCTGAATTGCAGCTTCAACGAGCTTAACGAGGTAGGTGTGGTTAGCGTACTTTCTTGCGCCGGAGGAAACCTGAAGAATAAGGGGAGCGTTTTCTTCCTTAGCTGCTTCGGTGATACCCTGGATAATTTCCATGTTGTTTACGTTGAACGCACCGATAGCGTAGCCGCCCTTATAGGCTTTCTCAAACATTTCTTTTGTAGATACGAGAGGCATTTTTAAATCTCCTTTATCATTGTATTTTACATGCATAGTTAGTTTAACTATTTTATTCCCAAAAGTCAATATATATTTGAAAATTAGCCGATTTTTTTCAATTTTTTATTGCTTTGTCCCCTATCGGCTGTTTTAAGATGCATTCTCGGCGGCAGATACCCAAAAATTAATCTTTTTATTTTCCAATTTTTCGTAATCCCTTGAAGATTCCTTTGATTTGTGTTAAAATTAATCAATCAATTCCAAGGAGTATGAAAAATGAAAAAGCTTTTATGTTTTATTTTGGTTTTGGTAATGATGTTACCCCTCTCCTTTACCGCAGTATTGGCGGCTGAAGCGCAGGAAGACATCGTTATGACCATCGGCGGCGATGAAACCGAACGTAATTTCACCTGGTTCCACAGCTCGACAGAAGGTCAGCTCGAAATTTCGGTAGCAACCGACAGCGGTCTTGGAAGCACGTTTGAAACTATTCCTTCCTCGGTTTTTAAAACCGCAAACCAAAGAACCAACGTCCACCGTGCAAGCGTATTCGGACTTTTGCCCGATACCCGCTATGCATATCGCGTCCGCAACGGAAGCGACGTTTCGAAAACCTTCTATTTCGAAACCGACTCTACCGATTCCTTCAACTTCGTCTTTGTAGGCGACCCTCAGCTCGGCGGCTCGGGTAACAGCGCGAGCGATGAAACCAAGTGGGCAAACACCCTTAGGGTTATCTCTCAGAAGTTCCCCAAAACAAGCCTTATCGTTTCTGCGGGCGACCAGGTCGAAAGAGGCAACAAGGAAGAACAGTTCAGCCAGTTCCTCTCCTCCGACTACGTCAGAAGCTTTGCACTTGCAACCTCTATCGGTAACCACGAAGGCACCAAGAGCTCGAGCTCGACAGATTCGATCTATCTTTATACCGAGCACTTCAACCTCCCCAACACTCTTGCCACCGGCAAGCTCGAGGCTAAGGACGACACCGGCAGCAACTACTATTACACCTATAACAACGTACTTTTCATACATCTCAACACCAACAGCCTTGATTTCGACGCTCACAAGCGCTTTATGGAAAAGGCAATCGAGCTTAATCCCGAAGCAACCTGGAAGGTTGTGG
This sequence comes from Eubacteriales bacterium, assembly GCA_045644305.1. Classification (GTDB taxonomy): domain Bacteria; phylum Bacillota; class Clostridia; order Oscillospirales; family CAG-382; genus Coliplasma. The sequence continues at coordinate 41,011 of JAZRGS010000044.1, read as the reverse complement.
TTATGCACTACGCGCTCTACGGTGCGGGCGAATATTTCGAAACCGATCCTATCATCCAACGCCGCGAGGCGCTTGCTCCCATGTTCGATGCGCTCGATATCGACGTCGTTCTCAACGGTCACGAGCATATTTATGCAAGAAGCCATATAATCAAGAACAACGTTCCCGATACGGCAAGCGGCAAAAATGCAAGCGTAACCGACCCCGACGGCATCCTTTATCTCACCGGCGGCAGTAGCACGGGCTCTAAGTATTACGAACCGCTTCCCGACGAAAGCGCTCCCCACGTCGCATACAAGCTTAAAAACAATTCGCTTTTCACTAATATCGAAGTAACCGCAAACAGCTTCAAGCTCACCACCTACCGTGTAAGCGACGGAGCCGCTATCGATACCTTCGAAATTAAGAAGACCGACGTTAACGCACCCGTTATCGATAACAACCACAAGCACTCGCCCTCCGAATGGATGGTCCACAGCGAAGCTTCGCTCCGCTATGACGGTTTGAAGATCCGCCGTTGTCTTGAATGCGGCGCGGTTGCCGAAAGCGAGGTTATCCCCTCTTACATTACCGACCCGAACAATACCAACCTTGCACTTGATAAGACCTATACCATCTCCGGCAACGGTAAGCCCTATTCCAAGTACATCGCAAGCCTTACCGACGGTGAAATGGCTACTACGATATCTTACGACCACCGCTGGTTTACCCTTTATTACAACTCCGCTTATCCCGACGATATCAACGCGCCCGACAGAGTGGGTTATATAACCATCGACCTTGAAAAAATCGAAAGCATCTCCGAGGTGAAAATTCACTCTATCGACCTCAAGGGCGATTCGGGTATCAACAAAGCGAACTGGATGAAGGTTTACCTCTCGAACGACGGCACAAACTTCGGCGAAGCGATCAACGTCACGATGCCCGAAGCAGAAAAGAACGTGGGCTTCTATGCAACCGCGACTGTTAACCAATCGGCACGCTACGTTCGCGTTGAGGTTTCGCTCAACGGCACCTTTGCTTTCTTGAACGAAATCGAGGTACACGGCAGCAAGAACGGCAGCACGGTCGAGCCCGAATACACGCTCGGCGACGTTAACGACGACGGTGTTATCAACCAATACGATTACATCCTCGTTAGGCGCCACTACTTCGGCACCCGCATCCTTACCGATGCAGAAATGCTTCCCGCTGACGTAAACGAAGATACCTTGGTCGACCAGTACGACTACATCCTCATCTGCCGTCATTACTTCGGCACCTACACAATTGGATAACTTTATGAAGAGAAGCCTCGCAAAGGCTTCTCTTTTTGTTGCATTTGCACATATTTCGGCATTGTATTTTTGCTTTTTTGTGCAGTGAATTTTTGTAAAAAATATGATATATTTAAAATAGGTAGAAAACAAATACACAGGCAGGCCCTATAAAGCATCCTAAGTCATTTTAACGCTACCAAATATATTTTTTTACGGAGGTAAAATTATGAAACGCTTCACAAGCTTATTGCTTGCCGTGATGATGGTATTATCCTCTGCGCTTATCGTAGTATCCGCCGAAGACACCGTCATCGAAATCACCAAGCAGCCCACCGTTTCCGATTTATCGGTCGAGGTCAACGTCGATTCCGGCGTTGAATATCAATGGTACGTTACCGATTTTTCCGAAACCGAAAGATCGAAGGTCAACGATACGAACGCAAATATCGTCGACCCTGCTAACCACCCCGATCCTAACGTCGAATTTTCAACTCCTTCGGAATACGACGCTGAAAACGATTGCTGGTATCCCGCACTCGAAGAAGACTCCTACTACCTTGAATATTTCTTTATCGAAATGGCAAAGGGTGAAACGATCATCGCAAGCTATTCTTCGGATATCACAAGAGTGTTTTTGGGAAATTACGAAACGCAAAACATCTTCCCCATGGTTGAAGTCGAAGATCAAACCTACGCCGCAACCGTAAACGAAACCGGTGTATTCGTTCTTGTCGCCGAAATATCCGAAGATGCTGACGAAAGCGCCGACCTTTCTTTAAGTGCACAGATCGATGCTTACGTATACGAGCCTGTCGAGGGTGAAACCGAAAGCAAGCTTTCAAGCTACGAACCGGGCAAAAGATATTACTGTGAAGTCACCTACGGCGAAATCGTAATCAAATCCGATTTTGTCGACGTCACTTTGGAAATCACAAAACAGCCCAACGTAACCGACCCCTCTGTCGAGGTCTCTCTCCCCGATTACGTCAAATCCTATCAGTGGCAGACATTTGCTGACTACTCTGAGGCTGAAATAGATTCAACCAACGCTTCCCCCGTCTCTGCAGAATCATATCTCGACTTGGCAGAAGAACTCCCCGACGGCTTAGAGATTTCCACTCTTGTTAACCAAGCATCCTACGACAAAGAAAACGGATGGAACCCCGCAATAATAAGCGTTATTGACAACAACTTAAAGGCCAGCATTCCCCTCTATGCGCTTCTATACTTCAGCGCATCCTATCAGGAAGGCACAACCGTCTCAATCGATATCAAAAATATCGAAGAAACCGAAATAATGACGATGTTCATCATCTCTCTTAAAACCCTTGAGCAGACGCCTTTCGATTATGATGAGGAAACCGGAACTGTTTCCGCAGAGATACCCGAAAGCGGCGAATACATCGTCGTCGGTTCGAGCCGAACGACAAACGGTCTTAATATCACCGCTCACGGCACTGTTGCAGCCTTTGAAGATATCGAGGGCGAAACCGACAAGACCCTTTCTGAAATGAAGGTCGGCAATACTTACCGTTGCGTAGTTAACCTTAAAGAAGGGAACGCGCTTTATTCCTCCAGCTTCGCGGCAGACTACCAGATCATTTCTCAGCCCACCGCTATCGATCCCACGATCGAAGTTACCTTCGCTGAAGATGCAACCTTCCAATGGTACGAATGCGTCGAGGAAATCACTCCCATTACTGACGAAAACGAAAAAATCACATACACGAACGGCACTTATGATTCTGAAAACGGATGCTGGGTTCCCGATTACGGCGACCCTTATGAATACGGAGGTTATCAGGAATACTCGGCATATTATTTCGATATTGAACTCCAAGAGGGTCAAGCTGTTTACGTAACCTTAACAAATCCCGACGCTGTTTCGCCCGAAGACCCTGATTTCCGTTTCTACAACATTGATAGCGACGAATATTATTACGAGATCCCCGACGAAAACGGCAAAATCGAATTCATCGTTCCCGAAGACGGTGAATATAACATTTACAGTTACTGCAAGTATCCCGAAACCACCAACGCTATCTTCAGCTTCTCCGAACTTACTTTGGATACCGAGCTTGAAGGCGAAACCGACAAAACCCTTAAAGAATTCGAGCTTGACAAGCACTACGCCGTAGTTGCAACCTACAAAAACGGCACCGTTCTCACGTCCGATATCTTCTTGATGGAATATGGCATCATCAGAGAACCCTCTGTCGCAGATCCTTCTGTTGAGGTTAATTTCCCCGAGGACGTTCAATCCTATCAGTGGTACACATACGAATATCAGGAGATCGTTGAAGTTACCGACGAGATCGGAGACAGTGCTTACCTTGATGGCGACAGCATCGGCGAGCCCTCGTATTACGATGAAGAACAGAAATGTTGGATTCCTTCGCTTTACTCCATGGTCGGAGATAATGATGAAATTTTCGAATACGACATCTTCATAGTCGAACTCAATGAAGGCGAAGCAATCACCGTATTCCCCTCCGAAGAGTTAGAAGATATCTATGCCATGCTTATTGACGTTGAATTCGACCCGGAAATCGGCGAACTCATAGATAGCTCTTGGGTCGAAAACGAAGACGGATCATACACCTTCGTTGCTCCCTTCGACGATTCCTTCTACTTCTACTGCGACACCTTGTACGAGGACTGCACCTTTACCGCAATTATCAACGATTCGTACAGACCCATCGTAATTGAGGGACAGACCGAAGCCGAGCTTACCGAATATAGCGAAGGCAGCTACTTCTGCGTTATCACCTACAAAAACGATGTTGAATTGATTACCGTGGACGTCGAATTCACTTCCGACGACCTTGTTAAGCTCGGTGACGTCAACGCAGACGGCAATATCAACCAATACGACTACATTCTTGTAAGGCGTCACTACTTCGGCACACGTCTGCTTGTCGATTCCGAAATGAAGCCCGCCGACGTAAACGGCGACGGTGCGGTCAACCAGTATGACTATATCCTTATCAAGCGTCACTACTTCGGCACCTACACGATCGGTTAAATCTCCAAAGCAAGTGTTTAACCTATAACACGCGTAAAATATTGATACAAAACAAAAAATCAAGCTTCAAATGAAGCTTGATTTTTTTATCTTATTCTCTGCTTTTAAGCTTATCAAAAAGCGATTTCGCCTTGTTCATCTGCTCTTCCTTCGCCGCAATATCCTTTTCGATATTGAAAACGTCGCCCTCCTTGGGGTCGTCAAACAAACAAATCGGAAGATTGATAAGCTGCGTATCGGGAAGCTCGCAAACGGCGATTTCGCCCTCGATACGGTCGATTGTTATTTTCATATTTTACTCCTTATCGGGCTTGCAGCTGCCGCAAAAGCCAAATCCCAATTCCGCAAGCTCTTCGATGCTGCGCTTCGAATACGCCTTGTTGTTCGGGTTCATCTCTACCGCAGAATTGCAATCCGCGCGATGCACCTTCTTATTGCCGATATTCAAAACCCAGATATAATTCTTAGGCTCGGTGCCCTCTTTAACACTTAAATTCTTTCCGTCGGTTTCGATAGAAATCGTGCCCGAAATATCGGTGCGATATATCTTTTCGATTCCGTTCTTTTTCAATCTGTTAAGAGCCGCGTCGTGAGGATGTCCGTAATCGTTGCCTTCACCGCAGGAAACAACCGCAATTTGCGCTCCCGCCTTTTTCAAAAACGCGTCTGACGATGACGTATAGCTTCCGTGGTGACCAACCTTTAAAACGTCGCAGGCAATATCGCCCTTAATCGTCGCCTCCTCGGCAGATTCGGCATCGCCGGTAAACAGAAACGACTTTTCGCCATAGCTCAAATGCAAAACCGCCGAGCAGTCGTTAAGATTATCGACAATCGACGAGGGTGCAACAAAAACTCCTCTCGCTCCGCCGAAATCAACCGAAAGACCTGCAGTTACGGGGGTAACGCCCAAGCCCTTTGCGTCTATCGCCTCAAGCAAATTAATAAACGTCGCCGTGTCGGTAATAGCCTCGGGCATATAAATCTTGCCGATTTCGAAGGATTCGATAACCCTCTGCATACCGCCGATATGGTCTGCGTGAGGATGCGTCGCGACTACGTAATCGATCTTTGTGTATCCGAGACAATCGATAAGCGAAATTATTCTGCCCGCATAATCGCGTTCTCCCGCATCTATCAGCATACATTCGCCGTTCGGAAGCTCGATAAATATCGAATCTCCCTGCCAAACGTCGATGAAATGAGCCGTGAGCGTTTTATCTCCAAGCGGCAGAGATTCCTCACCGCTTTCCTCGCCGCCAAGGCTTGAAGCGCCGTTTTTCGAGGATTCATCGTAATAATTCGAATCGTCCTCAAGAGTGGGGACTAACGCGATGCACGACGAAAGCAGGCAAACCGAAAGAGACAGAAATATAAGTAAACAGCGTTTAATCAATGTATGTTTCATAGATATCAAGTGTGTCAAAATAGTGACGCTTTACAGCAATATAATCGTAGGTGAGGATTTCGCCGTCACCGTCTATGTCAGCCGCAAGAAAATCTATATCGTCAAGCGCGACCGTGCCAAAATATGCGCGCTTAACAAGAATATAGTCGTACTGGTCGATAATGCCGTCTGCCGATACGTCGCCCAAAACGGTTACACCGTAGCTTGCACCGCCGCAGGAAACGATCGCGCCGTTGGGAACGTATGCGTCGTCGGTCAAAGCTTCGCCCTCGAACTTAACGGTGACAGAATCGCCGACAAACTGCGAAAGAAGGTCTGCGCTTGCGGTTTCGTCGCGAACGCCGTTAATAAAGAAGTCCTTTTCGGTGACGCTTGCGTCCTCCTTCAATTCAACGAACGAGGTAAGACCCCATTCCTGAAGAAGCCAAACGTTACGCTCGTACAACCAATTGCGGTAGAATTCAACGTTTTCTTCATAGGTCGCATCGGGATGACGCTCGAGCTGCATAGAGTAGTGGTGAACCACGCTCGGATCCCAGCCGGCATCAACGTTGTTGCGAGTAAAGGATGCGCCGTAGGTTTCGATCATCGAATCGATCTTGTTCTTGCCGTAGTAATTATCGGTATAAAGATTTACGATGGTATCCTGCATTTCAAGGAAATATTCGTTAACGAGCGCCTGAAATTCGGGATATCCAACGAGCGACTTGAACCACTTCATATTTGTTGCGTGGAATTTCTGCTCGGTTGTGCCCTTGCCGTAATAATCTACGTTGTAGTTACCGGAGGAAAGGTCGAAGTCCCAAACGGGGCCGCCGTAAATTTGACCGCCCTTGATATGGAATCTCGTCGAGCTGGTAGCAACGTCAATGTTTCTGAAATATTCAAGCGTGAGATAGAATTTTGCCATCGATTCAATGTCAAAATACTGCTGAACCATCTCAAAATCGCCGCTATCGAGCGCGCTTTCGGCATCATAAACCAAATCGGTGACATAAGACTTCTGTTCATCGGAAAGGTCGTCGATTTCGGGCTCGTTGATCGCAAATTTAATGTCTTTAATGCCCGAATAGAAGTAATAGCAATCTTCGTCCTGGGGGTTATAGTCGAGCTCTAAAAGATATTCGTTGTTATCTACGTCGATGTCAACGCGGGTTTCGCCAACCTCGATCGAATCGATAAGAAGGTAGCTGCCCTGAAGCTCGTCGTTAACGTATACGTCAACGAATCTGTAATCGGGGGTATAGGGAACGCCAAGCTCCTTCGCAAAGTCCATAACCACAGCGTTACGGATAAGGGTCTTGTCGTAGCAATTCGCAAGAAGGCTCCACTTCTTGTTTTTGCCCATGCCGAGAAGATCGGTCTTACTTTCAAACTTGATGTTGTAAGGCTTTTTATTAGCCGAGGAGGTAGAGTTACCTCTTACGTTAATGGTACAGTTCTCGCCGAAAACGGTTTCGTATTCACCGCCCTCTTGGTCAACAACGTATATATCGCAAGTGACCTTATCCTTGTTCGAGGGTATATTCACACCACCCTCGGTATAGATAAGCACCTTAGGTACGTCGGTCGGTGCATTGATGTCGCCTACCGCGCTTGCGCCGATCGCAAAAACGCTTACGAGCATACACAAAAGCAACGATAATGCAATTGTTCTTTTCATGTTTTCCTCCTAAAAAATAAAGTGTCTTACGTAAAATGCATCGAATTTCCCCCTCAATTGACGCAACAGAAGCTCCGATTTTCAGCGGAGCTTCTCTTGCTGAAAGGAGGTAAAACGAAGAAACACTTCACGAATACACTTTACATTTCTTAATACAACTTAAGTATAAAGCAATTTTACATATTTGTCAACAATATATGCAAATTTAACTATATATTTGTTTTTATGCACAAATGCGATTGATTGTTTTGTTTAATTTGTTTAAGTTCAGCTCTTTTTATGCAAAAAACAATCCTCGCTGTGAGAGTAAATAATGCCAATCGCCTGCAAATAGGAATAAATAATCGTCGATCCGACGAACTTCATTCCGCGTTTTATCAAATCCGCAGAAATAGAATCCGACAAGCTGTTTTTAGTCTTATCAGATTCAAAAATCACCTCTCCCTTTGAAAAAGAGGTCAGATAGTTATAAAACGAACCGAATTCGCGGCAAATATCTTTATAAATTTTAGAGTTGGTTATGCTTGCGCAGATTTTAAGCCTGTTGCGGATTATACCTTTATTCTCAAGCAATTCGGCGATTTTATCCTCGCCGTAATTTACAACCTTATCGATATCGAACCCGTCGTAAGCCTTGCGAAACGCTTCCCTTTTGTTAAGCACGCACTCCCAAGAAAGCCCCGCCTGAAACGATTCGAGAATCAGCATTTCGTATAAATACCTTTCGTCGAGGTTTTGAACTCCCCACTCGTTGTCGTGATAAGCGACGTATTTTTCATTTTTCAAATTGCACCAAGCACATCTTTTTTTCATATTTCCCCCGAAATATAAACCTAATCCTCTTTATACGCTTTTAATGATATCGCAGACGCGATATGATATACGGCTAACGCCGCATGATATACTTGCCTGCGGCGAGTATGATATAATATCCGTTCCTTCATACGCGAAGCGTATATCATCTGCGAAGCAGATATCACAGCGTCAGCTATATCATCTGTGACCGCGGGGAACGGATATCATTGAAAAAAGAACCTTTGTCATTCGACAAAGGTTCTTTTTTCGTTGGCACGCCGCAAGGGATTCGAACCCCTGACCTACTGGTTCGTAGCCAGTTACTCTATCCAGCTGAGCTAGCGGCGCATATTCAACGCGTTATATATTACCACAAACGAAAGAGAATGTCAAGAGAATTATGAAAATATTTGCATTAAAATTTCGGGAGAAGGTTTTTCCTTCCCCCGATTGTTTTTATTCCTCGTCAACCTTGATTTTCGATTCAAGCTCCTCGACGCGAGCGCGCAAAGCGGCAAGCTCCTGAGATACAGGGTCGGGAATGTGAATTTGGTCGAGCGATTGAACAGGTTGAACGGTTTTGCCGCGTACTACGTGAGCAGGTACGCCGACCGCGGTTGAATTTTCGGGTATATCCTTGAGAACAACCGCACCTGCGGCAATTTTCGAGTTATCACCGATAGTTATCGGCCCCAAAACCTTTGCGCCTGCGCCGATCATAACGTTATTACCGATAGTCGGGTGACGCTTGCCGACGTGCTTACCCGTACCGCCGAGCGTCGCGCCCTGATAAATAGTGCAGTTATCGCCGATAACCGTCGTTTCGCCGATTACAACCGCGCAGCCGTGGTCGATAAACAGCCCCTTGCCGATGGTTGCCGCGGGGTGAATTTCGATTCCCGTTAAATTACGCGCCATTTGGCTGACCGCGCGTGCGGCAAAAAGCTTGCCCTGCTTGTAAAGCTTATTCGCAATTCTGTGCGCTATTACAGCGTGAAGTCCGGGATATAAAAGCAAAACCTCGGCGTCGCTCGTCGCGGCGGGGTCGCGCTCGCGTATCGATCTGACCTCGCTTTTAAGATCGCCAAGCAATCCGTCAGCCTTGCCCTTAAGCTCGGTTATACGGCGTTCGAACGCCTCTATTTCGTTGCTGAAATCGTATTTCATAAAAATCGCTTCCTTTAGGTGTGTGAGTCGTATTCAATCAACCCTCGGCTCTGTGTGCAATCGAATTGATCAGCACGGTATCGCCGTCAACGTATATTTCAAAGACGAGCGTGCGCGTTTCATCGGGGAGAATATCGCGCCTGAACGTCCCGTTATTTTCAAAAATTCTGTAGCTTACCTCGAATACCTCGAAGGTTATATCCTTGCCCCCAACCTCACGCGTGCTGACGCTGTGGAGCTTAATCAATATATCGTAAAGACCCTGCATAGTGAACTGCTCGGGACATTCAAATCCTTCGCTGTCTAAGCATTCCTGCGTGAAATAGGAAGGATAAGCCTCGTAATCGCCGTTTATAATGCAGGTGATATAATCATAGAAAAATTCTGCCGACGGATATTCCGTCTCGGTCAAAGAATCGCCCGTGAGCTCATTCATAAAGCCGTATCTATCGTATTTTACAGCGCGGTTTAGGCGCATATAGGCTTTATCTTCATAAATATTCTTGCTGTAATCGGGCTCGTAAAACATCATCGGGTTATATGAAACGTCTTCGTAATCGGGCTTTAAGTACTCGGTAATTATCGCAAGGATGCCGAGCAATATTCCGAGCACAGCGAAGACCGCCAATGCTATAACCAAAATCTTTTTAATCTTTTGCTTGTCTTTAGTCGCGTCGCGCCTGTCCTCGGGCGCTATCACGCGTTGTTTTTCTTTGTTGTCCATAATTGTAAGTTTTGGGGCGCTTATAAAAGCGCCCCATGCTTTTTTAAATTACTGATTGATAAAACGCTTGAGGTTATCGCAGCCTATGCGGATACCCTTAAGTGCGTCTTCCATGCCCTCGAATTCGATGCAAAGGAAGCCGTCGTAACCGTTGCGTTTGAGTGTCTGAATGCACTGACGAACGGGAACGTCGCCATGACCGATGATCGAGCCGCGGAGATAATTACCGCCACGGGACTGGAACCAGCCTTCACCGGGATTGTCGAGCGAGCCGCTTCTCTTGTGGAAGTCCTTTGCGTGAGCGTGAACGGCATACTTGGTGAGCAAGCCAACAGCATAGTTGTGGTCAGCGTCAGCGCAAGCAAAGTTGCCGATATCAACCAACGCACCGAAGTTATCGTGATCAACTGCGTTGATAAGCTTTTCAACACGGTCGGGATCCTGAGCAAAGAAGCCGTGATTTTCAATGCAGGTCTTGATACCCTTGGTTTCGGCATATTCGGTAACTTCGCGATATGCCTTTGCAAGGATAGGAAGAACAACGTCAAAGCTTCTCCACTTCTTGTCGCCCATATAACCGGGGGTTGCATCGTGACGCATTGCCTTGCAGCCGTATGCCTCTGCAACGTCAACCAAGCCCTTTACACGTGCGATTTCTTCGTCGAGATCGCGGTTGAGAAAATCAGATCCTACGCAGAAGCAGCAAGCTTCGATGCCTACGCTCTTGCAGTAGTCGCCGATATCCTTTGCGTATGCAACGTAGGCGTCGTGGTCGTTAGCATATTTGGGGGTTTCAACAAAGTCGACACCCTCGCCGCCAAATTCCTTGACCTTATCGATGCATCCCTTTACGCCAAGATTTTCGTCATTGACGTATTCGCGAAAGCTGTAAAGACTAACGCCTATTTTCATTGGGTTTTACCTCGTTACAATTTTATAATTAGTTAAGAGTGATGGTGGGAACCTTGGACCAGTCGTTGATACCGATGATACCGCCGCCGTCACGAAGGGTTACGTTCTTGAATTCGGTATCAAGAGAACCGAGGTTGAAGGATACGGAAATACCAACCTTGTCGCCCTTCTTAGGTGCGAAGGTTTCGCCTTCCTTGTCGAGGTCGGACCACTTGATAGCTGCTTCATAGGTGGTAGTCTGACCGTCACGGATTACCTTGAAGTTTTCGCAGGTCTTGGAGGTGTCGCCCTGCCATACGCAGGTGAGGGATTCGCCGTCGTTGGTAACGCCGAAGCCGTACTGACGCATTGCGTTGTCCTGAGTGGTCTTCTGGTTAATACCCCAGTCCCAGTTTTCGCTGAGATATGCGGTATCTCTGCCGTAAGAGGAGAGGTTAACCTGAATGCAGGTGTACTTCCACATGCTGGAGGGATCTGCTGCGGTTGCGGTGTTGTCGTGGCTGGGGGTGTTAACAACAACTGCGAGGTAGAAGTATTCTGCGTCGTAGGTCATGTAAACGTTAGCGGTTGCAGTGTAGTTGCCCTTTTCGAACTGTGCGTAGGAAACGAGCTGGTTGTCGGGGGTAACTTCCCAAACTACCTTGCCGTATTCGCCGGACTTAACTACGCCATCCATAACGGGAGCAGTCTTTGCAGAGGAGATCTTAGCGTCGAGACCGCTGTTGGAGTAGAAGCCGTGGGGGAACAAGGGGTTGGTGGTGGAGGAGATAGCGTTGATCTTGTCGGAGTATGCCTTGTGGATAACAACTACGAAACCGTCCTTAGGAATGGAAACGGTGCCGGTAGCTTCGCCTACTGCGAAGAATTCATCGCGAACGTAGGAGAAGGATTCGTGATCGTACTTAGCAACAACAACTGCGAAGTCAGCGAGGCCGTACTTTTCGCAATCGAGAGTCTTGCCGGTCTTGTCATAGGTGAATACGCCTACGTCGCCAGCTTCGAGTTCTTCGTTGAACTTGCTGATCTTCAAAGAGGTAGCTTCGTCAGCGTTTACCTGAGTGGGGGTTCTGTCACCGTTACCGGTAGCAACCTTCCAGGAAACGTATCTGTTGGTCCAAGCGATTTCGCCGATTACAATGTCGTCGCTGGTTTCGCCGGAAACGTCAGAGGAAGCGTCGTCGGAAACATCAGAAGAAGCATCGTCGGAAGTGGTTGCGGAGGAATCTTCAGAGCTGGTAGCTGCAGAGGATTCGGTAGTGGAGGAAGCTTCAGAGCTTTCTTCCTTGCTGGATGCATCAGCGTTGCTGAATGCGGAGGAGCTTTCGTCACCGTTGCCGCCGCAAGCTACGAAAGAAACTGCGAAGAAGCAAACGAGGAGAAGAGCAATAATTTTCTTCATAATAAGATACACTCCTTACTTAAAAATTTTTATCTTTTTTTTGAAGAACTGAGTTAATGATGGCTTATTCAGCCTTTGCTTTTTTCTTTTTAAGCACGATAAGAACAACTACAACGATTGCAACGAGCACGACTGCGCCGACTGCAATAAGAATTATCGGAAGAATCGACTTTTCTTCCTCGGTTCCTGCTTCGGAGGCATCGCTTTCGGTTGCTTCGCTGCCGTCGCCTTCAACAATTACGGTAACCTCAACCGTATTGGAAACCTGTCTGCCGTCGGTAACCGAAAGTCTTGCAACGTAGGTACCGGGCTTGCAGCCATAGGTTTGAGCTTCAAAATATCCGTTGCCTTCAGCATAGAAGTAAATGCCTTCGGGCTTTTCGAGCTCGTAAATTCTGAGGTCGCTCTTTTTGTTGTCCTCGTCGGAAACCTCAAGCTTACCCTTGCCGAAGCTTTCGACCTGCATGGTAAGCGTTGCGCCTTCCTTGATAACGGGAGCGTGCTCAACGTACTGACCGGAAATGAACTGATAGGTAAGATCGTAAATCGAACGGATTCCGGAGCCGACTGCGCAATCGTAAAGATGCGATCCGCTCTGATACATGGTAATCATGCCCTTTTCGGGTACGCCTACATTATATGCGGCGGAAACGTAGTCCTTGAAGCGTTCTGCAGCCTTATCCTTGTAAAGGTCGATTTCGAATTCGGTACCGTTCAAGCCGTATTTCTTAGCAGCTGCCGCCGCATCGAAAACGCTTTCGCTGTTAGGTGTACCGACTTCGTCGTTACCGCCGAATGCATAGCCGCTCTGCATGGTAACCGAGTCAAATCCCAAATCCTTCGCTTCGTCAATACCCGACGAGGAGAAGTAAGGAATCCACATGGTCTTATAGCCCTTTTCGTGAACGTAATCGTTGAAGTTCGCCACGAGCTCGGATTCATACTGAGAAACAGAGTGGTTGATGCTTTCCTCGAACCAATAGAAGCCCTTTAATTCGAGGTTTTCAAAGCCGGCATTGTTGAAGCGTTCGATGATGTAATCAACGAACCAGTTAACGATGGTAGTACGACCGTTAAGCGAGTTGGGGGTGATGCTCACACCGTCGATTTCGCCCCAAGGATTGCCGTGGAATTGGGGATAAGGTACCGAAATAAATATCGGATACTTGTAGTCGGCATCGAAGCCGAGAGCTCCTTTATGCTGACCGACAACAGTATTCAATGCGTCGATTTGCAAGCCGGAGGTGAAAATCTTATCTGCGAACGCGATAAAGTCCTCTTTACGAGCCTTACCGTCGCCGTAGGTGTTTTCGGGCATACCGAGGAAAAGAAGCGAATCGAACATCGTATCCTTTACGTTACCCTGCGCATCGCAGTATGCGTAAAAGTACTTCATCATTTCGGCATCGTAAAAGCCCGAGGTGTACATAAGGCAGACGCTCTTGATACCGTCGATATCGCCCGAAAGATCCTTTTCTTCGGGAACGGTGATTTCGGCACTTGCAGCAGAGTCGGCATTCGAATTACCGAATACCTGAACCTCGTCGATGTAAGTGAAGATATCACTCGAGAATACCGCGCGCACGTAGCGTGCCTTGTAGGTCTTATCGAGAGTCACGTTCAATTCAACGCGTCTCTTGTTAGTGTCGGTGATGAGAAGGGGGTTATCGGTTCTTCCGACAAGGCCGAAGTCGGTTCCGTTTTCAGAAACGTAAACCTCCAACCAACGCGAGCAAACGATGCCCGCGCCCTTGTACTGGTATTCACCGATAGTAACGCCGCTTATCGCCATAACCTCTTCGAGGTCGATGGTTACCGCAACAGAGGTGCCGCGGTAAAGCTCCAACCAAGCGGAATCTTCGATAGATCCCTTTGCGACCTTACCGTCGGTAAGCGCGGTTTCGGACTTATATGCCTGATTGGGATAGGTATTATGTATAGCCGTCGAATATTCTACGGTGTAGCTCTTACCTTCAGAAATCACTCCGTCTGCCGCGTAAGCGGAAAACGAAAAGCAAAGAGGAAGGAGCATCAGCAACGCGATAAGCGCCGCCGCTAATCTTTTAAAGTTCATACAGTCACCCGTTTATGCGCCTGCGTCTTCGTAAGCCTTAATCGCTGCTTCCATATCTACTTCAACCTGGCTTGCCATAGCTTCCCAAGACGAAACGAGGGTGTTGGTGCTTGCATTTGCGATGCAGTTACCGTAAAGGCTGGTAAGCTTGCCCCATTCGTTGATGATACCGATGTCATAGAAGCGGTTGTCGTAGATGATGTCAAGCATCTGAGCATCGTCGTCAGACTGAACGCCCTGAAGCTGAAGGGTGGTGTCGTAGTAAGCGTAAATAACGTCGTCGTTGTAATAACCGAGTGCCTGAAGTGCAAAGGTAACCATTTCAAGACGATCTTCGGGAACGGTTACGGGAATTGCAATTGCGCTGGACTGATAACGGTTAACGGTGTTGCAGTAGTTTTCCTGTTCCTTGTTGTACTTAGGAATAGGAAGAACGCCTACCTCGAAATCGAGGTTCTTGCTCTTAAGAATAGAGATAGAGGAGCTGGTGCCGTTGTAGAACAAGCCTCTGCCGTTGATGAAGAGCTCTTCCATTTCAGCAAAGCCGTACTGAGAAGAAACGGTAGGAGATTTGCCTGCGAGCCATTCAGCGCGAACGGTGTTCTGCGAGTCAGACATAAGCTCGTATACCTTGTCAAACGCCTTGATGGAGTTTTCTTCTGCAACGGTGATGTAAAGCTCGTCGTCTTCGTTCTTTCTGACAGTTGCGATATCGCAGCCGTTCATCATAACGGTTGCGCCGTATGCGTGAGATACGTTACCGTAGGTAGCGTAGATAGACCAAGCGCCGTTTTCGTCGGGAGCGGATACTGCCTTACACATTTCGTAGTAAAGGTCGATGGTGAATTCGCCGTTACGAACGATTTCGTAAATATCGCCGTGTGCGGAAACAGCTGCGTTGGTATCGTACATCTTCTTGTTGAAGAGTGTGCAGTAGGTGTGGTCGTCGTCGGTGATGATAGCGTCACCGGTGAGGAGATAGTGCTTGCTGCCCAAGGTGAGCGATTCGCTTGCCTGTTCGTCCCACCAAGGATGGCTGATATCCATGTATTCGTCAAGCGCCCAATAGAAGCCCTGGGGAATACCCTTGGTAAGGCGGTCGACAGATTCGCAGATGATATCGTATTCGTCGGTATTACCCTGAATAAGAAGAGCCATCTGGTCGGAGGGGTACTGCTCGGCGCTTACCTCAAAGGTGAGGCCGTAAAGCTCTTCGAGTCTGTTATTTCTTTCTTGAACAGCGCTGTTAATGGTGTTGCCCTCGAGCTCTTCCAAATAATCAAACTGCTGTACGCCGTACTTGTGTCTTTCGGTGTCAACACAAAGGATACGGATGGGGTCTTTAGGGTCTAATTGCATGGAGTAAGGGAATGCTTCGTCCGCACCTTCGCCGGTACCGCTGCCATTAGACGTATTGTCGCCCGAGTTACAACCCGCGAACACGCCCATGCAGAACAAAACAGCAAGGATCAGACATAAGGATCTAAAGCGTTTTTTCATGGTTTCCTCCCTGAAAGTTAAGTAGAGTTTTTGCAAAAAAGCAAACTACTCCCCTATTTTTGGCAACATTATATCATATTGCTCAAAATATTGCAATAGTATCAGCATATTTTTATGTAACATTTGTGTGACTTTTTATCGTTGTAATATACAAAAATATCCCAAACCTATGTTCACCTTAAACAAAGGCACCGAAACGCCAAAAGCGCTCGGTGCCTGTTTTATTAATCAACCTTTTCCAAAATCCAAAGGATGCTGTGGAATTCAAGAGTGGTGGGTGCGTGGAGACCGAAGTTCATAAGCTGATCGCCGCGGTAGGTCGCACCGGTGAAGCGTTCCTTATAAATCGCGTCGGGATCGAGACCGCGAAGCTGAATACGCTCGTTATTGCCGTAAAGTCTCACGTGAGTAAGAACGTAGCCCGCAACGCACATCGATTTATCCTCCGAAACCGTGCACCATGCCGAGCAGGGCTCGTTGTGCGGGTCGCGAAGTCTGTGATATCTTCCCTTTGCAAGCATTTCGCCGATTTCCTTATAAAGCGCAGCAGTTTCGCAAACCTTCTGCTGCTCGGCTTCGGAAAGCGCGGTCGGGTCTAATTCATAACCGAACGAGCCGGTAAGCGCAACGGTGAATCGGGTATCAAAGGGAGTTACGTGCTCGGTCTGATGGTTGGGCGACGCGGAAACGTGCGCGCTCATCGCCGACATCGGGTAAACAAGGCTTGTACCGTATTGGATGCGAAGTCTTTCGATCGCGTCGGAGTTATCGCTCGTCCAGACCTGAGGCATATAGTAAAGCATACCCGCATCGAAGCGTCCGCCGCCTCCCGAGCAGGATTCGAACAATACGTCGGGGAATTCCTCGTTAAGTCTTTCAAGCACCGAATAAAGTCCCAAATAGTAACGGAAATCAACCTCACGCTGACGGCTTGCGCCCAAGGAGGGGCTTCCCGCCTCGCTCATATTGCGGTTGAAATCCCACTTGACGTAGGAGATTCCGCCCTCGCGGAGCACCTTCGCAACCGATTCGTAAATATAGTCGCAAACGTCCTGACGGGTAAGGTCGAGAATAAGCTGGAATCTGCCCTCGGAGCGGGGACGATTATTATAATGTAAGCACCAATCGGGATGTGCGCGGTAAAGGTCGCTGTCGGGCGAGATCATTTCGGGCTCGAACCAGATGCCGAGCTGAACGCCCTTTGCGTTCAAATGGTCGGAAATGCGCTTGATGCCGCCGGGCATCTTCTCTTCGTTAACGACCCAGTCGCCGAGCGAGCAATTGTCGCTGTTGCGCTTGCCGAACCAGCCGTCGTCGATAACCATAAGCTCGATTCCCAATTCTGCGCAGGAATCGCCGATTTTAATGAGTCTTTCGGAGTCGAAGCCGAAATAGCAAGCCTCCCAGCTGTTGAGAAGCACGGGTCTGCGCACGTCGCGGAATTTACCTCTTGCAAGTCTTTCACGGAACACTCTCGCGAAGTTGTAGGAGAGGGTGTCAAGACCCTCGGACGAAAAGCTCATCACACATTCGGGCGTGGTGAATTCCTCGCCTGCGCCGAGCTCCCAACCGAAGGAATCGGGGTTAAGACCGATAACCGCACGTGCCGAATCGAACTGATTTGCCGCAATTTCGGCAGTAAACGAGCCCGAATATACAAGCACGAAGCCGTATGCATCGCCCGAAACCTCATCCGCAGTAGGAGAGGTTAAAATAAGGAAGGGATTGTGAACGTGCGAGGATGCGCCTCTGCGCGAGGACATGATATATCTGCCGTGCTTAAGAGGAGCGCGTTCGATATTGCGCTCGCGGCAATGGGTGCCGAAGTTGGAAATAACGTCGTAATTGATGTGGTCGAAATCGAGCGCCGCAGAAGCCGCAGCATCGATATGAACCGTGTTTTCACCCTTGTTGGTAATCTTTGCATAGCGGGTGATGATATCGTATTCCTCAAGCACGCAATAATAAAGCTCAACGCTTACGTTGCTCACCGAATCGAGCATTTCAACAACTAAGGTTTCACATTCGTTTTCGTTTTCGACGTAAACCGCAGGAAGTCCCTTGATCGAGGGCTTGCCCTTTTCGATGCGTCTTCCGACAACGCGAAGGTCAACGATCACAGAGCCGTCGGAGTTGGTGATTTCAAGCGCGGGAGTACGCATATCCGCTCTGCCCCAGCAGGGATATTCGAGAGGGACGTCGTCGAGAATAAAGCCGTCGCAGTTTTCCATACGGGGAGAAAACGCCGCTCTTCCCTGCTCGCGGAACATATAGGTGCAGTCGCCGAAGGTCTTCTTACCCCAATAAAGGTGAAGCAAAAAGCCTTGATTTTCCTGCATAATATAGCTGTAATTTTTAGTATGAAGCGAATATTGTCCGCTTGAAGAATCGTAAATAACCGACATAAGTCCTCCGTATTTTTATTGTAATCCGGGAATTACCGCCGTAGCGACGGCAAAATAAACAACGAGTGCAAGTGCATCGACCACCGTCGTAATAAACGGGCTGGCAACGACCGCGGGGTCGAAGCCGATCTTCTTGATCAACACGGGGAAGCACGCACCAACCAATTTCGCAACGACAACCGCCATAGCGATGGTAAGGCTTACCACAAGCGCCTCGGTAGAATCGGCGCCGTCAAGCCAAATCGCTTTTCCAAAGCAAACGATCGCCAAGGAAATACCGCAAAGAAGCGAAACACGCACTTCTTTCCATAATATCCTCAAAACGTCACCGGTTTCAACGTCACCCAACGACAAGGCGCGAATGATCGTAACCGAGGTCTGACCGCCGGCGTTACCTGCGGTACCCATAAGCATAGGTATAAAGAAGGAAAGAATCACGCGGTTGCTCAGCACGCTTTCATAGCTCGACATGATCGCGCTGGTGAAGGTTGCCGAGATCATCAATATCATAAGCCAAGGAATACGCGATTTCCAGGTTTCAAAAACGCCGACCTTCAAATAAGGCTTATCCGAAGGGGTAATTGCCGCCATCTTTTCGACGTCCTCGGTCGCCTCCTCGAGTGCGACGTCGATCGCGTCGTCGACGGTGACGATGCCGACCAAGCGGTTTCCGCCGTCGATAACCGGCAGCGCCAAAAAGCCGTAGTCGGAAAATTTAATGACCGCCTCTTCCCTGTCGTCATCGGTACGCACCGAAATAACGTTGGTTTCCATAAGGTCGGAAATAAGCGTGTCGGTTTCGGCGAGCATCAAATCCATCGCCGTTACCACGCCTACCAAGGTTCTGTCGGATTCGGTGACGTAGCAGGTATAAATGGTTTCCTTTTCGTAACCGACGCGTCGGATTCGCGCAAACGCATCGGCAACAGACATATTTTTGTTGAGACGCACGTACTCGGTCGTCATGATCGAGCCCGCAGAGTCCTTGGGATAATTCAAAATTTCGTTTATCTGCTGACGAGTTTCGGGGTCGGAGTTGGCAAGCATCCTCGCCGCTACGTTCGCCGGCATTTCCTCGATGATGTCAACGGTATCGTCGACAAAAAGCTCATCGAGCATCGCCTTAAGCTCGGCATCAGACATTCTGCGGATAAGCAATTCCTGCAAATCCGAAGACATATTCGCAAAGCATTCAGCCGCAAGATCCTTGGGAATCAGCCTGAAAACAAGCGGCAGATGCGATTCGTTAAGCTCCTCGCAGATTTCTGCAAGGTCAAACGGCTCAAGCTCTACAAGCGCCTTACGGAGATTCGCATAATCGCCGTTGACAAGGAGCGAGGCAACCGTTTCAAAAAGTTCTTCCTTTTCCATTTTACCGTTCCTTTCAATAATGTTGTAAGGTCCAAAAAGTACGGTAAAACCCAAAGGGCATTTCTAACGCGGAAATGGCAAGAAATCAACAGACAACGCCGTTTCCGCGCAAATACTTTTGGGTTTTATGCCGCTACTTCGCGGAGTGTCCATTAAATCTCACCTCTTTAAAAATTTGGTTTCTCAGATTAATAATAACTTTAAAAAAGCTATTTGTCAATCATAATTTTCTTGATTTTAAGCGTTTTTATGATATAATCATAACGTGAGGCGAAAAAGCACTCGAAAACCCACGAAAGGAGCGGTAATATGTTCGAATTCGGAAACGGCTGGGATTTGCTTATGGCGCCCGAGGCAGAAAAGGAATATTACAAAAATCTCCGCGCTTTTTTGAAGCAGGAATATCTTCATTCGGGATTCCAAATCTTCCCCGAAATGAACAACATATTCAACGCGTTTAAATACACCGATTATCAAGACGTCCGCGCCGTTATCATCGGACAGGACCCCTACCACGGCGAAGGTCAGGCGCACGGACTTTGCTTCTCGGTACGCAAGGGGGTCGCTATTCCCCCGTCGCTTGTCAATATCTTCAAGGAGCTTAAAAGCGATTTGGGCATCACTCCCCCAAACCACGGCGAGCTTACGAAATGGGCAAAAAACGGCGTTATGCTTTTAAACAGCGTGCTAACCGTTCGCGAAGGAAACGCGGGCAGCCATCGCAACAAGGGCTGGGAAACCTTTACCGATCGTGCGATTTCTCACCTTAATAACCGCGAAACGCCGATCGTATTTATCCTTTGGGGCGGCTACGCGAGAGCGAAAAAGAGCCTTATCACAAACCCGCGCCATCTTATTCTCGAATCGGCTCATCCGAGCCCGCTTTCGGCTTATAACGGCTTTTTCGGATGCAGGCATTTTTCAAAATGCAACGATTTTTTGAGGCAAAACGGCTTGCCCGAAATCGATTGGACGATAGACTGAAAGTGTTAATTATATGAAAGACTTTATTAAAGAAATTGAAAAGGCTTTGCCGTACAAGGAAAATTGGAACGAGGACGAGCTGATAAGGCTTGTTCGTATTTTTGAAGAAAAGGGTTGCGGAAAAGACAGTTGGGATCCTGACTGCGGAGAAGAAATCTGTTATTTGTACTCCAACGACAAGAAATTGTTGGCGTTGATTCATTCAAAATTCCCTATTGCAATAGTGAGCCCCGAATTTCGCAAGTATAATCGAAAAGCGGGATATATCTTTTCTAAAAGAATACACACCGTAAAGGTTCGCGATTTTAACAAGAATTTTTTTCGTGTAGATTTGACAAAGCTTAAAGAGTTAGCCCCCGAAATTGATTGGATATACATTCCCGACGCGGTCGATCCCCAAGCTTTTTCTGCGTTAGACTATTCTTGGTCGGTCAATAATTAATTTAATGGTTTATTCTGTTGTATAAACTTTTAATCATCTAAAAAAGGCGGAGCAATAAAAACGGCATCACTAACATTCACCACTCGGTTAAGTGTATTTAAGGAGAAATAAACGGGAATGCACACAATAATACTATGGAAAAAACCGTTATCAACAGATACGCAATTTACGGAAATTGTCCGAAACACAGTTGACACTCTATCGATTTTTTACGATCTGCCCAAACAATACAGACCTAATTTTTATACAAGCAATAGAAAATCGTCAGCAAAACCATTTGTTTTGAGTTGCGACGAAATTGCTTCTTATCTGCGGAATAACGTATTGAAGGTGAATTATAAAGAATGTCCTGAATTAGGCGTTAGCTTGGGTTTATTTTCTTCCATGAAAGACGATTCTGCATTTGGCTACCTTATGAGAGTCGGTGTAAAGGATACTTCATATGGCCTTCTGAATACACTTGTTGTTAATATTGCACTTGATTACAAAATGTATGATGAGGAATCGGCAAGATTAATCGAAACGCTTTTTGAAAAAAGTGTTACGGTCTTCAAACCGTTTTGGGGCGCTATTGTCAATAATTGTGCTTGTAACGACAATGAGCCATATATGGTTAACGGGTTACCTACAAACGTACATTGGATGAATTATTGGTCTGACGATATAATCGATAGAATCGGTTTCAGAAAAATAAAAAAGGCAAAAAAGAAATTTGAACAGTTTGATTTTAATAACGGTATAATCAAATTGCAAAAGCTTCCTCTGCAAGCGGAAAAAGATGATGATATGAATTATCAACGAGAAGTCGAGGACTTACTGTTTCAGAATAAGTGAGTTCGAAAACACATTCGAAAGTCGCATTAGTAATAAATCTTGTGATTTTATATAAAAATTCGCACTTTTTCTTTCTATTGTATAAACTTTTAAGTTAGGTACTTCTTTGAGGCATCAAATTGACAGAGGGCTACCGAAGACAAAATCAAAAGGACTGCACGGCGCAGTCCTTTTTGTATTATGTCAACCTTTGCTGTCGAAATATTCTTCAAGCGAATTTGCCGCTCGGTATTTGGGCAGCGAAAACTTGAACAAGCCATCGGTCTCTTCAAGACCGTTTCTGCACGCTCTAAGATATTCGGCTATATTTTCACGCTCATACGACGGAACGACTATGTTATTTTCGTAATATTCCAAAAGACGAACAGTCGCGGGAACCGCAGAATCCCCGAGCATCATCAGGTCGGACATTCGCACTTCCTTGATATCGCCCGAGATATACTTATCGACGTTATAATTCGCAATAATCGTGCGATAATCCGCCAAGGTAAGGAGCGCGGAGGCGACGCAAACGATAATCACCGAAACCGTAATAAGCTTCATTTTCGGGACAAATTGCGCAATTATTATCGCGATGAACAGCATCGCCAAAAGTATCATCAGCCACGACGAAAGCACCCGCTTTTCGGTCAGTCCGTACACGTCGATATAAAGTGCCATTTTCGAAAGCGCCGTGCCTATGAGCACAAGCGTCATCGCCGAGAAGACAAGGTTTACGCACTTATGCAGGAGCGTTTCGGCATATCGATCACGCTTTAACAGAAAGCCTACGGCGATCAATATAACAAGGTTTATAGCCGATACACAGCAAAGCTCGAAAAATCCGTCACGCGCGTATTCGGCATAGTTGTAAACCCCTTCGGGAAGCGTTCCCGAAAATCCCGAAACGTAATAATCCCATTGCGACACAAAGAAGATTATGTAAACCGCAACTATCGGCAGAAGAGCAACCGCAACGGTAAGTGCCGGCGCAAATCTTATGCTTTTCAGCTGCTCGTTTCGCTTAACGGATTCATCGTCGGCTCTTGCTTCGGTATTGATTTTATAAAGCCCGAAAATATAACAGCCGACAAGCAAGCCGATCGCGAGAGAAAATATATGCGAAATCAGGTTAAAATTATCGAAGAATTTCCCGATATTTCCAAGCATTGCCGAAAAATTCTCATCGAACGAAAGCAGGGTGATTATAATCGCGGTTGGGATGACCGCAACGAAGATGCCCGCAAGGATTTTCAGAATCGCAAAAAGCGTTTTCTTTCTGCCCGAAAACATAATCTTCAGCATATCCCTCGAGCCGGCATAGGTTAATCCCTTCATCGCGCGGTAAATATCGAAAATGATGAAATCGCTCTCTGCGTTTTCGATTTTGTTACCGTTTGCAAGATAAACGAAAAGGCAATAGCATATAACCGAGCCGAGCACCGAAAGGAAGAGGCTCATTTCATCTCCCGAGGTCACAAACGACACGCCGAAGCAGACGCACGCAGCCAAGGGAAAAAGGCTGATTTTCTTTATCCTTACGCCCTTTTTAACAAGTGAAACCACCGAAAGCGTCACGGCAAGCAGGACAACCAGGCTGCATCCGAGCGAATACACGCTCGGCGGAAACGCGCGGCAAAGCAGATATCCGACAAGCACGCAAAGCCAAGCGAAAACACATTCAAATCGGTTGTATTCCCTGTCCGAAGGAAGCAGTTTATCGATATCGGACGGTTGAATTTCTTCGTCTATAAATAAAGTATTATCATCCATCATTCATCCTCGCGGTATTCAATAATATCCTCTACCTTACATTCAAGCGCCTTGCAAAGTGCCTCGAGCGTCGAAAAGCGAATCGCCTTCGCCTTGTTGTTCTTTAAAATCGAAAGATTCGCAAGCGTGATTCCGACTGCGTCCGAAAGCTCCTTTAACGACATTTTGCGCTTCGCCATAATAACGTCAAGATTAATAACGATCATAATTTCACCTCTTAAACGGTAAGGTCGTTTTCGCTTTTGATAAGCGTCGCTTCCTCGATCACGTTCTTAACCACGCGCAGGCAAAGTCCCAAAAAGCCTGCGGCGAGGGCAAGCACAGCCGCCATGTGGAAATATCCGATCACAAGGATGCAAAGAAGCGCTATCAGCAGACAGCTCCACGACGAAAGACGGATCATCGCCACAGAAGCGTCGCTAAACACCAATCTTTTACGAACGCGGAAGAGCAACGCGGTAACCGATACACAGCAAAAAACCGCAACCGCAGAAACCGAATAATACCATATCCAAAAAACGCACGCGCCGTCTATGATATCGATATCAGACAAAACGAAATAATCGTAAACGCTTTTCATCATCGGAGCGCTATCGAGAAGCAACGGCATCAAAACCATCATCACCAAAATAACCGCGGCAAACGCAATCGCCAAAATCATCGATAAAAGCGTGCTGAGTCGTGTTGAAATCTTAAGCATAATAACCTCTTTTCCTCGGCATTGCCGATTCTTTGTGTTTCCATAATAACACAGGAATTTTCGTTTGTCAATATTTATTTATTGTTTTTCGATAAATATTTTTCTTTTTGCGATAACAAAAAAGAAGAGCCAAAAGCCCTTCTTTATTTAAAATATCTTTCTCCCGAATATTTGGGAACACCGACGCGTGCCCGCAAAGCGGCAAGCAGCTCGTCGTTTGTGCGGATGCGCTTATCAAAGACAAGCCCCGATTTCGGGAAGCTTTCAAGATGCGGTGCATAATGCAAATCGTTACCCGCGGTAAACGCGAGACCAAGACTTTCCTGAAGCTCCTTTGCCCGCACGTCCTCGATTTCGCGGTTTGCGCTGTTTAAAATTTCTATCGCATCAAGATAGGAATAATCCATATTATAATCGCCGACGGGAATATATCCCCTCTCGCGGAAGGGATGCGCGTGCGAAACAAAGCCGCCGACCTTGTGAACGCGTTCGCATATCTCCTCGGCAGGCAGACTGCAAAAATCGGGAATCGCGGCAAGAAAATCATAATCGATTCCGTAAATCAAAATCTCGCGCGCATAGCCGTAATGATGCTCAATGCCGAAAAAAACGTCGAAATCGACCTCGTCTCCAACCCTTTTCGCCTCAAGATAAGCGTTCCAATAATAAGCAACGCGCTCCTCCCAAGGCAGCTCCTTGGGGACGCAATTGTTGCCCGACAAGAAGTGATTGGTAAGCACAAAGCCAGAATATCCCGCGTTTTTCGAAGCTATGACCATATCCGCAGCGCTCGTCGCGGCACACCCGCTGCATTCCTTCGAATGTACGTGAAGATCGTAAAAATATCCCATTGAGACCTCCGAAAAGCGTCTTTAAGTAACTTTATTTATACCACCTTCCGAAGAAAAAGTAAAGTCAAAATTGGATTTTTATTCCCAAATAAACCGCAAAAGCGTCGATTCTTTCGGCGTGCTCCAGCGCTCCCTTTAAGGACGAAAATTCCGAAACGGGCAGATAAAATTCCTCACCGTTGCGCTTCTTGAATTTGTGATAGGTCGAATATTCCTTCATCGCTTGTCCCTCCGTGCCTTTTTTATATCATTATATGCACGTAAGGTCTGCGGTATTCGAATACGGATTTTTTATTCCGCCGAATAGCTTACAAGCTCAACGGTGTAGCCGGCCTCTTCAAGCGTCCTGAGAAGTCCGGTGTCCTCGTCAAGCAGGTGTGCAAGACCGACCGCATAGAACACGGTCTCGCCGCTTGCGAGATATTCCTTAGCCCTTTCGAGCATCAGCGCGTCGCGGTCGTCGCTGAGAGCCTTGTTGTATTCCTCGTAAGCTTCTATTTCATCATCGGACATACCCGTAAGATCCGCAGGCGTGTTGATAAGCTCGCTCAATTCATCGTAATCGCCCTCGCACCACGCCTCAAACATAGCGATCATATCCGTACGGTAGTAGGAACGCGGATAATAAACGCTCGAGTAAAGATTAAGCTCGTGCACGTCGTCGGAGAAGGCTATTTGCATATCAAACTCGCGGTTGCGGTCCTCTACCTCGTATACCTTCTTGCCCGCATCCTTCGCACGGCTCAGCAAACGGTAATCGACGCCCTTTGTGTGATAAACTCCCATTACATGAGAAAGATAGGTGCTGTCAAGGATCGAAGACCACATATTGGGCTTTGCCGAGCCGAGATAGCCGATATAATCGCCGTAACTGCCCAATCCGAGTGCATCGAACAGCTCCTTTGCGTCACGGTACAGCGTTTCATCGATATTATCGTCGATAGTGTCGTTTTCGTATAAATAAGCCTCGCTGTAAAGCTCCAGAAGATCCTCGTCCTCGCCGAGCTCAAACGCTTCGTTAAATGCGAGAAGGTCGATCTCGAACGCAGCCGCATCGGACGCGTCGAACGCCTCGTATATCTCATCGGGGAGAAAAGCCGTACGGTTGTCGCCCACGTGGATGGTGCCGAGAAGCCACATAACGTTTCCTTCGGAATCGGTTACCTTATAGAACAAGGGCTTCGCTTTATCCTCATCGGCAGGCTCGGATTCGAATGCGGGATGCTGTTCATCGGTAATATCGAAATATATTTCGGGGCTTGCGGGGGTTATGGAAACGGTGCGCTCATAACCGAAATCGTAGTCGAAGCCCTCGAAAACGTGCGCGCCCTCGTAATCGGTGCTCATCGCAACGGGATATCCCGTGTCGATGTCGACAGTCAGAACAAATTCGATCTTTTTGGTTTCGTAATCGTCAACGATATCTTCAAGCTCGTCGATATACTTGAGCATATCGGATACGTTTTTGCGTATTTCCTTGCCGTACGAGCTGTTGCCATGTACGGTAAGCGTTACGTATCCGTCGAACGCCGTTATATCGATCTGCTTTATGTTTTCGATATCGGGAACGCAGAAGAACAGACTCTCGTGCTGATCCTCGCAATATTCCCTTACCTCTTCATCGGTAAGAGAGTCGGTCTTTTCGAGACCGTTGATGCTTGCGGTACGCTCATTGTCAATGATCTTCGTCTCGTTATCGGCTATAATCTGATTCCATTCACCTGTATCAATATCGTACCAGCCGCTGTATTTCTGCATACTGAAGTCGCAAACGATATCGTCGCCGTATTCGAACACCGAATAAGTCGAGCTGCACTGAAGCTCATTCGACATGCCCATCGTAAGCATATAATACTGTCCGTCGCTGATATAGGTGCCGAGACCGCGCAGATTCATAAGCGATTCGTCAAAATACTTCACCGCCGTAACCGAATTTACCGACTGATATTCCTTTGCATCCTCGGGAATATCGATACTCGGAAGCGAGCCTTCGTCCAAGCGCTCGATATCACAGCTGTATCTGAAATCGTAATGCGCCGCACCCTGCTCGTATTCGGCACTGTATGCAATCGAGACGATATCGCCGTTTTCATCAATGACCGCCTCTGCACTTGCTTCGGTAACCGTCGCGTATTCGTACGCAAAACAGCTCTCGACAGACTCGGCGTCGGTAAGAGTGATAACGGTGTTGCCGTTTTCGTCCGGCTCGGCAAGCTCGGTTATCTCGCCGTAAAGCTCTGCATCGGGTATGAAAAGCTCATACTCCTTTTCTGCGGGAGAATAAAAGCCCTTTCCGTCATAGAGCATAAACACCGTTCCGTCCTTGAGCGTTTCGGTCAGCTCGACCGTACGCTCACCGAAGTCGGTCTCCGACTCGCAATAATAGGACATATCGCGTTTTCCGTAGGAAAGGTAGATCTCATCAAGCGTTCCGTTTTCGGTTCTCTGCTCGGTTCCGACAGTCACCGTGCGCGAATACGTCGTGCTTATCCTGAGGTTTTCGCTTTCGGCAAAAAGCTTTGCCGCGGCTTCGTATTTTTCGGTACCGTCGATACGCTCGGGCTCTGCGGATACGTCGGATGCGTCGGATACGTCACTTGATGAGACTTCCGACGAAGCGTATGAGCTTTCGCTGTCGGGCGTTTTATCGCCGCAGGCGGACAATACCGACACAAGCATACACAGCACGAGTAAAAGCGATAGCAGCCTTATTTTCTTCATTTATATTCCCCTTTCCCTGTCGAGTTGCATTTTTTATGTTATCGACATTAAAGTTTTATCATAACGATGAAAATTTGTCAATAGTGTCCACAGACTGTTTTCGCATAAAGGCATATTTCAAGCACAAAAAAAGAGAGGTGCATATATTGCACCTCTCGATTATTTTATTTACGCGTTGGTAAGGAGATCCTGATAGCTGAACTTCTTGCCGCGGATAACTGCGATAACTGCGTCAAGCTCGCCGTACTTATCGTCGCGGAGCCAGCTTTCGCTGTAGCGCTCGATCCAAGCCTCGACCTTAGCCTCGTCGATTTCGGTCACACCGTCGATAAGTCTTGCCATGCGGAGGTTGATGATAGCCTCGCCCTCTGCCATTACGCGGAGATCAACGGTAAGCTCGCTCTGTACGGGAAGTCTGCGGAAGGATTCTGCAAGCGCATAGCAATTCTTCGCATTTTCGATAAAAGGAGCGGCGTCAGTAGGCATCGCGGTGTCGCCCCAGGTTGCGAAGCGGTTGTCGAACATAGCGTTGACGTACTGGCTCCAGCAAAGAACACGTTCGTACGCGTCGAACTTACGGATAAGCTTAACGGTTTCGCCCGAAGCATCGCCGTAAACGAGCTCGGAAACAGCCTTATCGAACTTTTCGCACATAACCTTGGTCTTGCGGTTCCAAGCAAGCGCGCCGCCGAGAACTACGCCGTAAAGAGTGCAGGACATCGGGCAAACTGCACCGTAGTCGCCCCACGAGGTATTAAGCATACCCATAACCTTGCATTCTCCGCCCTTTTGAACCATCTTCGTGATGTTCTGCTCTGCGTAACCGACACATTCGCAGAACTGGTTCCAGCAGCTTGTGCCGGGGCAAACGATCTGACCGAACTTCTGCTCTGCGAACTTATCGACGTTCTCGAGTATCGGGTTGCAATCGTAGCACCAGTTGAGCATAACCATATCGTCGGGGAAGCGGGACATGGTTTCGGGGTGGTTAAGAACAACGTCGCCCCACATCATAACCGTCTTACCGAGCGACTTGAGGTGATCGATGATCTTAAGAGTGAAATCAAGATAAAGCTCGCCCTTGTCCTTGCCTGCGTTCTTGCCGTTGCAGATATCGAAGGTTTCGTCGCAGCAGATGTTGAAATACTTACTGCGGAAAAGGGGAACGTATTGGTTAATGATAGATTTTACAAGGTCAAAGCTTCTTTCGTCGCTAGCGTTGATGGTGTGGTGAAGCATAAAGTTGTGCCAGGGATTCTTGGTTGCTTCAAAGCCGTCAAGCTCGCAAAGATGCTTGTACTTGTTGCTTTCGAGCAAGCGGAAGAGGTGGCCGAACGAGGAAAGCGAGGGAACGAAATCCACGAAGTTTTCGTAGCAGTAATCGTCGATCTGCATAATTTCCTCGGCGGTCATATAGCCGAACGCCTTGTAGATGCCCTTGTATTCGTCGAATGCGAAGGTGTGCTCGATGTAAAGCTGATAGGAATTGTGCTTATAGTAAGAAAGGAAGTCGATCATCTTGAACACGCCGTCGAGATTGGGGACTCTGCCGCGCGATGCATCATGATAGAATCCGCGGTAGGACATATCGGGCTTGTCCTCGATTTCGCAGCATTCGATATCCTCGCCGCAGGTTTCGAGCATCTGACGAAGAGTCTGGATACCGTAGAAGGTGCCTGCCAAGGTATCGCCGGTGATGAGAATGCCGTTTTCGCGTGCCGAAAGCTTGTAAGCCTCGCCGTTCTTTTTACCGAGACAGTCGATAACGATGTTACCCTCTACCGAAGGGGTGCCGAGCACCTTGGTGATAACGGGATCTATACCGGTTTCCTCATAAATTTCGTTTGCAAGCTTCTGAGCCGCCTTGAAAATACGGCTGTC
Organism: Eubacteriales bacterium; assembly: GCA_045644305.1. Lineage (GTDB taxonomy): Bacteria > Bacillota > Clostridia > Oscillospirales > CAG-382 > Coliplasma. The sequence goes on along the minus strand of JAZRGS010000044.1, from coordinate 11,144 downwards.
GCACTTCATGGTAAGTACGATATTAAGACCTGCGGTAGCAACGACGCCGCCTGTCTTCTTTAATTTTTTGGGTTGCGGAAGTATAGTCATTTTTATCTCCTTTGTAAGAGTAATGTTTACTCTTAATTTGTACCACAGCGCAAACGAAAAGTCAATCAATTATGAATTTTTTCGTAATTTTATGTTTTCTTTATATGAAATCGGTAAAATTCTGCATCACAAATTTTTACCGAACGTTAATCGATATTAACACCTCCTTTACCGTTCCTTAACTTTGCACAAAAAAACTTATCGAAAAGGTGTTTGTTTGTAAAAGCGCACAAAAAAGAATTTTTTGTAAAATCTTGCTTGACACTATTGAAATTAATAAATATAATAGGTAGCAAGCGGAGTGTGGGCATTCGCCCGAAGCTCCAAAAAACATAATCAAAAAAACGGCACGAAGCCGAAAGTTTAAGAAAGGGACAGATTATGAATCTTACTCTCGTCCTTGGCTTGGTAATCGTTGCAGCGCTTGGCGGTCTCGCATACGCGGCGTTCAACTTTTTCTCGGTCAAGAAACTCGAAGAAGGTACCCCCAGAATGCAGGAAATCGCTGCTGCAATTCGTGAAGGTGCCAACGCATTCATCACCTATGAGTACAAGGTAGTTGCAGTTGTTGCTGCGATCGTTGCTCTTGTTCTCGCACTCCTCATCTCCTGGTCTGCTGCCATCGCATTCATCATCGGCGCAGTCATGAGTGCATCCGCTGGTTGGGTCGGCATGAAGATCGCAACCTTCGCAAACGTACGCGTTACCAACACCGCACGTACCACCAAGTCGCTTTCCGACACCCTCAAGGTCGCTTTCAAGGGCGGTTCCGTAATGGGTCTCTGCGTTTCGGGCTTTGCGCTTCTCGGTATTTTCATCGTGTTCATCGTATTCGGCGTTGTTTGCGGCCAGATCGAAACTGTTGAAAGCCTTAGATTCGTTAACGAAGCAGGCGAATTCCTCGATGCTGCAAACGGCACCGAAGTAGGCCTCAAAGCTTTCAATGGCGACAACCCCACTTGCGAAAGCCTTCTCTCCATCTTCACCAACGGTAAGATCAACTTCGGCGCAACCTTCACCATGACCCTTTCGGGTTATGCTCTCGGCTGCTCTATCATCGCAATGTTCGCACGTATCGGCGGCGGTATCTACACCAAGGCTGCTGACATGGGTGCTGACCTTGTTGGTAAGACCGAAGCTCACATTCCTGAAGATGACCCCAGAAACCCCGCTACCATCGCTGACAACGTTGGCGACAACGTTGGTGACGTTGCAGGTCTCGGCGCAGACCTTCTCGAATCCTACGTAGGCGCTATCCTTTCCGGCGTTATCCTTGCTATCGAGCTCTTCGCAAACGCGTCCTTCGTTGACGGCAAGATGCTCACCGCTATGCTTTTCTTCCCCCTCGCATTCGCTGCAGTAGGTCTTATCTCCTGCATCATCGGTATCGCTTCCCTCTTCATCCGTAAGAAGCTTTCCGACAACCCCCACAAGGAACTCAACACCGCAACCTACATCTCTGCAGGTCTCACCATGGCAATCGGCCTTGTAATTGCTTACTTCGCATTCAAGGGCATTGATGCTACCGTTATCGAAGGCCTCGACTTCAACATTGGTTGGATTTCTCCTTGGGTTGCTGCTGCTATCGGTATCGTTGCAGGTATCGTTATCGGTAAGATCGCTGAATACTACACCTCTTACGACTACAAGCCTACCAAGGTTCTTTCCCACGCATCGGTTGACGGCTCCGCTCTCACCATCACCCAGGGTCTCTCCCTCGGTATGATCTCCTGTATGTACCCCTGCGTAGTTCTCGGTATTGCTATCTACGGCTCTTACCTCCTTTCCGGTATGTACGGCGTTGCTGCAGCTGCAATCGGTATGCTTTCCTTCGTTGCTGCAACCGTTTCTGTTGACGCTTACGGTCCTATTTCGGACAACGCAGGCGGTATCGCAGAAATGTCCTTCCTTCAACCCGAAGTTCGTGAAATCACCGACGAGCTCGACGCAGTTGGTAACACCACCGCAGCTATCGGTAAGGGCTTCGCAATCGGTTCCGCAGCTCTCGCTACCCTCGCAATGATGACTTCGTTCATCTTCGCTTCTCACCACGGTGAAATCTACACCGAGCTCAGCCTCAACGTTATGGAACCCGTAATCCTCGTTGGTGCTATCGTCGGTGCTGCACTTCCCTTCATGTTCTCCGGTATGCTTATCAACGCTGTTGCTAAGGCTGCTGAAAAGATGGTTGAAGAAGTTCGCCGTCAGTTCAGAGAAATCAAGGGCCTCATGGAAGGCGAAGTACTTCCCGACTACAAGACCTGCATTGAAATTTCTTCGCAGGGCGCTCTTAAGGAAATGCGCGTTCCCGCTATCTTCTGTATCGCATTCCCCGTTGTTTGCGGCTTCATCTTCGGCGCAGGCTTCGTTGGCGGCGTACTCGTAGGTGCAACCATTTCCGCTATCATGCTCGCACTCTTCTGCGGTAACGCAGGCGGCGCTTGGGACAACGGTAAGAAGTATATCGAAGTCGGCGGCGTTGAAGGCCAGAAGAAGGGCGGCGCTGCTCACGATGCAGCTGTCGTAGGCGATACTGTTGGTGACCCCTTGAAGGATACTGTTGGACCTTCTCTCGATATTCTTATCAAGATCATGTCCACCATCTCCCTCGTTACCGTTGCAGCTTTCGCTGAAAACAACCTTCTCAACATGCTTTTCTAAGATAACCCTTTGATTTAATCAAACTCGGACGCGTCGGAAACACCGGCGCGTCCTTTTTCTTTGCTTTTTTTGTTACGCTTTGGTGATTTTTTATAATATATATATTATAATGCGCTTACAAAACGCAGTTTTTAATCGTTGTTTTTAACTATTGCACAATTTGCATCATACAAATTTGTGAATTCATACAAATAGCGAAATCACACTTGATTATTTGACGATTAGGTGTTATAATCAATGGTAACTAATGCTGGAACTTTATGTCCGGAGGTCACTATGAAAAAATTACTTTGTCTCTTGCTCTGCGTATTGTTCTGTGTCGGCACTCTTGCAGGTTGCGGACGCTTGAAGGAAGACGAAAAGGGCGCACACATCCGTATGTATCTCGGCGACTACCCCTATACCTTAGACCCTGCGGTAGTTCAGCTCAACAGCGACGTCGAACAGATACTTTCCATGATTTACGAACCGCTTACCACTATCGATGAAAACGGCAAGGTTCAGCCTGCTCTCGCAACCGAGTGGTATTACGATTACGACGAAATTTTCCGTAAGCACAGAATGTATTTCGAGCTTAAGGAAACCAAGTGGAGCGATAACCGTGCAGTTAGTGCTGACGACGTTATCTACGCTTGGAGAAGAATCCTTTCTCCCGAAATCGACAGTCCCTACGCTTCGATTCTTTACTGCATCGAAGGCGCAAGATCCGTTAAATCCGGCGTTAACACCATCGACGACCTCGGACTCGCTGCGGCAGACGATACCCTCCTCGAAATCACCTTCGAAGAAGGTCTTTTCGGCTACGAAGAAGCTGACCAGAAGGCTGCTGAAGCATACTGCGAGCTCTTCGCAGAACAGGTTGCAAACGTTCACCTCGTTCCCCAGCGCGAAGATATCGTAACCCGTTACGAAAAGCTCGGTGAAGACTGGTCGAGCGACGCTGCAAGTATCGTATGTAACGGCCCCTTCCGTGTTCAGGCAATGGATATGCCTCGTCCCAAGAAGGACTCCGATACCGGTAACACCAACTACACCTGCAAGCTCGTACTCGAACGTAACACCTACTATATGCGTGATGCCGAAAAGGATAAGCTTGACAAGTACGTTCTTCCCTATCGTATCACCTGCTACTACCTCGAGGGTCAGCACGAATACTACAACTACGAATCGGCTCCCACTCAGGAGGTTTTCCAGGCAGATCTCTTCAACAACGACGAAATCTTCTACTTGGGCGACTTTGAAAAGCAGACCTACGATTACTACGGAAAGAAGATCAAGTCTCAGCAGACGCTTAACGGCTTCGGCTTCTATTTCAACAACGCTAACGAAATTCTTGCAGACGCAGACGTTCGTAACGCGCTTTCTCTCGCACTTGACAGAACCGCTATCACCGAAATGCTCGGCACCGGTGAAGTAGCCGCAACCGGCATGGTTCCCAACGGCGTATTCAACACCAACAGAAAAGACGATTTCCGTGAAGAAGGCGGCGCACTTTACAGCACCTCCGCAAACGTAGATGAAGCTAAATCGCTTCTCAGCGGCAAGAAGAAGGGCAAGCTCACTCTTACCTATCTTATCCCGCAGAACGCAGATACCTATAAGTTCGCAAAGAGATACGTAAACTACGTAAACGTTTACGAAAACGTTGCTAAGGCAGCGGCTGAAAGCTGGAAGGCTCTCGGATTCGATATCGAATTGGTAGGTCTCCACACCGACGATTATCTCAAGGCACTTAAGGAAAGAAGCTACGACATCATCGGTACCAACATCGTTTACGGCTCTGCCGACGCTTTTGCATACCTCGCTCCTTACGCTAAGGAATACAGCGGCACCGGCGCAGTTATCAATAACGACACCACCGACGTTCAGGAAGTATTCAGCCTCCACTATACCAACTACGACAACGCTGATTACAGCGCACTCATCGACGCAGCACTTGTCTGCGGCGACCGTGCAGAACGCGCTGCAAAGCTTCACGAAGCAGAAGAAATGCTCGTTAAGGATTGCCCCGCAACCATGGTATTCTGGTATAGCAGAAACTACGTTTCCAGCAACAAGATTTCCGGCTTCAAGGCAGACAGCTGGTTCGGTTATGTTGACTTCGACGAAGTTCAGCTCAAGAATTGGCGCAAGATCAATGCCAACGAAGATGCTGTAAGCGCAGCAAGAACCGAAGAATAATAAAAGCATAAAAAGGGAGCAGACAGCTCCCTTTTTTGTTATATTTTCAAGCCAACTGCAAGGCAAGCGCTAAGCAGAGAATCAACACACCCAAATTGCAATTTGAAAGAACAAAGCAAAGGGTCAAAAGAAAGACAATTAAAGAGAATCCTATTTTCGACACGCAGGCAGAAATTCTGTCTGCGTTTTTTATGTTTTTGTGGCGCAAAAGGCTCAAAAGTGCCTTCCCCCCGTCGAGCTTTGTAATCGGCATAAGATTAAAAAAGCCTAAAATCAAATTCACAAAAGCAAAAAATAACGCCCACACCGAATTTGTGATTAAGAAAATCGCAAGCCCCAAAAATCCGCAAGCGACCGAAACGGCGGGGCCCGAAACAGCTATGACGAATTCATAAAAATCGGGAATCCCCTCGGGTACAACTATTATCGCCCCCATCGGCAGAACGTCGATCCTTCGCACGCGGTAGCCGCAAAAGCCTATTGCGAGTATGTGCCCGATTTCGTGCAATATCGCAGACGCAAGCAGGATAATAAACGCGCTTGCCCCCTCAAGCCAAAGCATCAGCGCCAGCGCGGGAAGCGCAAAAATCGAAAGTCGCGTTCGCAGCTTCGGGAAAATTATATAGCTCATAGCCAACCGCTTACGAGGTTGAATAAGCCGCGAACACCCTCACTAGAGCCCGACGCGAAAACGGCTGCCTCGCGCTCGACGAAAAACAGCGACATCGAAAAACCGAGCATCGCGACGCAAAGCAAAAGACGAAGCAAATCGCCCCTACCCTTCAAAGAAACAAAAGGTTTTTTCAAAATTCCTTCACTCCCGTATGACTTACGACAAAATTTCCCATGCGCAATTGTTTATAATAAACCGTACATCAAAATGATAACTCGCCCAAAGGAGTGTTTTTATGTATGCCGAAGCGACGGTGATTTATTCCGACGTTTTGTTTTTGTTGAATTTTTCGCTCGATTTTCTCTGCCTTTTCATCACCGCGCGAATTCTTAACCGCAAAACCACGTCCTTAAGGCTTATATTCGCGTCAAGCTTTGGCGGACTTTATGCATTTATCCCCTACCTTGCCGAAATGAAGGTGTATTTTTCCCTCCCCATGCACCTTCTTTCGGCTTTGGTAATCTGTATGATCGCATTCGTCGGTCGGGATAAATTCGTAAAAACGCTTTTATGCTTTATAACCGCATCGGCTTTGATGGGGGGATTAATAACCTCGCTTTACAGCCTTATCGGAGGATATAATATAGGTGTTTACCTCGATGCAAACCCCTATTCGTTCCTCTTGATTCTGATACTTTCGGCGTTGATTGCGATGTCGTTCGGACTCATCTCGCGAAAAAGCATAAGCGTCAAATCGGTGCGCGTAAGATTTTCGATTTGCGGCAACGTTATAAACGCAAGCCTGCTTTGCGACAGCGGAAACCTCGTAACCGAGCCCTTTTCGGCTTTACCCGTCATCATCGTCTCGTCCACCTGTCTCCCTTCGCCGTTTGATTCGCCCGAAAGCGAAGCCTTTCCGCTTAACCTGCGCGCCGTCCCCTGCGTAACCGCGCGTGGCAGCTGCTGTTATCTCGCATTTCGGCCCGATAAAATCGAAATCCTTGAGCTTGCGAAGAAGCCGAAAAGTGTTGACGCATACCTTGCCATTGACACCGAAAACAAAAGCTTTTCGGGATACGACGGTATAATGCCTACTATTTTAATATAATAAGAAAGGATATCTTATGAAAACCAAAAAGATGCCGAGGCTGTTAAAGCTTTTACAGGACATTTTAGGCTTAAACGACGAATTGTTTTACATAAACGGCCCTCAAACATTGCCCCCGCCCCTATCGCCCGAGGAGGAAAACGAATTGATAGCGCGTTTTCATTATGACGAAAATGCAAAAAAGACGCTTATCGAGCATAACCTTCGCCTTGTCGCCTACATTTCGCGAAAATTCGAAAGCTCGTCCGCGGGCATAGAGGACCTTATTTCGATCGGAACGATAGGACTTATCAAGGCGATCAATACCTTTAAAAGCGACAAGCAAATCAAGCTGGCAACCTACGCCTCGCGATGCATCGAAAATGAAATACTGATGTTTTTGCGCAAAAATACGGGCAGTAAAAACGAACTGTCGCTCGACGAGCCGCTAAATATCGATTACGACGGTAACGAGCTGCTTTTAAGCGACGTGCTGGGCACCGAAAACGATTTTGTCTACAAAAGCTTGGAGGAAAGCGAGGACAAAAGGCTTATCCGCAATGCGATAAACTCGCTTAATCAGCGCGACAGACAGATAATAACGCTTCGATACGGCATCGACCGAGGCGGAAACGAGCTTACCCAAAAGGAGGTAGCCGACATGTTGGGCATTTCGCAAAGCTATATTTCGCGTCTTGAAAAGAAGATTATACTTCAACTGAAGGAAGAGCTGACAAAGCAAAGCTATTGACAGAAATGCCGAAAAAGTGTATAATTATTACATTATTTAAAGAAAGGAGGCATATTTCTGGGTCTGTTCAGAAAAGAACCCGCAAAGGAATCTCCTACTCAGCCGACGCTTCCGAAGGCAGCCGCGTTTGTAGATTACGAGCATTGGTATATCTCGCTCAAGGCAAATTACGGCTTGAGTCCCAACATCAAGGCATGGTTCGAGGAGCTTAATTCCAAATACAACCTTGTCGAGGTCAATTTCTTCGCGGATTTCTCGCACAAAAGTCTTGCCGACGAAATCGGGCGCATCCGCCTGTTTTCCAACAAGATAATCGACACACGCTCGCCCAACGGCGTTCAAAAGGATTTCACCGATTTTATCATTCTCGATAATATGTACCAAAAGGCGCTTTCAAGTGACGACATCGACGTTTTCATACTGTTCTCGGGCGACGGTCACTTCTCCTCGGTCACCTCTTTTTTAAAGAATTTCTACCATAAGCAGGTAGTTATTTACGGAGTCAACGGCTCGTTCTCAAAGCAGCTTCGCGAAACCGCAAACAGCTTCCACATTCTCCCGACCGAGCAAGATATTAACGGTTCCTTTTACAAAACCATTTTCGATTATCTTAAAACCGCAAAGCAGCCGACGCTAAACGAAGCGATAGACACAGCGGTCAAAAAGAACCGCAACGCATCTAAGCAGAAGATCACAACTGCTATGAAGCGACTTATGGAAAATGACGTTATATCGGAACGTGCTATCGCAAATTCAAAGGGCAAAAAGCAAAAGATGCTGTTTGTCGATTGGGAAAAAGCCGAAAAGTACATGCAATCAAGCGAAAAATGACAAGGAATTTTCGAAAAACTATTGTAAAATCCAAACGGCTGTGGTATAATAATTCCATAAAGAACAGTAAAGTTATCAAGAGAGGGTGCAAGCCCTCTCTTGAGTCTTGATTGGAGGATTTATGGCGGACAGAAAAACCAACATCGCGTCAAAGGTAAGAAACGCGGTTGAAGGCCTCATCACCGATGCGGGCTATTCGCTTTGGGACGTTGCATATTACAAAGAAGGTCCCGAAATGATTCTTGAAATTTCCATCGATAAGGCGGGCGGTATTTCGATCAACGACTGCTCCGAGGTAACAAGGCTTATCGAGCCGGTTATCGACGAATTGGATCCTATCGAGGAAAGCTATTGCCTTCAGGTCGCATCTGCGGGCACGGTTCGCGCATTGAGCCGCGACGAGCACATTAAATTCGTATGCGATAACAAGTGCATCACCACCTTAGGTCTTTACGTCGCAATCGACGGTAAAAAGGAATATACAGGCATTATCGAATCCTTCGACGGCGAAACCGTCGTGCTCGATATCGAGGGCGAAAAGAAGGAATTCACCAAGAAACAAATTGCAAAGATAAATGCGGAAATCGAAACACAAATCGAGTCCGAAGAAGAAAAAGAGGAGAAAGAAGATGAATAAGGAACTGTTCGAAGCGCTTAACGTGCTCGAAAAGGAAAAAGGCATATCCAAGGATTATATGATCGAAAAGATCGAGGCTGCATTGCTTTCTGCATTCCGCAAGGAAAACGCAGGTAACGAAAATGCAAGAGTTAAGCTTGATCCCGTTAAGCAGGACGTTAAGCTTTACAAGCAGCTCACCGTTGTTGAAGAGGTCATTGACGAAGCAACCGAAATCTCGCTCGACGACGCTCATCTCAAATCCAAAAGATACAAGCTCGGCGACGTTTTTGAAATCGAGCTTAAGACTAAAAACTTCGGCAGAATCGCCGCTCAGGCAGCTAAGCAGGTTATCATTCAGGGTATCCGCGAGGCTGAACGCGGAAATATGATCCGCGAATACGAGGAAAAGAAGGAAGAAATCGTATCCGCAGTCGTTGTCCGCGTTGACCCGACCACCGCAAACGCTACTCTCGAAATCGGCAAGAACGAAATGGTGCTCTTCCGTAACGAGCAGATCCCCGGCGAAACCCTTCAGGTCGGCGACAGAATCAAGGTATTCATCACCGAAATCAAAAAGGAAGCTCGCGGCCCCAGCATCGTGCTTTCTCGTATTCACCCCGGTCTCGTAGAACGCCTCTTCGAGCTTGAGGTTCCCGAAATCAAGGACGGCATCGTCGAAATCAAGAGAATCGCTCGCGAAGCAGGCAGCCGTACCAAGCTTGCTGTTGTTTCGAACGACGAACGCGTCGACGCTATCGGTGCCTGCATCGGTCCCAAGGGCGCAAGAAAGAACAACATCGCGGCAGAGCTTTTCGGCGAAAAGCTCGACATCATCCCTTACAGCGAGGATACCGAAGCCTTCATCAGCGCGTCCCTTGCTCCCGCTACCGTTGAATCGGTCGTTAAGCTTCCCGATTCCGACAGATCCTACCGTGTAACCGTTGCCGACGATCAGCTTTCTCTCGCGATCGGTAAGGAAGGTCAGAACGCAAGACTTGCTGCTAAGCTCACCGGCTTTAAGATCGATATCAAGAGCAATCGCAGTATTTCCGAGGAATAATTTCGGAGGTACAACACCTTGACTGAAAAAAAGACACCCTTGCGTAAATGCATCGGCTGCAACGAAATGAAGGACAAAAAAGAGCTGATCCGAATCGTTCGCAACAAGGAAGGCGATATAAGCATCGACCCTGTCGGAAAAATGGCAGGCAGGGGCGCCTATATATGCAAATGCATCGATTGCTTCGATGCATCGGTTAAGGCAAAGCGCTTAGAGCGCGCCTTCAAATGCAAGATTCCCGACGAAATTTATTCAAATCTCCGTTCAACTCTTGAAAGCCTTTAATTAAGGAGTGATAACCGTGGAAAAAAGAACATTAGGGGTTATCGGGCTTGCGGCAAGAGCAAGAGGAATTGTCATCGGCACGAACAACGTGCTCGAGGCGGTTCGCGGTAATAAGGCAAAGCTTGTGCTTATCGCATCCGACGTTTCCGACAATACCAAGAAATCGCTTTTTGACAAAACCAAATATTATTCGGTCAACGCCGAACAAATCGATATAACCGCACAGGAGCTCGGCAGAGCGGTCGGTCACAGCAACACCGCTGCAATAGCCTTTACCGACGCAAACTTCATCAAGGCTTACGAAAAAAGCCTGTCGAGCGAAAATTGATCCGACCAGAAAAGAGGTATGTAACATATGGCAACAACGAGTGAGAAATACAGAATCAACGCCCTTGCTAAGGATTTCGATATCAAAAGCAAGGACCTTATCACCATTCTCGACAATGCAGGCTTCGCGGGAAGAACTCACATGGCAGTTCTTGACGAGGCCGAGCTTTCGATCATTTTCGAAACTCTCACCCAGCAAAATCAGATAGACATCACCGCATTCTTCAAGGAATTCGACGATAAAAAGAACGCCAAGAAGGAAGAGGAACGCAAGGTTGCGGAAGCTGCTCGCGCCGCCGCTGAAGAAGAAAAGCGCAAGAAGAAGGCACAGTCGGGCAACAACCAGCAGCCCCAAAAGAAGCGCTCCCGCGATGAAGTGCGCGTTGTCGATACGCGCGGCACCTCGAACGTCGACCTTTCGAAGTACGACGACAAGATTTTGAGCTATGACAACGTCGTGCCCGAATCGACCACGAGCATGCAGAAAATCAAGAAAAAGAACAAGTTTGCAGATCAGCAGAAGGGCAAAAAGGCTTTCGACAAGAGCAGACAGCAGCAACAGCAGAAGCAGGCACAGAAGCCCAAGCCCGTTCAGCTTAAGATAACCGTTCCCGACACCATCAGCGTAACCGAGCTTGC
>JAZRGS010000043.1:0-16035 GCA_045644305.1 Eubacteriales bacterium | reverse complement strand
TATCACGAGGAATACCCAGAAATAAACGCCCCAGATTATGTAGTTCCAATCGGCGCCGTGCCAAAATCCTGTCAAAAACCAAACGGTTGCGAGGTTTAAGAAGGCGCGCAGCTTGCCGACGCGGTTGCCGCCCAAGGGGATGTAAACGTACTCCTTGAACCATGTGGAGAGTGTGATGTGCCAGCGTCTCCAAAAGTCGGTGATGCTTTTCGCGATATAGGGGTAATTGAAGTTTTCGACGAATTCAAAGCCGAGCATTCTGCCCAAGCCGATCGCCATATCCGAATAACCCGAAAAGTCGAAATAGATGTGGAAGGTATAGCAAATCATAACCGCCCAGGTGCCGATAACCGTCGGCTCAAAGCCGTTTGCCGTTTCGAGCAATTCGGCAACCGCGGCGGCGGAGTCACCGAGTATAAGCTTTTTGCCGAGACCCGTGACGAATCGGTTTACACCCGAGGAAAACTTTGCGATTGTTTCCTTGCGCTCCTCGAGCTGGTCGCAAACGTCCTTGTATCTTACGATAGGACCCGCGATAAGCTGAGGGAAAAGGGTTACGTAGGTACCGAAGGGGATAAACTTCTTCGCCAAGGGCACCTCGCCTCTGAAAAGGTCGATGGAATACGACATTATCTGGAAGGTGTAGAAAGAAATGCCGACGGGCAGAGTAAGATTTTCGATTTCATTAAATCCGATGTTCGACGCGAAGAAGTTGTAATATTTAAAGAAAAGCAGGAACGAAAGGTTTCCGAGAAGCGAAGCGGCAAGGAAGATTTTCGCTAAGAACCTGTTAGAATCGCGGTATTTTTCGATAAAAAACCCGAAAACGTAGGCGATGATTATCGAAATAAGCATCAACGCGATGTATTTCGGCTCGCCCCAGCCGTAAAAGGCGAGGGAAACGACAAAAAGAACGGTGTTGCGCCATTTGAGCGGCGAAATATAATAAACCGCAAGCGTGACGGTTAAATATGCAAATATGAAAATGAGTGACGAAAATACCATAATTCGCTCCCTTTTCGTAGTATTGATTCAGTATATCACAAAGCGAAGAAAATTTAAAGAGCTTTTTGACATTATAAGCGTAAAATATTATGAATTTATTTTGAACTGTAAAATCTTTCAAAAGCAAAAATGAATCATTGACAGCGGCGATAAAATAGGTTATTATGTTAATATAACGATATAATAATTTTAAGGAGAAATCAAATGAAACGCGTTTTTCTTGTTCTTGTTTCCTTGTTGCTCGTATTTTCGTTTACCGCCTGCAAGGAGGATGAGGTCAGCAAAGGTGACGAATCGACAAGCGCAGTAAGGCTTGAAATCGAATCCGAGGCGTCGGCAATTATCGAAAAATATTCGCTTTCGGGCGGCAAGCGCTTTAGCTCTACCTCAAGCGTGCCCGGTGAATTCCTTGACGAGGACCTTATCCGCGCATATTACGGCGACGCAGCAGAGATGCCCGATTTCCAAAGCGTCGAGGCTTATGCCGTTTACATCGACGAGACCAAGCCCTTGAACCCCTGCGAATTCGGCATTTTCGAAATGAAGGACGGTGCCGATGCCGAAAAGTTCATGAAGTTTTTAAAGGCGCGTATCAACCTGAAAATAGAAAACGCGAAGGCTTATCCGACCATGGATACCGAACCGCTCACAACCGCCGTGTTTAACGCAAAGGGCAGATATATTTGGTACTGCGTCGTCAAGGGCGGCAACGATGAGATTAATAAAACACTTGAAGGGAAGTTTTAAAAATGGTAAAGCACATCGTAATGTTTAAATTCCTCCCCGAGGCAAAGGGAAAGACCAAAAAGGAAAATATCCGTGCGACCGAGCTTATGCTCAACGACCTGCGCGGTAAGATCCCCACGCTCGTTTCGACCTCGGTTCGCGTAAACTCGGAAAACGCCGACCCCACCAACTACGACTTGGTTTTGGTTTGCGATTTTAACGACTGGGAGGGCCTTAAGGAATACATCGAGCATCCCCTTCACAAGGCTGTCGGCGAATTCATGAAGGACAGACGCGAAAGCCGAAGCTGTGTTGATTATGAATACTGATGCACTTTGCGAAAGCTGTGAATTTGCTCGCATCGATGAGGAAACCGGCGATTTGATATGCGACGCCTTGCTTGACGAGGACGAAATGGTCGATTTCTATCGAAGCTCGGGCGGATGCAAATATTACCGCTATTACGATGAATACAAAATGGTTCGAAAGCAGAATTAAAAGAGGAAATTATGAAAAAAATCACAAGTCTTTTTCTTGCATTATTAATGATTTTTACCTTGTTTGCGGCATTGGGCGTAAGCGTTGCGGGCGCTGATGATAAAATCGTCATTACCCATACAAACCCCGTTATTACCGCAAACGTCGGCGACAAGGTCGACCTTTCGAAATATCAGGTTCGCTTTGATGCAGCCGCAACCGCCGAGGACGTTGAATTTTACTCGGGCGACGGAAGCCCCGTGACCGAAATTTCTTCCGACGTCAAGGGCGTTGTTCCCTACGTTGCGAAAAGCGGCGACAAGGAAATGAACGTATATTTCGTCACAAAGGAAGAGTCCGAAAAGGAATTTATCCTTTTCGAAGCCGATTTTTCGAAGTATACAAGCATCTCCGAGCTTAAGGAAGAGGGCTTCGTCACCAACCTCGACGACAGCTATTACAGCTTTGCTGACGGCGCGCTCGTAATGGGTAACGTTTCGCACGATTACGTCAGATTGATGCTTCCCGAATGGCTCGGCGATTTCGGCGATTATTCGATTTCGACCGAAATCAAGATGCTCCAAACCGCAAATACCTCGCGTTGGTTCGGTCTTGTTTACCGCATCCAAAACGAAAATAACAGCTATTACCCCTATTACCATATGTGCGTGCGCGAAAACACCACCGTCGCTTCGGGTATCGAATTCGCAGAACGCACCTCCGCTAACGATTGGAACGTCACCGTAAAGACCGAAGGTGAAATCGTTTCGCTTAAGAGCAAGTACAACCTGTTTAACGTTCAGGCTTTCGAAAACTCGGTTCAGTATAACATCAACGGCATCGAAGAGGTCTTTGCGGGCACTCGCGTTATCGGCGGTCTTGCAACGGCATACGAAAAGGGTATGATCGGTATCACGATGAACTGCGGCACCGTTTCTGTCAAGAACATCAAGGTTGCGGTTCAGCAGTCCGAGCCGGTTCGTCCCGAAAAGGTTTTGACGCTTGTCAATAACGAGCATTACGACCTTAATCTCGTTAACCCCATCGCGAACGTTCAAAAAACCGAATCCTCTTCGCTTATGACGCTTTTGGACGGCGAATCTGTTCCCGGAAGCATTACGGTTAAAACCGCAGACTTCGAGGACGTCGTTTCTATAATCGAAAAATGCATTGAAAAGCAGGTTGTCCCGACCTTTATCCTCGATACGATGGAGGATGTCAAAAAGGTCAACAGCGCGATGAACAAGACGCTTTTCAAGGACGTAACGGTTATTTCGTCCGACCCCGCTATGCTTAAAAATATGCGCACTAACAAGCCCTACGTTCGTACCGGTCTTATCATAGATCTTCCCGAGGGCGAGCTCAGCTCCGACGCCGCGGACGAGATCCGCCGCAACGTTCGTTCGGCACCCGCGACCTTCTGTGTTATCAAGAGCGAGGACGCGAACCGTCAGGCAGTTGCAGAGCTTCAGGAGCTTGCAGTTGCAGTTTGGGTCGAAATCGAAGCCGCATCGGGCAGCGACGGCTATATTTTGGAGGTGTTGAAGGCACTCACCTCGGGCGCAAACGGCATCGTTTCGTCCGATTCTAAGGCGATTGCCGAAACCGCGAACGAATTTTTCGTCAAGAATACGATGACCAGAACTCCCGTTATGATCGGTCACCGCGGCAACCCCACTCAGGCTCCCGAAAACACCCTTTCGAGCTTTATCAAGGCTTACGAAAACGGCGCGGACGTCTTTGAAATCGACGTTGAAATCACCAAAGACGGCGAAATTATCATAATGCACGACAGCACCCTTAACCGCACCACTACCTATGCGGGCACCAAGACCGTCAACCAGATGACGCTCGAGGAGGTCAAGGCGGAATTCATCCTCGCGAAGAGCAACGATAAGACGAGCGCGACCGAGGAAAAGGTCCCCACTCTCCGTGAGGTTTTGGATGAATTCAAGGATAAGGATATCCGAATTTTCGTCGAATTCAAGGGTAGCAACCTTAACAATATCAAGGCGACCTGCGACATCATCAAGGAATACGGCATGGAGGATAGGGTTGACGTCATTTCCTTCTCCACCAACTTCTTAAAGGCTACCCAGCAGCAGATTCCCGGTATGGCGACAGGTTATCTCCACAGCGCAAAGGGAAGCGCTTCTACTGCCGAGGATGCGCTCGAGGCGCTTTGGCCCTCGATTCAAACCTCGCAGAACTTTAACAGCTCTATCAACCCCGCCAACGCAATCGCGTCGCTCTATTTCACTCAGGCGGCGACCGACAGAGGTATCACCGTTTGGCCTTGGACCTATACCGCGTCGAACAGCGACGTTGCGTTCTTCTCGGGCTGCGACGGTGTCACTACCGACGATATGCAGTGGGTAACGAACATGATCAAAACACTCAACGCGACCGATATGTCTGTCGTTGTTGGCGAAACGGTTGACGTCGGTGTGAAGTACGAAACCTACGGCGGCTCCGAAAACGCAGTTTCGGCAAGCAACCTTATCGTAACCGTCCTTGACGGCGGCGAAGTCGTAACCATCGAAGACGGCAAGATCACCGCAAACGAGCTCGGCGACGCGACTGTTATGTACGGATATAAAACCGCAACCGCTTCGGGCAGTGAATACGTTGTTTACAGCCAGCCCGTTAAGATCTCGGTCGTTAATGCCGAGGCGGAGGCTGTCGAAAAAGGCATCGGCGCAGGCGCTATCATCGCAATCGTTGCAGGTGTGCTCGTCGTTGCAGGCGGCTTGTTTGTATTCTTGAAGAAGAAAAAATAATAGGAGAAAGACATGAAAAAATGCAGTCATTGCTCGCGAAACGCATCGGATGAAATCTGCGTTTGCCCCGTTTGCGGCGGCACCGATTTCGAGCCCGTTGTCGAGCAGACAAGCAGCTTCAATCCCTATAATTACGTTCCCTATCAGGGCGAAATTAAGGCAAAAATGAAGCCTTGGCAGATTCTTCTCGTTGTGCTCGGCTGTGCGGCAATCATTTTAACCGCGTTTTTTGCGGTAAAAGGCATTTTGGGTCCCGATACTCATAGAGGCGAAATCGAAGGCGGCGTTTACCGTAACGAATGGGCTGAAATGAAGCTCGTTATTCCCGAAGGCTTTGACGACGTAACCGAATCCGAAGCAAGCGAATATCAAGACAATTATAACGATTGCGAGCTTGTAATCGAAAGCGAAGAAACAAGCATGATTATGCTGTTGGAAAATATTTCGGGCTCGGGTATCGCTTCAACGAACGAATATATCAAGCTGCTTCACGATGACTTCGCGTCGGATATAGATATGAAGCTTGACGGCATGAGCGTCGGCGAGATTTTCGATATCGAAATCGCCGGAAAGCAGTTTAAGGCGTTCAAAAACAGCGCCGCAAACGATCAGTTCTTACAATATCTGTGTGCATATAAAAAGGAAAGCCGCGTTATTGTTTTTGTCGTCACCGCATACGAGGAATCCCAAATCGAGGATATCCTTTCAAAAATAGAATTTTATTCGGCAGAATAAAGAAAAAGGCAGGGAAACCTGCCTTTTTAATTTCATTTTTTGTAAAAGTAAGGACCTATTTGCATTTCCTCTTCGTGAGTTTTTGAATATGTCCACGAAAAGTCAGATGCTGTGACGGTATAATCAGAATTTTTGTTGATTCCTTTGAGGGAAGACGATGTCAGCTTGTGCGCGTTTTTTGGTTCGAACGCATAAACATTCAAATCGTTTGTCATAAAGACACAGCTTTCTTTATTGATGTCGTCAAATGCAGAGTCTGCAGCATCGTGTTCGAGATATCCCGTGACGCGATCAAAGCTGAAAATATGCCAAGGTCTGACAGCACAAAGCAACTTGAGCTCGTCAATTGCTTCGTTTTTGTCTGCATATTGAGAAATCCAAGAGCTTCTGTAAGCGTCGATTTCATCTGCTCCGAGCTCTCTGTATTCTGCACCTATATCCGAAAACAGGGCTTTGTATTTGTCCTTGTTTGTGTTATTCCATTCGGCATTTTTCTTGCGAGATTCTTCAATATAATATTCATAACTATATAAAGGTTTTTCGTCAAGCATCCATTTTGTGTAAACGGTGAAATGGAGGCATAGGAACCCCGCGGGTATATCATAGGGATATAGGTTCGAAGGCATGTTATCGCCGTGGAAGCAGAAGGTGAAGTCACCAACGGAAAACATGGGATTTGACATTCTTTCCGTTTCGTCAGAAACTTCGGGAAACTCGCCGCAAATCAAATAAAAACCACTTACGGGCAAAATGCCGTTATCTATCCAAAACGGCTCAATGTTACAACGCTCGGGAATAATACCGAGTGAAGCGAAGAATTCTTTTTCCTCATGTCTTAGGGTTTTGCAGTATTCGCGGAAATTACGATTTGCCTGATTATTGTTTGCGGTGAATCCGTGATAGTATTTATTTGTTTGTTCGGCGTCGATTGCTATTTCAAAATTTCCGCATTTTACAGCTTTCATATTATCACCTTCCGAATAACCGCTTTTAAATATTATATGATAGCGAGATAAAATTGTCAAGAATCATCGTCTTCAAAACAGAAAAGACACCGTAAAGGTGTCTTTTTTCTGCGAAAGAGAGACTAAAAGTAGTGTAAGAAAGACTAAAAGTATTCCTATAACCTATAATTCAATACCTATCATTTCTGCGTTGCCTACCGGAAAAGGATTTGACTTATTGGAGTACGCAATTCCATGCTCAATGCATTGAATAACATTGATAACTCCGCCATGTGTTACAAGAATAACATTGTGATCCAAGCCTTGTAGTGTATATCTAAAACTACGCCACGCATCTGCAACACGGTTATAAAACTGATGAGGGCTTTCTCCATTCGGATAGGATTGTTCCCAGTCCAAAGTACTCCAATATATTCCGGGATATTTTTCTTCTGCAATTTGATTGTTCATACCTGCAAGAACACCGTTATTGGTTTCTCTGAATTCTGGCATTTTTGTAATATGAACTGATAGTGCAGAAGATAATATTTCGGAAGTTTGCATTGCTCTTGGCAAATCACTGGAGTATATCATACTTACATCCATATTTGCCGACAGGATTTCTGCTGATAGTTTTTCAACCTGTTTCACGCCTTCAGCTGTCAGAGGAGAGTCGCTCCAACCACCGCGTACAGAATCGTCATCCTTGCCATGGCGAATAAGGAAGCAAATCATTTGGTGTTCTCCTTTGCGGTTTTGCAAGAGGCAATCAGCAGTCTGCGAATATTGCCACAAAGCTTCTCAGTATATTGATATGTGGCAAAATCTATTCTCTTTGTTTCGTACATCAACTTCAACCAATAACTCGTTTCGTTGGATTCTTTCAATGCGATTTCTAACTTGGCAACAAAATCTCGCTTGCTCTGTGCGTACTGTGCTTCGTGGATGTTGGCGCCAACCGATGTGCCTGCTCTTGCGAGCTGATCGGTCATATAAGAACTTTTTGGCGCAGTTACACCGTCAACAAGATTCACAATAGCAACTGCAAATTCAAAAGACAAGTCAAGCAATTTGTTTTCGGACATAAAAGCACCTTCCTTCATAGACATTATATCATGAATAGTTACGCTTTTCAATGATATATCGCTTGCGCGATATGATATACGACTTTTGCCGCATGATATACTTGCTCCGCAAGCATGATATAATATCCGTTCCTTCATATGCCGAAGGCATATATCATCTTTAAGGATATGCCTGCGGCGTATCCTTAAAGGATATCATATCGAAGATATATCACCCGTTCCTTCAGGAACGGATATCATTGTAAAAAACCTCTTTTGTCAGGTAGACAAAAGTGGTTTTTTACATGGTGCAGCTGATGGGACTTGAACCCATACGGTTGCCCACACGCCCCTCAAACGTGCGCGTCTGCCAGTTCCGCCACAGCTGCATATCCAATTGTTTGCGTTCGTTTTCAAGAGGGGTTTCTTCGAACGCGCAAGAGTTATTATACACGAATATTTATATTTGTCAAGCCTTTTTTGGAAAAATGTCAAAAAAATTATTCGACGGCTCTTTTGGGTGAATTTTCGCTTTTATATATCGAAAAATACCGTATCATCCTCGGGGAGCTTGCGGGGCATAGGGGTAAGCTTTAAAAGGTCGAGCGCGAACTTTTTGCAGGTATCCTGCTGCTTGACCGCGCCGATGAGCTTGCAGATGCAAATATCGGATTCGCGGATAACGACTGCGTTTTCGCAATATGCGCAGATGCGTTCGATATCGTCGTTGCGTTTTTTCATGCCGTTTTTTGTCCCCTTTGGTCGATTTATTTATAATATAGCCTATTTTTGCGTTTTTGTCAACCGAAAAACGATAAAACAAGCATCACGCTGCAGCTGATAAGCTTTCCCAAGGCGTAAATTTTAAGCGAAAGCGACGAATCGACAAGGCTTTTCACCTGCATGAGCACCGATATTCCGCCGAACGAGATTGCAAACGCGGTTAACTGAAAGGCATATTTCGGCAATGACGCAGCCGCAAGCGCGCCCGATGAAAATTCCAAAATCGATTTCAGGCAGGCTGTGACGAACGGGTTCAGGCTGAAAATGCCCGAAATCGCTTCTCCGACCACGACGAAAAATACGACGCAGGCGCAGATATTAAGCATATTTTGCGCGGAGTCGGCAAGCGTTTCACGCAGGGATGATTTTCGGCTTATCGTCGCCGAGATTTTCGGGATTTTTCCGTTTTTGTACAGCAAAAAGCGCATTATCAGCCCGCTTATCAAGGCCGAAGCCGCCTGAATTATAAAAAGTCGTATCCCTAAAGAGGTGCTTTTGAAAAGCTCGCGTCCGACAAAGCCGACGACGAACGAAAGGCTTGCGTTGTTTGAAAACGAGGTTAAATATTCGGCGTATTTTTTGTCGATCTTGCCGTTTTTGTAAAGCGAGACCGCAAGCTTCGCCCCGATCGGGTAGCCGCAAAGAAGCCCTAAAATATAAATCAAGCCGCCGAGCCCGAGCCTTTTTGAAATGAACGCCGTCATCGGCATCGAGACGATGATTTGCGCAAGCACGGTGTAAACGAAAAGGGCGGGAAGGAGCGAATTTGCGCAAAATGAAAGCGCTTTTGCCGTTGAAGCGGAGGTCGCCTCGGGCGTTATTAAAAGATAAACAAAAAGCAAGGCGAGCAAAAGATCGCACACCGCCGAAATAAGATGCCTGATTCTCATAAATTCACCCCCAAACGAGTATATTGAAGCGGTGAGTTGTTTTATGAAATGGATAAAGGAAATATTTAAAAGCGTTTCTCCCACCTATATCGAGCTTCGCGGGCGCGAGCTTTTGCTTGCCGAGGGATATTGCCGTATCGAGGATTATTCCGACGAAAAAATCGTGCTTTCAAACGCCGAATTCAGCTTTTCGGTTTTCGGCAGCGGATTAAGGCTTCGGCATCTGAGCGAGGGTATTATGGCGGTTGACGGGAGGATAGATCGGGTTGAATTTATATAGATTGATTCATTTGGCGTTCGGGGAATGTGTTTTTGAAATAAACCGACGCGATTTTTCGCGCTTTGCGACCGCGCTCTCGCGAAATAAATTGAATATCTGGGGGAATGTGAGCGAAGCAGACGGCGTTTTATTTTGCTGTTCGATTTTTACCGCCGAGGAAATCATAAATTTGGCGGGGGAGTGGAATTGCGAGCTGAAGCTTATAAGAAAACGCGGTCTGCCCTTTATTTTCGCGAAATACCGCAAGCGCTACGGCTTGATTTTGGGTGCACTGTTCGCGATGCTGATTATGTTTGCAAGCCAGCTTTTTGTTTGGAAAATAACGATAAGCGGAAACCAAACCGTAAGCGATTACGAAATTTTATGTGCGCTTAAGGACTGCGGCGTCGAGGTCGGGGGCTTTATTCCGAGCATCGACGTTTCGTATGAATCGAACGAGCTTTTGATGACCTGCCGCACGATTTCCTCGGCGGCTATAAGCATTAACGGCACGCATTTGCAGGTTTCGGTGCTCGAGCGCAAGGAATTGCCCGAGCTTATCGACAGAAGCGGATTTTATAACGTCGTCGCCTCGCGTGATGGTATAATTCTCGACGTTGATACGATAAACGGCACCCCCGAGGTGAGCGAGGGTGAGGCGGTTTTCGAGGGGGAATTGCTTATAAATTCTTTCATCGAGGGTAAAAACGGAAGCTTTCGTCCGACCCATGCGAGCGGGATAGTTTACGCCGCCGTGAACGAGCATTTTTCTGCCGAAATTCCGCTCAATCGTGTCACGAAATACTATACGGGCAGAAGTGAAACGAAGAAAAGCTATAAGCTTTTGGGGCGGAGCTTGCCGAGCTTTTTCGGCTTGGAGTGTGATTACGAATATTTCGATGCCGTTTCGAGCGAGAAAATCATTTATCTTTTCGGCTTTATCGAGCTGCCCATACGCGAATTCAGCGTGACTTATACCGAATACACTCCGATAGAGTCCGAAATTTCGAAAAGCGTTGCCGAGCAGATCGCAAGCGAGGCGCTTTCCGACCGCTTGTACGAATTGGGGCTCGAGGTGCTTTCCTGCGAAAGCGAAATCACCTTTGACGAAGAAAAAGGCGTCTGCATAATAAAAGCAGACGCCGTATTGAAGCAAAATATTGCAAAAGAGGTTCCTTACGAGCTCATTAATTACAAAATAGACGCAAGGTTGCCGAGTGCGCGGGAATAGATTTCCATACCGCTAAAGAATTCCTTTTCGGAGATATATTCGTCGCGCTGATGAGCACCGCCGCGCTCGTCGCCGAGATAATGTCTTTCGCTTTCGATAGACGAGCCGAAGGCAACCGTGTTGGGAAGCCAGCGTGCATAGGTACCGCCGCCCATCGTATAGGGCTTACATTCGATGCCGAGCACGCTTTCGCAGGCGTTGGTAAGCGCCTTGATCTTTTCGTCGTCGGCAGAAACGAAATATCCGTCCGACTGTGCGATAACGGTGACCTTGCCTCCGAAGGGTGCAACCGATTTTTCGATAGCCGATACGATTTCCTGATAAGGTGTTTCGGGGAGATAGCGGATGTTGTAGGTCTGAACCATCCTGCCGGGATCGCCCTTGATAAGGCTTCCGACGCAGGTCAAATAGCCGAAATCGTCATTTTCTGCGTTGATACCGAGCGCGCGACCGAGATATTCGCCGGTCGAAGAAGCGATTATCGAAACCAAGCCTTCGTTTTTGCAGATGCCGTTTTCGATAAGGTATTCGAAAAGCAGATTGATGGCGTTAACACCCGATTCGGGCATCGCCGCGTGTGCCGCCTTGCCGACAGCCTCTATTCTCGTGCCTGCTTGAACCTTGTAAACGGTAATGGTTTCGGTGTTTTCAAGATTTTTATCGGTGTTGACGATAGCGAACGCCCTGCCGGGGACGGCGTTCGAAACGGTACCACCGCGAATAGCGTCGACGTTTTCGGGGAGCGAATCGAATTCAACCTCGACCGAAAGAATACCCTTTTCGCCTATGCAAACGGGAAATTCCGAGTCGGGAGTGAAGGAAAACATCGGGGGCTTGCGAACCGTCACAAAATATTCAAGGTCAGAGCTTCCGACCTCCTCGTCGCTGCCGAGGATCAATCTGATTTTATAGGGAAGCTTAATGCCGCTTTCCTTGAAAAAGCGCATCGTGTAAAGGCTTTGAATAAAGGGGCCCTTGTCGTCGTGCGTGCCTCTGCCCATAAGCAGGTTTTCGTTCACGGTGAGCTTGTAAGGATCGACGCTCCAGCCGTCGCCCTCGGGAACGACGTCGAGGTGGCAGACCATGCCTATTTCGGTTTCGCCCTCGCCGTGAAGGATGCTCATACAGTGATATTCGTGGTTTTCGACGGTAAAGCCGTACTTTTGTGCGATTTCGGCAGCCTTGTCAAGCGCCTCGGCACAGCTCTTGCCGTAGGGATAGATTCCGTCGCGATCCCCTGCGACCGAGGGAATCGCGATTATTTCCGCCAAATCGTTAATAGCTTCGCGACGGATGTCCTCGCGTTCGAAAAATGCCTTTGCGGCTTCGTTTATATTCATTGGTTATCTCCTATGTCCTCGCGGAGCTTGGAAAGCGCCGAGGCAAATCTGTTTTCGGTTTCGGCAATCGAGCGGCTCATTTCGTTCTGACGCTCGCGGAATTCCTCCGCAGCCTTGGAAATGCTGTCGCATCTTGCCTGCGTATCGGCGATAAGCCTTGCGGCTTCCTCCTCCGCGCGTGCACGGATAGCCCTTGCCTCGCTGTCGCTGCTTTGACGCGCCTGCGTCAAAATAAGGCTTGCTTCCTTTTCTGCATTCTTGATAATTTCAGCCGCGCGCTTGTCGGCAACAATCATTTTTTCGCCGATTTCGGCACAAAGAGCCTCGTATTCAAGGTGCTTTTTCTGAATTTCCGCCTCGTGCTCGAGCGCGCTGTTTTCGGCAAACTTGCGGAGCTGTGCGATTTCATTTCTGAGCTTTTCGTTGTCCGCCTCGAGCATACGGATCTCATCGTTAAGCTCCTTTTCGTTTTGTTCGTAGGTATCGCTCAGATTGATGATAAATTCATCGACCTGCGCAGTATCATAGCCTTTTAAGGATTTTTTAAAGCAGGTTTCCGCCAAAGCCTTCACCAAGTCCTTTCAACTTTATTACCTTTTAATATAACACACGCGCGTGAAAAAGTCAATATTGGCATAAAGGCGAAGGCTTGGTTATATATTGTACAGAGTTTTCCTGTTTGGGGTGGAGTCCTTGTCGGTTTTAAAGAATATTGTATGGGGGCTTCCGACTGTCGTTTTGTTAACGGTTTTCGGGGTCTTTTTCACTCATAAAAGCCGTTTTTACAGCATAAAAGCGATTCGTTCGATACTGCGCGATTTATATCTATCGCTTTTTCGCGAAAAGCGCGAGGGTATCAGCCCGCTTGCGGCGGTCGCGACTGCGCTTGGCGGAACGGTCGGCATCGGAAGCATCGTCGGAGTGGGATATGCTCTCGCCACGGGCGGCGCGGGAAGTATTTTCTGGATGTGGGTATGCTCGTTTTTCGGTATGGGCTTGAAATATGCCGAGGTTAAAATCGCGCTCAACCGAAGACGCGTCGGCGATGGCGATACCCTCGGCGGCGCACCCTTCAGGCTTAAGGATATGGGCTTTGCGCGCCTTGCGGTTGCTTTTTGTATTATATGCATTATCGCGTCGTTCGGTACCGGAAATCTGACACAGATAAACGCCTTGTCGGGCGTGCTTGTCGGCAAAGGAATTGCAAGACCGCTTTGCGCATTGATTTGCGTTGTAACGATCGGAATTGCGGTTTTCGGGGGAAGAAGGAGAATCTCGCGCATCAATCTTTTGCTTGTCCCGAGCGCGTCGTTTATATATCTTGCGGCTTGTATTTTTGTGATTATCGCAAATCACAGCCTTCTTTTGGAGGTTCTTGGGCGTATCTTTCGCGAGGCTTTCGGATTTTCGGCAATGGCGCACGGGATTTCGGGTGCGATGATTTCCAATGCCTTGCGCGTCGGATTTGCGCGAAGCATATTTTCAAACGAGGCGGGGATGGGCTCGTCGCCGTTGGCACACGCGACCTCGTCGGAGCAAAATCCCGAAAATCAGGCGAAATGGGGAATTTTCGAAATCTTCTTCGACAGCTTTTTGGTATCAACCCTTACCGCGTTTGCTTTGCTTTTGAGCAAAACCGCTTCGCCGGAATTTATGTTTTCGCTTCATTTCGGACATATAGGCGAGCTTGTGTTTTCGGTTCTGACGGCGGTTTTTGCCTTTGCGTCCGTCATAAGCTGGTGCTATTACGCCGAATGCTGTCTTTCGTTTTTGTTCCCCCGAAAAAGCGCGCCGTTTTTAATCTACCGCGCCGCATTTTCGCTTGCCGCAGCTTGCGGAGCTTTTCTTTCGAACAGCTTTATTTGGGAGACCGCGGACGTTTTAAACGCTTTTATGATGATGCCGAATTTGTTTTTGTTATATAAATGCCGAAACGAGATAGAAAGGATAGGATGAAATATGTGGTACGGCGAGGATTTAAGGGAGCTTTACCGAGAATTGAAATCGTCAAGCGAGGGCTTGAGCGCACAGCAGGCTTTGAAAAACGCCGAAAGGTACGGCAAAAACGAGCTTTCGGACACCAAGAAAAAGAGCTTTTTTCGCAAGCTTTTGGAATCGCTTTGCGACCGAATGACGCTCGTTTTACTGATCGCCTCGGCGGTTTCGTTTGCAACCTCGTTGATTTGGGGAGAGGGCTTTGCCGACCCGATAATTATACTGATTATCGTATTGGCGAACGGATTGATTGCCGTTATTCAGGAAAACCGTGCCGAGAGGGCGTTAGAGGCGCTTAAAAGGATGACCTCGCCCGAAACCAAGGTATTACGCGACGGTGTGACTGTTAAAATCCCGAGCAGCGAAGTGGTTCCCGGCGACGTTTTTCTGCTCGAAAACGGCGATATCGTTCCTTGCGACGGCAGGCTTATCGAGTCGAACGAATTGCTGCTTGACGAATCGCTCCTGACGGGTGAATCCTGCGGAGTTTTAAAGGACGCGCGTGCTTCGGTTTCTGCGAATTGCACCTTGTCGGAGGCGGGTAATTCGGTTTTCACCTCGTCGCACGTGATAACGGGGCGCGCTAAGGCGCTTGCGGTTCGTACCGGTATGCATACCTGCGTAGGAGAAATTGCGAACCTGATTTCCGAGGAGAGCGAAAAAACGCCGCTTCAGAAGCGCTTGGCAAGGCTGAGTATGCTTTTGGGCAACCTTACGCTCGGTATATGCGTTGTGATTTTTATTTTCTCGCTTTTAAAGGGAATGGACGTGGGCGAAATGTTCATGACCTCGGTTTCGCTTTCGGTTGCGGCGATTCCCGAGGGATTGCCTGCGATAGTGACGGTCGTGCTTTCGGCGGGAGTGCAGACCCTTGCACGCAGAAAGGCGGTCGTAAAGCGCCTGCCCGCTGTCGAAACGCTCGGCTGTGCGCAGATAATCTGCTCCGACAAAACAGGAACGCTCACCTGCAATAAAATGACGGTCGAATCGGTTTACGGCGATATGACAGAGCTTAAGCGCGCGTTTGCGCTTTGCAATAACGATTCATCGCCCACCGAGCTTGCGCTTTCCGAATACGTAGCCGAGCGTGAGCTTCTGCGAAGCGAATACGCACGCGTTTATGAAATTCCGTTTGATTCTGTCAAGAAATATATGCTGACGGTTCACCGCGATCGCGACGGATACTGCGTTTACTTAAAGGGCGCGCCCGACGTCATTGCCGATTTTTGCCCGACAAGTCGGCGCGAAATTGAAGAAAAGACCTCCGAGATGACAAAAAACGCGCTTCGCGTTATCTGCTTCGCGCAATACCGATGCGGCGAGCCTCCGAGCGAACCGTTAAAGGGTGGATTCAGCTTCATAGGTCTTTGCGGCATTTACGACCCGCCCAGACCCGAGGCGAGAGAATCGGTTCGTGTTTGCAAAAGGGCGGGTATTCGTCCGATAATGATAACAGGCGACCATCCCGACACCGCCGCCGCGATTGCCGAAAGGATAGGGATAATCGAAAAGGGCGGACTCGTCGTGACCGAGCGTGACGTTAAGGGACAAAGCGAGCGCGACTTTTTAAAGACGGTCGAGGAATGTAACGTCTTTGCCCGAGTAACGCCGAATTTCAAATTAAAAATCGTTTCTGCGCTTAAATCAAAGGGCTACGTCGTTGCGATGACGGGCGACGGGGTCAACGATGCGCCTGCATTGAAAAAGGCTGACATCGGCTGTGCCATGGGCATAAGCGGAACCGAGGTTGCCAAGGAATCCGCGGATATGATACTTACCGACGACAATTTCGCCACCGTCGTCGAC
>JAZRGS010000042.1:0-13870 GCA_045644305.1 Eubacteriales bacterium | reverse complement strand
ATATGATAAGCAGATACAGAAGCTTCATTCCGCTTGACGTAGTGGATAACCTGGACGTTTCCGACGGCGGAGCGTAAAGTCGGATCGTAGCCATGTCGTTCTGTGAGCCAAGGAGTGGAACTGGTGTATTGTCTTCCTAAGGCCGCTTGGCCTCCGACTTCGTATTGCAAGGAATTGTGCCTTGAATATGATAAGCAGATACAGAAGCTTCATTCCGCTTGACGTAGTGGATAACCTGGACGTTTCCGACGGCGGAGCGTACAATCCTGCGGAGGCGTATGCTCTTTCCGAGGAACGAAACGAAGTGAACAAAAGCATTGATGCCTTGCCCGAAAAGGTACGGCAGATTATTTATCTGCACTATTTTGAGGACCTTTCTATCGCGGAAATAGCAGACCGTATGCGAATTTCCGAGGGAACGGTCAAGTGGCAGCTTCACGACGGCAGAAAAAGAATAAGAAAGGAACTTTGCGCTATGAATGAAAAATACAGTGATACACTTGTACAGCGTGTTATGAAAAAGGTTGAAGAGCTTAAATTATGGCAGGTCAAAAACGATAAAAGCGGATTTGAAAAAATATACAACGAGGTACTCCGCGAGGTAGAGGAGCTGCCCGAGTGCAGGGAAAAGCAGCACGCGCTTGCCGACGTGCTTATGCGCGGCTGGTGGTGGCTCCCCGGCAAAAAGAACGACTCGTTGTTTGCGCGCATCGCAGATGCCGCTATGCAGGGTAAAAACGAAGAGGTGATGACCTTTATCGTAACCCGCGAGGATTCGAAAGTATACGGCGGAGCTAAAATCGAATTTATAAGGGATAAGCAGATACCCCGCCTTGAAAAGGCAGGCTTTGTACAGACCTTGGGGCACGAATGGTTTTGGCTTGCCCACAATTATTTCCGCGAAGGCAAAAAGGACGAGGCACACGCCGCGTACAACAAGGTCGAGGAAATATTGGAAAAGGGGGACGCCTACCGCGTGCTTGTGCCCCTTGCGCGTAAAATGGAGTCGATAATCGAGGAGCGTTACAAAGACAAGGACGAACGCCTTTACGCAGTCGGTGCAACGGCAGACGAATTTCGTTATATCGATAACTCGCTTAGATTTTGGAAGACCGAGGGGATAGGCGAAGGCCGGATGCAATCGGTCGACCGACAGGTGGCGAACATATTCCACAATTCGTCGAGATGCGACAGATTCTTCTTCGCCGATTTATCGCTGGGCGAAACCCTCGTCGGAAGCGACGGAACAACACTTACCTACGTATCGGACACGGAAACCGTCGATACCCCTGCAGGCAGGTTTGAAAATTGCAGGCTTTGGACAACATCGGTTTGGGACGACGACGGAAAATCTGTTTTTATGAGCTATTACAAGGATAACGTCGGTATCGTCAAGCATATCCATACCCACGACGGCATAACCGAAGCGCGTCTGCTGAGCGCATACGAAATCAAAAGCGGAATCGGCTTGCTTCCGATAGGCGTTGGCAACCGTTGGGACTACGTTTCCGAGTACGACCCCGAAGCTGTAATAACCAAGCTGTCGTTCACAGTCTCGTTTGCAGACGACAAAAAGGTGATAATTTCGTCTTTCGAAAACATCGAACGCCTGAAATACAACGATAGATCTTGGATCGAAATGATCGCTCAGATCCGTTCCGACTATTGCCGAGAAAAGGACGACCGCGAATACATTTGCGACGTAAGCCACGCAATCGAGCGTGCCGAGCAGCTTGCATCCACAAAAATGGAAAAGGCACACGCCAAGGCCGCGGCGTCGGTAGCTCGCAGGATTCTTGCAACCGACACCACCTTTAATCCCGATTACACCGCAACGGGACATTGGAATTTCTTCGGCCGCGACGCCGTTCAAAGAAAAAACGACTCTCTCTGCCTCTGTCACAACTACCGTTGGTCGTTCGAATGGAAAAACATCGGCGGCTTCGGCACTGCGGAGTATCCTATGCTCTATAACGATATCCTCGGTATCCTTCAGGACGCAACAAACTGCATTTGGTCGGATGAATGGAGAATCGGAGCAACTCCTATCGTTGAATATACAAGGTGGTCGCGAGACGTGCGCACTCAAATAATCTGCGAGGACGGCGGCACCGTAACGACCAAGGCAGGCAGCTTTGAAAACTGCCTGAAGGTCTGCCTCGATATCGGCGGTATGACCGGCGGCTGGTCCTATCGCGGAGGCAAAAAGGTCTACTATTTCGCAGAAGGAATCGGCATCGTCCGCACCGAAAACGAATACTGCGAGGGCTTGAAGACCGCCGTTTACGAGCTTACGTCCTACGAAGGGACGGGTGAAGGCTTTATGCCGATGGCAGACGGCTTGGTCCGCAGATACGACGCGCTCGAGCTTACCGACGGCTTCGTCGGCGCGGCGGAATACACCTACGTGGCAGACGCCGACGGAGATATCATTATCGTTTCCGACCGCACAGGCATTCGCGAGGTTCCTCCCCCTATCACGCAGTACAGCTCGATACAAAATGAAATCCTCGAGCAACAGCTCTGCGATGCGGGCGACTGGCAAGCGGGTCAGCTTATGCACGGCGTGAACAATTTCCACCTCATACTTCACTTTTTGGCACGACCGAGTCACAACATTTACACCGCAAAAAGATCGATAGAGCTTCACAGCTTCAATATGAAGCTAATAGAGTCTCTCGGCGAAAACGACGAGGTTCCTTCCGCGTGGTACAGTCTCTATTCATGGTGCGCGCTCATCCGCTCCGCCGCCCACTTCGGAAACGGCGAGAACGAAAACGGCTATGAAAATCTTGAAAAGGCTATCGAATATGCCGAAAAATTCGCCGCGTTAGGCAAGGGTGATCTTCTCGACACGGGCAAGGAATTGCTTTTCGGCGGCGTCAAATACGTAAAGGGCGATGCTTGCATTCGTCTTCCCGACGGAAAATGCGATCCCGTTAATTACGACTTCCGTATTGACGCAGACGATAGCGTAGTTTACTCCGTATTAACCCGACCCAGCGGATGGGAATGGTTCAATTCGGTCCGCGGTGAAGAAAAATTCAAGGAATATATCGAAAGAGCCAAGAAAATCTCCCAAAAATAACAACACCGCCGAGATAATATCGAAAAGTTTAACGCAAAAGTCTTACTAACAAAAAAACGACGAAGTTGCATCTTCGTCGTTTTTGATTTAGTTGTCCCAAGATTTATAGCAAATGTGCCTTCTTTTACAACACGGACACCTATATAAGAAACCGAACCCCTCGTTTGGAGAATGGGAAGATATTTGAATAACGCGTTTTTTAACGTAAAAGCGTTCTTCGCATTTAGGACAGTATGCCCAAAAATCTTTCGGACAGTTCACGTATATTAAAATCCACCCAATTATCAGAAACGGCACGGCAAACAACGCCGCAAACCACCACGGTACATCGTACCTTGTACCATCCGCAAAGTGAATTTCACAGCCTGTAAAGGTAAAAACGAGTACAACTAACAACAAGATCGCACAAATTCGCTTTAACATAACTCTATCCCTCTATATTTGGTCTTGATTGTTTGATAAACTGCAGATAGTGATCTTTTTACAGCATGGGCATCTCAAAAGCTCTGACGCGTTTGACATATTACCAAAATAAGAATTCTTACGTCTTGACGGTTTAAAGCGCGTTTTACAGTGAGGACACACATATATATTGTCTTTGATTTTGCGTTTGGTGCACAACGCTATTACAATTAGAAGTACAGCAATTCCTACCGAGCCATATAAGAAATCCATCAAAGTCCTCCTAAATTTCGTAATAAGTAAGCCAGAATCCGTGAACCGAATTTTCGTACATTACAAATTTGATACGCAAACCCAATTTTTCATATTTTAAGTAACTATAAAAAACACTCTTGTCTGTTGCGTCGTTATTAATAGCATCAATCGATACAAATTCGCCCAAAGGAGATAACGTGTCTTGAACTATACGTTCAAAAGCCGACAGCGGTGTGTATGCTTGCAACACTTCCGAAAAGCTATTGAAAACAAGCTCATAATTACCCGAAATGAATTTGTCTGTTATGTCCGCAACGGCTTTATTTTTAATTTGCAACTCATTGGTGTCGAATTTTGCGCAAAAAATATCACCGTCAGATTCTAAAGTCCTCATTGCTTCATCAAGCAATTTTATTTCTTTTGACTTTGAAACTATCGTTGCTATTATTTTGGATTTATGCTCAATAATAGCTTGCTTCAAATCATTGTCGCCGTCTTGTATTTTCTTAATTTGTGAAATATTCAAGCCAAGAGTCCGCAGCACAAGTATCTTTTTGATAATCTCAATCTGTTCTTTACTGTATTTACGGCGGTTTGAAAATTCTCTGGTGCTCGAAACAAGTCCTTTTTCTTCATAAAACCGAAGCGCACGAGAAGTGATGCCTAACATATCGCAGACTTCCGAAATGTCGAACAATGCTTTATCTTTCATATTATTTCTCCCTTTTCAAGCATATTATATCACTTGACGCAAGGTCAATGTCAAGGGGAAAACAAAATTTGCCGATAAAATGATGCTGCAACATCCCGCTCGGAAGCAAATAAGCACAAAACAAAACCACAGTCTGTATGCAATTCCGATAAACAAAGCGAGAGACTTCCGCGTGAAGCCTCTCCGACGCTTTTGTTTTATCCGTTTTTAACCCTTCATAAGGGTGACTATGACGTCGACCATTTTTTCCATCGACTGAATCGGGATAAATTCGTGAATGCCGTGGAAGTTCGCGCCGCCCGTCGAAAGATTCGGGCAAGGCAGTCCCTCGAACGAAAGACGCGCGCCGTCGGTACCGCCGCGTATCGGCACGATCATCGGCTCAACGCCCGCTTGCTTCATAGCCGCAACCGCGTTATCGATAATATGCATGTGCGGAAGTATCTTTTCGCGCATATTATAATAGCTGTCGCGAATCTTACACTCGAATCTGCCCTCGCCGTAAGCTCGGTTGAGATAATCGACAAGCTCGGTAAGAAAACGCTTCCTCGCTTCGAACCTTTCCATATCGTGGTCGCGGATGATATAATGAAGCGTCGCAAGCGTTTCGTCGCCCGACATACCGCAAAGATGATAAAAGCCCTCGTAGCCCTCGGTGTGAGCAGGCGTTTCCGCCTCGGGAAGCATCGAAATAAGCTTTGCCGCCAAAAGGCTTGCGTTTTTCATCTTATTTTTCGCGCTACCGGGGTGAATATTTACGCCGTGAACGGTAATTTTCGCCGACGCCGCATTGAAATTCTCGTATTCGATCTCGCCAAGCTCGCCACCGTCGACCGTGTATGCCCAATCGCAGGCAAATCGCGCGAGGTCAAATTTGTCGGCGCCTCTTCCGATTTCTTCATCGGGAGTGATGCAAACCGCGATCCTGCCGTGCGAAATTTCGGGATGTGCAACAAGATATTCGCACGCGGTGAAGATTTCGGCAATTCCCGCCTTGTCGTCGGCACCGAGCAAAGTGGTTCCGTCGGTAGTGATAATATCCCAACCGACGTATTTTTCAAGATAAGGGAATTCGCTTACTCTGATGCTTTCGCTTTCGTTAAGCTGAATATCGCCGCCGTTATAACGCACAACACGGGGCTTTATGTTATCGCCCGGAACAGCGGAGCTTGTGTCCATGTGCGCAACAAAGCCGATAGAGGGGTCGCCTTCCCTGCCCTTGCTTGCGGGAATCACGCCGTAAACGTAACCGTTTTCGTCGATTCCGACCTCCTGCAAGCCAATATTTTCAAGCTCGGTCGCAAGATATCTGCCCAAAACGAGCTGGCTTTCGGTCGAGGGGCAGGTCGCGGAATCCTCGTCGGAGTTAGTTCCGAACGAAATATATTTCAAAAATCTTTCAGAAACCTTCATAAAAACGTCTCCTTTTGTTGTTTTAAGCCATTATACCACACAAAGCGCCCCCTGAACAGTAGTTTTTTCAATTATTTCGCCTTTTTCTCGCATTTTTCAAAAATACGTGTTATAATAATAAAAAAGTTTTATTTTTCGTAAGGAATAAGATATTCTCGCTCGTATAATAGATGAACGGGTCGGACGCGACCCGAGCAGGAGGTTAACCATGGACAACGGTGCTTGTAGCTACCGCCGTTTCCTTGATGGTGACGAAAGTGCCTTCGACGATATCATGAATGAGCTGTTTCACAGCCTGATGTACTTCATCAACCGCTACGTGCACGACTTTCACGCGGCGGAGGATATCGCCATGGACACGTTTGCCGATCTTTTGGTACATAGAAACAGGTACAATTTCAAGGTCACGCTTAAAACCTATCTTTTTATGATGGGCAGAAGCCGCGCGCTCGATTATTTAAAGCGCAAAAGGACGATAAGTTTCGTCGAGCTGAACGAGGCTATCGCGGTTGAAAGCGACGAAAAGACCTTGGAAGAAATCGTCATCACCGACGAACGAAAGCGTATCGTCAACGGCGCAATCACAAAATTAACCGAAGAAATGCAAATCGCGATACACATGTTTTATTTCGAAAATATGACCTATGCCGAAATCGCCCGCGTTATGAAAAAGAACGAAAAGCAGGTCGACAACCTATTGTATCGCGCAAAGAAGGAGCTTCGCGCCATTCTCGATAAGGATGGTGAGCTATTATGAGAAATTTAAACGAATATAAGGAAGAAATCTTCCGCCGCGGTCAAAACCGCATAACCGCACGCAGGGTTGCCGTCAAAAGGGTGGTATCCTTTTGCATTCCGCTTTGCCTGACCCTTGTCGTTTGCTCGGCGGCTGTTCTGCCACAGCTTTTTAACCGAAATGATATCCAAGAAAGCGCAGAAAACGCTTCTCCCGAAAGCACAGGCGGCAAATACGACGCTTACTACGACTGCTCAAACGGTAACATACCGACAATCGACGATGAAAACCGATCCGAGGAAGTCAACGATTCGCTTGATGAGAGTAAAGATTCGCCCGATGAGAGTAACGACGGATACGACTGCTCAGCCGAAGTCGATTATGAAGCGAGCGCCGATACCTCCGAAGGCGAAAATGACGAATGCGGACCCGATGACTGCGGTCCCGAACATACTCCCGAATACGTCGATCCCCTCCCCGCCCCCGACGATTTCGCATTTTCGCTTGTTTGGAATTGCTACGGCGTTTCCTCATACGATAGCGCGACCGGCGTTCTTGTTAAGACCACCGACGCCTCAAACCCCGAGGATTACGTCACCACGCTTATGCTTTCGCCTTCAGAAATCACTACCGTTTACAAGCTCTTAAACAACCTAAACGCAAACGAATATCCCGATATCTATTCCCCTCATCCCGATAATTTTATGTCCGACCCGCCCATGACGTTGATATTGACCGTCAATATCGGCGAAACGACAAAAACCATCTCCGCAAAGGACATCGCCTATTCATTCACGACAAGCGATCCCGACGGACAGCGCTTTTTAACCACCTGCAGGCAAATTATTGAAATTTTGACCTCGTCCGAGGAATGGAAAGAGCTTCCCGAATACGAGCATTTATATGCATAGGAGGAACCGCTTTGAAAAAATCACACGTCTTTTTATCAATAATCAGCATAATTTTACTTCTCTCGCTCTCAATAAGTCTTGCAAGCTGTGCCACCAAGGTGAAGGCCGAAAACCTCATGGAGGGAATAACGCCGAACGACGTGACGCCGCTTAACAGCTTGGATTCGAAAAACGAAAAGGTAACCGACTTCGCCGTGCGCCTCTTCAAGGCAAGCGAGAAGAAGAGCGAAAACACCCTTATTTCGCCTCTTTCGGTGCTTTCGGCGCTCTCGATGACCGCAAACGGCGCCAAGGGCGAAACCCTTTCCCAAATGGAAGCCGTGCTCGGAATGCCTGTCGACGACCTCAATTTGTACCTTTACACCTATATGAAAAACCTCCCGCAGGGCGATAAATACAAGCTCGCTCTCGCAAACTCGATCTGGTTCACCGAGGACTCCCGCTTTACCCCCAATCAAGATTTCCTCCAAACCAACGCCGATTATTACGGTGCCGACGTTTATAAGGCGCCCTTTAATAACCAAACCTGCAAGGATATCAACAATTGGGTCAAAAACAATACCGACGGGATGATCGAAGAAATTCTCGATGAAATCCCCGCGGAAGCGGTTATGTACCTCGTAAACGCGTTGGCATTTGAAGCCGAATGGGTAGAAATTTACGAAAAGGGACAGGTTCGCGACGGCGAATTCACAAAAGAAAACGGCAAAAAGCAAAAAGTCAAATTCATGTATTCGGAGGAGGGCAAATATCTCGAATCCGACAACGCAAAGGGCTTTGTAAAATATTACAAGGGTGGAAAATATGCCTTCGTCGCGATGCTCCCCAACGAGGGTGTGACTGTTTCCGACTACGTCGCGTCGCTCGACGGCGAATCGCTTAACAGCCTGCTCTCTAAGCCTCAAAACGCGATCGTGCTTGCATCGATTCCCAAATTCGAAACCGAATTTTCCTGCAATATGAACGAGATCCTCATCAATATGGGTATGAAGAACGCATTCGACGGCGCTCTTGCCGATTTTTCGGGACTCGGAAGCTCAAGCAGAGGCAATCTCTTCATCAACCGCGTCCTTCACAAGACCTTCATCTCTG
Source organism: Eubacteriales bacterium (assembly GCA_045644305.1). Classification (GTDB taxonomy): domain Bacteria; phylum Bacillota; class Clostridia; order Oscillospirales; family CAG-382; genus Coliplasma. The sequence goes on along the minus strand of JAZRGS010000042.1, from coordinate 5,261 downwards.
TCGCCGAAAAGGGAACCAAGGCGGGCGCCGCAACCGTCGTTGAAGTCAACTGCGAAAGTTCAATGATTGTTGATGACCCCAAGCAGGTGTATCTCGACAGACCGTTTGTCTATATGCTTATCGACTGTGAAAATAATATCCCCTTCTTCATCGGCACCCTTATGACGGTTGAATAATTAACGCCAAATCAAAAAAGAGCCCTCGGGCTCTTTTTTTGTGTTATAAAGGCTTTTTACAAACGCGAATCAAGTGTCTATGTCGAGATTATAAATACCGAAACCGTTATCGTTTCTTACGACTTCAATTTCAAATTCAACGGTTCGTTCGCCGACCTTTGTTTTCATGGTCAGCTCATACGTGGGGCCGTCTACCGTACCGTCATAGAGAGATGAGGAAAAGCCTGTATATTTTTTAATTTCAATACCTGCTTGAAAATCAATATCCTCTTCCGCTTCAATTTTCAGCAAAAAGCTTTCTAAAACAGCGGGGCGTTCGGGGTGAAGAAAGGTCTGTGCTTTGGTATAATCTTCCTCAACAATAGCGGCAAAGAAGCCTTCGATATGTTCTTTCGCTTCGGATTGTGTTATTCCGCCGCCGCAGGAATTAAGAGAAAAAATGCAGCAACAAGCAATAACGGCAAGCAGTAAATTTCTAAACGTCCTTTTCATCGGTCAAACCACCTTTCTTTTATTGCTAATTTAATTATAATGAAATAAGCGCTTTTTGTCAATGAGTTGTGATACTTCGGTATGCGTTTACAACCTTGTGCGGTGTCACTCCATTTTTAAGTAGGGTTTATAATATTCCATAGCGACTTCGGGAGATATTTTCATAGGGTTATTCGGCGCAAAAAACGCTCTGGGCAGATTATGAAATCCCCATATATATCTTTGTACGGTTTCTCTGTTACCTTTACCCTTGCTGTTTAAGAATACAAGACACTCTGAAAGAGAATAGCTCATAAACAAAGTCAACTCAAAATAATCGTTTGGATAGTTCAAATTATTACGCAATGCGGAAGCAATTCTTTCTGTCATATCCTTGAACTCGTAAATCTGCTTTTCCAACATCAAACGATTCTTTTTAAATAACAACTTCCGAGCATTATATTTTTTTAATTGAATCGACTTGTTATAAAGTTCTTCGGCAAGTTGCGAAATCATTCCGTTTCGCCCCCTTTTGTTTAGTCGTTTTAATTATATCAAAAACAAGATGACTTTTCAACCTTAAATAAAAAACGCTTTTTGTCACGGCAAAAAGCTACATTACTTATTCACTATTCACTATTACTTATTACTTCCAAAAAAATTCCTCGGCGAAGGCAGAAAAGTGAAGAGTGAAAAGTGAAGAGGTAAAAAAATATCCTCGGAACAAGTCCGAGGAATTTTTTTGGTGCGGATGACAGGACTTGAACCTGCACGCATATGCACCGGTTTCTAAGACCGGCTCGTCTGCCAGTTCCGACACATCCGCATTCAACCTTGGTATTTTATCACATTCGCGTCAAAATGTCAATACAAAGTGCTTATTGCAGAATCATTAATAATATGCTATAATCATTCGGACGCCCAACAAATTCATCGGAGGATAAAATGAAAAAGAAACATATCCGCCTATTAATCCTACTGCTTACCTCTATTCTGATTGCAAATCTTGCTTGTTGCTTCGCCTCGGCGAAAACCGACGGCGACCTAATCATCCTATACACAAACGACGTACACTGCGCGACCGAACAATACCCGATTCTTGCCGCATACCGCGAACAGCTCATAAGCGAGGGGCACACGGTAATCACCGTCGACGCGGGCGATGCAATTCAGGGCGAGATGATCGGCTCGCTAACCGAGGGCGCGGCTATCGTTGAAATAATGAACGCAGTCGGCTACGATTTTGCGATTCCCGGCAACCACGAATTCGATTACAAGATCCCTACCCTGCTAACGCTCTCCGAAAAGGCGAATTACAAATACCTTTCGGCAAATTTTTACGACCTGATAAACCAAAAATATATTTTCGACGGCTATTCAATCATCGAATTTAACGGCAAAAAGGTCGCGTTTGTAGGCATTTCGACCCCCGAAACCTTTTCGAAATCGACCCCTGCATATTTCCAAGACGAGAACGGAAATTTCATTTACAGCTTCATGCAGAATGAATTTTACGAAACCATCCAAGCGACTATCGACGCCGCAAAAAGCGAAGGTGCGGACACAGTAATCGCCTTGGGTCATTTGGGAATCACGGGCGTGACCGAGGGCTGGCGCTCGATCGACGTTATTCAAAACACAGAGGGGTTAGACGCCTTCATCGATGCTCACGCACACGAAACCATTGAAAATTCGGTTTATACCGATAAAAACGGCAACGCCGTTCCCCTCACCTCGACGGGCACAAAGCTTTCCTATTTCGGTCAAATGACGATAACCGACGACGGCATAAAAACCGAGCTTATCGACCCAAAAACAATTGACGTTAGCGGATTTTGCGACAGCGCAAGGCTTGCAGAGTCTTCGGTCGCGTCGATTATCGACGGATATAACGCCGAATTTGATTATCTTTACGAGGAAATCGGTTATTCCGAGGTGAATCTTACAATTTACGACGAAAACGGTGTGCGCGCCGTGCGTTCTGCCGAAACAAACGCAGGCAACTTTTCGGCTGATGCCTACCGCGTCGTTTTGAAAACCGACGTCGCGTTTGTCAACGGCGGTGGCGTCCGCGCAACCGTTCCTGAAGGGATTTTCAACCGCAAGGCGATTATGGACATCAACCCTTGGGGCAACGAAATGTGTATTCTCCGCGTGACGGGACAGCAGCTATTGGACGCATTGGAATACGGCACGCACGCTTCTCCGAACGAATTCGGAAGCTTTCCGCAGGTCTCGGGCATCACGTTCGAGCTTCACAGATACATCGAATCCTCCGTCGTCATCGACGAGCTCGAAAATTTCATATCGCTTGATAACGAAAACCGCCGTGTTCAAAACGTCAAGATAAACGGCAAACCGATCGATTTAAACGCCGAATATACCATCGCAGGAAGCGTTTATATGCTTTTGGAAAACGGATACACAATGTTTAAGGACGCAGAAATCGTCGCGCGCGATGGGCTCCCCACCGATACCGAGCTTCTTGTCGAATACGTTACAAACAATTTAAACGGAACCCTCACAACGGCTCAATACGGCGATATCGCAGGCGACGGACGCATAAAAATGCTCGACTCTCCCCTTTCGGACGAGCCTATCGTGCCGGGGGACTCTGATAAAACTCACGTTTGGGTCATCGTTTCTGTTTCCTCGCTTTCGTTAATTTACTTTATGGCTCGCAACAACAAAAAATTGTTTTCTTTTTAATTCAAAGCCGAAAATCAAAAAACAAATACTGCTTTTTAACAATTAACATAAGCTTTCACAGAAAAAGCCCTCCGCCGAAGCGGAGGGCTTTTGATTAGCTTTTAACTAACTTCCTAATGCCGTTTATTCAGCAGGAACTGCATCTGCAGGAACTGCTACTACGCCTTCGATGGTGAAGGTTTCGAAGTAGTGGCGGCAGAGGAGGATGTAGTCGTACTGGTTAACTACGTCGTCGTTGTTAACGTCTGCGAGCTCGAGTTCAACTTCGTTGAGGAGGCGAGTCTCGAAGTAGTGACGCTTAACGAGGATGTAGTCGTACTGGTCGATCTTACCGTCCATGTTAACGTCGCCGAGAGCGATGTCAACAGTTGCGGATGCGTCTTCGCCGGGAACGTCGAGAGTGAACTCAACGGTGCCAACAGGAGCGGACCAGGGATTTTCGGGATCGTAGGTGATAACCTGGATAGCGATAACGTCGCCTGCAGTTACATCGATAGTTTCGGTAATAACTACGGTTTCGTCGTCGGACCAGTGCATATCGCCGTAAATGCCAGCGGTAACGTTGTTGATAACATAGCTCCAGCCAGCTTCAGTCTTGATGGTGATGGTTACGGTGCCGTCTTCAGTAGCGGTGTACTGATAGTAAACGCCCTGAGGATACTTTTCGGTAATGTCAGCAACATAGTCGCCATCAGCTTCAATGATAATGGGATCATCCATAGTATCGCCAACGGTGGGAGCTTCAACAACTGCTACGATTTCTGCTGCTTCTTCGCCTGCGTTCTTGAATTCAACGGTGTTTTCGCCTGCGGGAAGAGGAGCTTCGAGCTTGCCCATTCTGTTGGGATAGTATTCGGTACCGTTAACGATAACGGTTACGCCCCACTGACCTTCGATAGTGATAACGAGATCCTTGTCGAAGTTGGTGTTTGCGATTGCGGAGTTAAGTGCGGGAACGGTGATTTCGTTTTCGCCTTCAACGAGTTCAACTTCTACGGGAAGAGCCTTGCCGTATACTTCGATTTCGTTCATGAAGGAGAAGGGAGCGCCGATCTTCATTTCAAGCTTAACGAAGCTTGCTTCCAATTCGAGACCTTCAAGTGCAGTCCAGTATGCTGCGGACTGAACATCCTGAAGTTCAACTGCGCCAACTTCGATCCATTCTTCGCCGTCAGCGGATACGAAGAACTTAACGTATTCGGGCTTAGCGATACCGGAACCGGTTTCGTTAATGAGGTTTACAGCGAGCTTGCTGATGGAGTATGCGCCATCGAGGTCGATGATAACGGTACCAATGCCGTCAACAGTGTTGTTCTTGTTGAATACGAACCACTTGTTGTCGTAAGAAACACCGCCGTATGCGTTACCGTCGGTAAGGTCAGCATTGTAGGTGGTATCATCGGGACCGGAGGTGGTGTATTCCTTGTTAAGAGCTACGTTTACGGGAGCGTTGGGATCTACCCAAACTTCAGCGTATGCGTCAGCTTCGGTGGTGTGGTTAACAAAGTCAACGCCAACGAATTCAACGATATCGCCAACCTTGAGGTTGCCCATAAAGTCGAGCGCGTATGCGCCTGCGGATTCAGGTGTGTCGCCTGCGGAGGACCAAGCCATCCAAACGAAGCCGTTTTCGGGAATGGTGAGATAATTGCCGGTGGTAGGAGCTCTAACAGCAACTACTTCGTAGTAGCCGTCCATATCTGCAACAGGAGCAAATGCAACGTGGATCCACCAGTCGTTACCACATGCAGCGTAGATGTCAGCGTCGTCATAGATGAACGCGCCGTTTGCGCCGCCGATGGAGTTCTTGTAAGAGGTCGGGTTGAAGTCGGTAACTACGTTAGAGGTTACAGGAACGTAGTCAAATTCTACTTCGGTAAGACCCATGAATTCCCAAACTACCTT
>JAZRGS010000041.1:0-1552 GCA_045644305.1 Eubacteriales bacterium | reverse complement strand
AATGCGCAATAATCGCACTTTTTGACGCAAAAGGGGATGTGAAAATAAAGCGAAAGCTTATTCGTCATCGTACTTAAGCACCGCCATAAAGGCTTCCTGCGGAACCTCGACCGTGCCGAGGGTTCTCATGCGCTTTTTGCCTTCCTTTTGCTTTTCCAAAAGCTTCTTTTTACGGGTAATATCACCGCCGTAGCACTTCGCAAGAACGTCCTTGCGCATCGCCTTAACCGTTTCGCGGGCGATGATTTTGCCGCCGATAGCCGCCTGAACGGGGATTTCGAAGAGCTGGCGGGGGATGTTGTCCTTAAGCTTTTCGCAGATTCTGCGCGCGCGTGCATAGGCGCGGTCTGCGTGGATAATGAAGGAGAGCGCGTCGACGATGTCGCCGTTTAGCAATATGTCGAGCTTCGAAAGCTTGCTCGGTCGGTAGTCCTTGAATTCATAGTCGAGCGAGGCATAGCCCTTGCTTCGCGATTTCAAGGAATCGAAGAAGTCGTAAACGATTTCGTTCAAGGGGAGAAGGTAATGAAGCTCTGCGCGGTTGGTGTCGATATACTTCATATCGAGGTATTCGCCGCGACGGTCGTTGCAAAGCTGCATAATCGTGCCGACGTAATCGGTCGGGGTGATGATGGTCGCCTTGACGAAGGGCTCGCACGCGGTTTCAATAACCGCGGGGTCGGGGTAGTTCGTCGGGTTGTCGATGTAAACGACTTCGCCGTTGGTCTTGTGGATTTCGTAAATAACACTCGGCGCGGTGGTGATAAGGTCGAGCATAAATTCGCGCTCCAAGCGCTCCTCGATGATCTCCATGTGCAAAAGCCCCAAAAATCCGCAACGGAAGCCGAATCCGAGCGCGACAGAGGTTTCAAGCTCGTAGGTGAACGACGAGTCGTTAAGACGCAGCTTGTCGAGCGCGTCCTTAAGGTCGCCGTATTTACTGCCGTCGGCAGGGTAGATGCCCGCGTAAACCATCGGCTGGGATTTCTTAAAGCCGGGAAGCGGTTTCTCGCAAGGGTTATCGCAAAGCGTCACGGTGTCACCGACGTCGGTGTCGGCGATGTTTTTGGTGCTCGCGGTGAAATATCCGACCTCGCCTGCTTCGAGGTAATCCTTCTTCTCCAAGCTGAATGTCGAAAGCGTGCCGAGCTCGACGATTTCGAACTCTGCGCCTGTGTGCATCATACGCACCCTGTCGCCAAGGTGCATTCTGCCGTTTTTAACTCTTATATAAACGATAACGCCCTTGTAGGAATCGTAATAGCTGTCGAAAACAAGCGCTTCAAGCGGCGCCTCTCTGTCGCCCTTGGGGGCGGGGACGCTCTTTACTATCTGCTCGAGCACGTCCTTGATGCCGATGCCCATCTTTGCGCTGATGCAGGGCGCCTCGTCGGCGGGGATGCCGATGACGTCCTCAATCTCGCGCTTGACCATTTCGGGGTCTGCGCTCGGAAGGTCGATTTTGTTTATTACGGGAAGTATTTCCAAATCGTGATCGACCGCAAGGTATGCGTTTGCAAGCGTCTGCGCCTGAATGCCCTGTGTCGAGTCG
>JAZRGS010000040.1:0-2254 GCA_045644305.1 Eubacteriales bacterium | reverse complement strand
CTCTTTCGGGTCTGCCGAGAGTGGGAAGGAAGGGGAGGTTAAGAACCTTTTCGTGCTGACGGAGGTGCCAAAGGTCAGCCTTGGAGCCTGCAAGACGTGTGCAGAGAATTCTTGACTGCTGTCCTGCGCCAACACCGATTGCCTGTCCGTCGTAAGCGTAGCAAACAGAGTTGGACTGTGTATATTTAAGAGTGATGAGCGCGATGATCATATCCTGAATTGTTTCTTCGGGAAGCTCTTTGTTTTCTGTAACGATTTCTGTGAGCATATCACGGCTTATCTGAAGGTCGTTTCTCTGCTGTTCAAAGGTGATACCGTAAACCTGCTTTGATTCGAGCTTTTCGGGAACGTAATTGGGGTCGATCTTAACGATATTGTAGCCGCCCTTACGCTTTGTTTTAAGGATTTCAAGTGCTTCGGGTTCATAACCGGGAGCGATGATACCGTCAGAAACCTCACGAGCGATCATCTTTGCGGTGGTTACGTCGCAAACGTCGGAAAGTGCAACCCAGTCGCCGAAGGAGCACATTCTGTCGGTACCTCTTGCTCTTGCATACGCGCAAGCGAGGGGGGATTCGTCGAGGCCTTCGATATCGTCAACAAAGCAAGCCTTCTTGAGCTTATCGGAAAGAGGCACGCCGACAGCCGCCGAGGTGGGGCTTACGTGCTTGAAGGAGGTAACTGCGGGAAGACCGAGCGCTTCCTTAAGCTCCTTAACAAGCTGCCAGGAGTTAAAAGCGTCAAGGAAATTGATGAAGCCGGGTCTGCCGTTGAGAATTTCGATCGGAAGCTCGCTTCCGTCGTGCATGAAAATCTTTGCAGGCTTCTGATTGGGGTTACAGCCGTATTTAAGTTCGAATTCTTTCACTTTTATATCTCCTTATGCGTGTTTATTTACGATTCTGGAAACCGATTCGCCGCTTGCGATATCGATATATCTTACAAAGAGCGATACCTTGTTATCTTCGTTAAGATTGGTCCAGATAAGATCGGTAAGAGTATCGATATCCACGTTGGGAAGCTCGAGAGTTTTGGGTTCGCCCTCGAAGGAAGGAAGCGGGTCGCCATCGCAGTTATAGGTGTGGATGAACTTTGCCTTACCCGAAAGAGGATTGGAATATGCGTAGGTGAATCTTTCGCAGGAGGAATCGTCGCCTTCAGCGCTCTTAAGGATAGACATCGCGTAGTTCATTTCACCGTTTTCAACGTGAATGATACCCGAAATACGAGGAGTAAAATTAGGCTTATCGTCTTCAAACTCTCTTGTTCTGAGCGCCTGCTCAAAGGTCATCTGCTTATCCATAAGGTCGTAAATAGTATCGGTCTGGTCGCCGTTGGTTACGATTGTCTTATTGCCAAGCACGCGCACGGGATAATAAATGATGAGGTGGGGATCGGTCATTTTAGATTCGTCGAACGCCTTGGTGCGCATAGCATCGCCCTCGGCAACGAAGATTCTGTTACGGCTGTTTACGCTTCTGCCCATGATGAAATATGCGGTAACTGCCTTTTTTCCGTCAGCGGATTTACCGATCATTATGCCTCTGCCGTGATATTTAAGAGAGTTAAGCTCGTTTGCGATAGTTGATACCTTCATTTTATTCTCCTTTTATCGTTACTCTGTTATTTTCAACGTTAATTCTGCCGTCGCAGAAAAGCTTGACGGCTTCGGGAAGTATCTTCCATTCGGCCTCTTCCATAATTCTGCGCTGAAGCGTTTCGGGTGTATCGCCCTGCTTGACCTCGACCGCCTTTTGAAGGACGATAGGGCCCGCGTCACATTCGGGAGTGACGATATGCACAGTTGCGCCCGAGACCTTAACACCCTTTTCGAGTGCAGCCTCGTGAACGTAAAGGCCGTAATAGCCTTTTCCGCAGAAGGAAGGAATAAGTGCGGGATGAACGTTTAAGATTTTGTTGGGGAACGCCTCGTATACCTGCTCGTCAATTATCGTGAGGAAGCCTGCGAGCACCACAAGGTCGATATTAGCGTTCTTCATCGTATCGACAAGCGCCTTAGAGTAATCGGCAATGCTTGCATACTGCTTGCGAGGAAGAACGACCGATTCGATGTCATTGTTCTTTGCCCTCTCGAGCGCATAAACGCCGTCCTTTGAAGCGATGACCAAGGTTATTTTGCCGTTACCAAGCTCGTTTCTCTTTTCGGCATCGATAAGTGCCTGAAGATTGGTTCCGCCACCCGAAACCAAAACGGCGATATTCGTTTGAGAATTCGACATGATGACTTCCCTTT
>JAZRGS010000039.1:0-18765 GCA_045644305.1 Eubacteriales bacterium | reverse complement strand
ATAAGGAGCACGGCTGTATCGACGATATGTCGGCAATTTCCGCGGTAGGTCACCGCATCGTCCACGGCGGTCCCTGGCTTATTAAGAGCGTGCGTGTAGACGACGCAGTTATCGCAGACCTTGAAAAGTGCCGCGATCTCGCTCCGCTTCACACCGTTCCTCACCTTTTGGGTATCCGCGGCTGTATGGAGGTTATGCCCACCACTCCGCAGGTTCTCGTTATCGATACCGCGTTCCATCAGACCATGCCCGCAGAGGCATACACCTATCCCATCAATTACGAGGTTGCACAGAAGCACAACATCCGTCGTTACGGCTTCCATGGTACCTCGCACCGCTACGTTTCGGGCAAGGCTATCGAAATTCTCGGCAACCCCAACGCAAAGATCGTTACCTGCCACCTCGGCAACGGCTCTTCTATCACCGCTGTCGATGCAGGCAAGTGCATCGATACCTCGATGGGCTTCACCCCGCTTGAAGGCGTTATCATGGGCTCGCGTTGCGGCGCAATCGACCCCGCTGTCGTTCCCTTCGTAATGGAAAAGGAAAACATTCCCGTAAACGAAATGGGCAACTGGATGAACAAAAACTGCGGTTTCTTGGGCGTTTCGGGCGTTTCGAGCGACCTTCGCGAAATCACCGCGGCTATCGACTCGGGCAATAAGCGCGCAGAGCTCGCATATAACATTCTCGCTTATCAAATCAAAAAATATATCGGCTCCTACACCGCTGCGATGAACGGTCTCGACTGCGTTGTATTCACCGCAGGCGTAGGCGAAAACGATGCTCGCCTCCGTGCACTCGCTCTCGAAAATATGGATTATTACGGAATCAAGATCGATCCCGAAAAGAACAACACCCGCGGCACCGTTGATATCACCGCAGAGGGCTCCAAGGTTCGCGTTCTCGTAATCCCCACCAACGAAGAGCTTGTTATTGCGTCCGATACGATGAAGATCGTTTCAGAATCGTAAGATGCAAGCAGATTCCGAAAAGGTTAAGCACGACGGACACCGTGCGAGATGCAAAAGCCGTTTGTTAAAGGACGGCGCCGGCAAATTAAATGACGCCGAATTGCTTGAAATGCTTTTGTTTTACGCGGTTCCGCGTAAGGACGTGCGCCCGCAAGCCGAAAAGCTTATCGAAAAATTCGGAAGCCTTTCCGCCGTTATCGATGCGGATATCGATTCGATTACCGAAATAACCGGTTGTCAAGCCTCGGTCGAGGTGCTTGTTTCGCTTCTTCGTGAAACGGCGATGCGCGTTTCGATCGTCGAGGGCGATAAATGCCTGCTCGACGGAAACCGAATCAAGGAGTTTCTGCTCGAGATATACAAGGGCAAGGAAGCCGAAACCGTCTATGCGCTTTATTTCGCGCCCGACGGTGCCTATCTTGGCAAGCAGGCTGTCTTTCGCGGTGATATGAACAGCGCGCGTTTTTCCTTGCGCACGGTCACCGAAGGTGTTATCCGCGCAGGCGGTAACTCTGTCGTAATTGCGCATAACCATCCGAGCGGCTCGCTCGTTCCCTCGAGCGACGATTTAATTTCAACAAAGCGTATCGCGGCGCATCTTGCCGCAAACGAAATAACGCTTATCGATCATTATATCGTCGGCAAGGATGACGTCTTGAGCATTTTCAAGGTGAAATAATAAGAAAAAAGGCTGTCACACGACAGCCTTTTTATTTATCTTTCGATGGTAACTATCATACCTTCTCCGCAAAGACGGCTTTCGGGGGAGGTAAGGATATCTGCTTTTATGCACTCCTCGATAATGTCCGAGCTGAGTCGGGCAGATGCGATAAGCGAGGAATAGGCAATGAATTCGTTCATAAGATGCTTCGGCAGATGTGATTTTATGAAATCCGAAAGCTCGCGTGCGATGTCCTTTGCGACGTCGTTGAGTTCGTCGCCGATATTCAACAGGCTGTTGAATTCGCCGTGATCTTTTTGTTCGAATACAAGCAGGTTCGGCTCGAGAAGATCGCCGTTTTTGCGGATGTATCCGCATTCGATCGCCTTTGCGGCGGATTCCTTTTCGGATTCAGAAAGCGAATCTGTTTTCAAGCCGCCTATCGAGCGGAGCATAAGCAACAACAAGGGGTCTGTGCCGATATTGTGACCGCAGTGGAAGTGTGCATCAAGACGAGGACCGTACATATTTGACATAAAAACATTTTTATATCCGCAGATCTCGCTTGCGGCGATGCCGTCGCAGCCGTACATTAATATTTCTTCACCGCTTCCCGAAGGTGTTGCCACCGCTACCTGAGTATAGGGGCGCGCCGCCGGAGTGATATCCGAAAAATACTCGTTTTTCAGAATCGAGTGAACCTTGTATCCTATCTGATGCGAGGCGTTGTTTACAAGCTGCCAAAGAATAAATCTGGTATCGGTCTGTTTGCTCAAAAACGGGAAGGAAAGAATCCTTTCTCTGTTTTCGGAAATAAGACACTTGACAATATTTGCCGCTTTGGGAAGATGCCGCGCAAATATTTTTTGAGCTTCAACCGCTTCGCTGTAATCGGCGACGATGACATTTGCTATGTATTTGCCGTTTTCGAGTTTTCGCACCATGCCGTATTCGCCGTTCATACCGCGGCACTGAATGTTAAGCTCTTCTTCGACAAACAGCATCGGAACGCAAAGCTCTTCCGAAAGCTCACGCGCCGATTTTGCTTTATCCTTAATAAGATAAACGAGATTTTGCGAAAAGGTTCTTTGGGTGACGGCGCTCGGTTGGTTGCCCACGGGGTTGCCTGTGCCTATAAAATGAAAGGATACGGGTTTAAGCGATAAATTCTTGTTTTCCATATTGTTGACCTCTTTTCTGATGGTGTTTCTTGCAGAAAACAAACGCTGTTTGACGGTGTTTTCGGGAATGCCGAGCCTGCTTGATATGTCTTTTATTTTCATTTCGTCGAGATAAAACATAACCATAACGTCGCGGTATTCCTTCGAAAGAAAGGCGATTTCGCGGTAGATGCGCTTCAATTGTCGCGCAGTTTCGTCGGAATCGATGATATCCTCGATGTCGTTTCTGTCTGACGCGAAATCAAGCTCGTTGTTTTCGATGCTTAGGTTTTTTGTCATCCTACTGCGCCTTTCGCAGAAGTCGGCATAAATTCGCCGAGCAACAGTCCAAACAAAGGCATAGAAATTCTCGATATGTGCATGCTTTTTGACGGCAGTCAGCACGGCGAGTACAATGTCCGAGCAAAGTTCTTCGGCTTCGGCGCTCGAGCCGCTTTTCGTATAGGCGAAGCCGTAAAGCTTATCGAGAAATTCCTTTTCGCCTATGATATTGAGCATTTCGTTTGTTTCCATGGCGTTTTTCCTGTTTTGTGAATTCACTTTACACTTATATAGTCGGTTGAGGTCTTAAAAGGTTAGCGGTTTTTTGAGTTTTATATAACACGAGAGAGAGCTTTTCGGAAAAGTTCTCTCTCTGATAAACTGTATTATAAATTCAAAATGTATTCCTCTGCCGAGCGCACCCCGTCGATAGCCGCGGAAATGATGCCGCCTGCGTATCCCGCGCCTTCGCCGAGAGGGTAAATGCCCTTTAAATTGCTTTGTCTGTCGTCAAAGCGCTTTATGCGTATGGGCGAGCTCGTGCGGCTCTCGATTGCGGTGATGATCGCGTTTTCGGAATCAAATCCCTTGATTTTTCTGCCGAATTCGCGCAAAGCTTCCTTGAAGGAGGCGTTGATTTCGTCGGAAAAGAGCTTGGAAACATCACAATATCTTACACCGCGCGGATAGGTCGGCGCGATGTCGCTTTTAACGCTTTTTTCGTACAAATAATCGCCCAAAGTTGAAGCGGGAGCGGTAAAATCGCCGCCGCCCATCGAAAACGCGGCTTTTTCGAGGCCTTCTCGGTAGTCATAGCCTGCAAAAAGACCGTCGCCCAAATCCTTCGGCAGAATTTCGCAAAGGATCGCGCTGTTTGCATTTTCGCCGTCACGTGCGTGGTAGCTCATGCCGTTTGTGACAAGTCGTTCGTCCTCGCTTGCCGCCGCGACCACGTGGCCGCCCGGGCACATACAAAAGCTGTAAACCGTTCTGCCGGTTTTACAATGCGCAAAAAGCTTGTATTCGGCAGGGGGCAAAAACCTGAGCTCGTCGCTGTGACCGTATTGCGATTTATCGATGTCGCTTTGCTTGTGCTCGATTCTGAAGCCGACCGAAAAGGGCTTTTGCTCGATTTCGGCGCCGTGGCGGTCGAGCATTTCGGCAACGTCGCGCGCCGATTGGCCGGTTGCGAGGAAAAGCGTGTCGGCTTCTATTTCGCCGCTTGAGGTGACGACTTTGATTAATTTGCCGTTTTCGATAACAACGTCTGTAAGCCTGGTTTGGAATTTTATTTCACCGCCGAGAGAGATGATCTCATTGCGTATGTTCTCGACAACACCCCTTAAAAGGTCGGTGCCGATGTGAGGCTTTGCGTTGTAAAGAGTTTCCTTGGGAGCGCCCGCCTTGACAAGCTCGTTTAAAACAAACTGACCGCGGAAGCTTTTGTCCTTGATAAGCGTGTTAAGCTTGCCGTCGGAAAATGCGCCTGCGCCGCCTTCGCCGTACTGAATGTTGGAATCGAGGTCAAGCCTTCCGCCGCCGAAGAATTCATCGACGTCGCGCACACGCTCGCTTACGGATTTGCCGCGTTCCAAAACGATAGGACGGGCACCGCTTCTTGCCAAGCAGAGCGCGGCGAAAATACCCGCAGGGCCGAATCCCGCCACGATCGGGCGGCTTTTGAACGGCTTTTCGGGCATCGGGAAAAGATACTCCTCCTCGGGAGAAAGAACAGATCCTCCGCATCTCCTTGCAAGCTTCGCTTCGTCGATCCCGTTTGCGAAGATATCGACGGTATACACGAATTTCGCCTTACCGCGGCGCGCGTCGAGCGATTTTTTGCGTATTTCGAAATCGAAGCTTCCCTCGGGAATCGAAAGCTTGCCTGCGAGAAAGGATTCAAGAGGAAGAGCGTCCTCGCGCGGAGAACGCTCTATCGTTAATCTTATCATTACTTAAGATTGTTCTTTTCAAGCCAAGCGACGTAGTCCTGATAAAGCTTAACAGAGTCGGGGTGACCCATGTAAGCGGTAGTGCCGGGCTTGTTGAACATACCCTGATACTGGTAAATAAGAATTTCGTCAACGTAGGGCGAGATGCTCTTGATCTGACGGTCGATTCTTTCCATATCAGCCGCATAAAGTGCGCTTCTGTAAACGTCGCCTTCGAATTCGAAGACCTCCATGTCTGCCCAAAGTGCACCTCTGCCTGCCTTGTCGTGAGCCTTGCGGAGCGCTTCGTAGAATGCGGGAGTTTCCTCGGGCTTGGACTTGCGAACGCCGATTTCGTCCTGATATGCGATGATGTCGCAATCGAGGCTTTCGAGCTGTGCAACGTACTTGTCGTCAGCGATGAGGTGGTTGGTGCCGTAGGGCGCGATGAGCATCTTGAGCTTGGGATCGATGGTTCTCGCGAATGCCGAGTAGTTGTTTACGTATTTAATGAATGCTTCGTCGTAGTAGGGGTAAATGCCGGTTTCATCGGGCAGGTACCAGCCGTAGAAGGATTCGTGGTGGCCGTACTGAGCGTAAAGCTGTTCCATAGCCTTAAATGCGCGAGCGGTAACCTCGGGACAGATCATGTTGTTTACGGTCTGGTTCCAAACGCCGTAATAGCCGCAGGAAACGAAAACCTTGATGCCGTTTCTGTCTGCTGCGCGAAGAAGCGCGCCCATCGGGTCCTTTGCGCCCATATTGTAGAAGGGATAAATGTCGGTGTTGAAGTAAGCGAAGGCTTCGTTGTCGTAAACCTGCGCGGTGGTGAGGAGAACGATGTATTTCATACCGAGCTCGGCAATTTCATCAACCTTTGCCTCCCACTGCTCGTCGGTGAACCAACGGCAAATAGGGTTCCAATATTTTCCTTCGGGAATGTTGTGGTGCTGAAATTCGAACCAGGTACCTCTGATAGGTTTAAGCATAGCAAAAAGTTCCTTTCCTGCAATTTATGATTCTATTAGAAGAATAACATTTTATATTTCGTTTTTCAATAGTTTTTTCAAAAAACGGTTGATAATAAGCGATATATTTATTATAATAAGAAAAAACGAGGTGATTTTTATGAAAAAAATAATTTCTTTGGCGTTATGCGCACTCTTTATAGTTTCACTTTTGCCTCTTTGCATTTCGGCAGAGGATGAAGCTTTAACCGTCGTCGCATTCGGCGACAGCATCACCGCGGCGGATAAATGGCAAAAATACGTCGAACAGGAATATGGAATCGATATAATAAACGCAGGCGTCGGCGGCGACAGCACCCACACCGCGATGTCGCGCTTCAAGCAGGCGGTCATTAATCGCTCTCCCGATATCGTTTTTATCAGCTTGGGAACCAACGATGCGGCTATCGATATGGCGAAATATACTCCGCTTGAGGATTATAAGGAAAATATGCGCTATTACATCGACGAATGTAAGAAAATCGGCGCAAAGGTTATCGTAAACGTTCCGACTCCGGTTGTCGATTCGATATATCTTACCCGTCACGAAGCCGCTCCCTTCGAGCCCTACGGCGGTCCTAACGGACTTTTAAGTCTTTATGCACAGGCGGCGATCGAGGTTGCAATCGAAAAGAACGTCGTTTACGTCGATCTTAACGCTCGTTTCCTTAAGACCGAGGATTATACAAGATTTTTCCCCGACGGCGTCCACCCGAGCGATACCGGTTATAAAATATACGGCGAGACTGTAAACGCAGTATTTGAGCGTATTTGGATAGGCGACCTTAACGACGACGGCGCAGTCGACCAATACGACTATATCCTTTCGAGGCGTCATTACTTCGGAACAATTACGCTTGACGAAAAAATGCTCGTTCGCGCCGACGTCAATTGCGACGAAAAGGTCGATATGTACGATTATATCCTCATCTGCCGTCATTACTTCGGCACCTATACGCTTTTAGGTTATTAAAAATCAAAAGAGAGGCGAAAAAGCCTCTCTTTTTTATATCGTTCCGTTCAGCAAAAGGATGCAGACCGCGCAGACTGCCGCGACGATTGCCGCGAGGATGAGCAGTGCGTATTTCGGCTTACGGACAGAAGCGCTTGCTTCCTTGCTTTTGTCGATAAAGCCTGTGTTTCGCAAAGCCGAAACGATAGGGCCGTAAAGCAGGAAAACGAACGCGGAATTAAGCGTCGATTTGATCAGATTGAAGGGGAGAAATGCGGGGATCAAAAGCTTGGCGAGGTCTTCACGCGGGATGTGCATATAAAGCGGCGTGATAAGATAATTCCAAAGAAGCATCAATATCGTTGTCGCAACGCTGCCGACGACCAAGCCGATTATCGCGCCCGAGAGGGTGCGCTTCTTTTTATAAATAAGCGACGCGACGACGGCGAACGAAACCGTCGATAAAATATTCATGACCAAGCCGATGTAGCCCGTGCTTGAAACGGTAATCATCTCGACGAACGAAACCACCAACGACACCGAAAGCGCCATCATCGGACCCCAAATAAAGCCGCCGAGCGTGATTATGACGTCCTTCGGCTCATAGCTCAAAAAGAGCACGACGGGGATTTTTATCAAAACCATGGCGAGGTAGGCAAGCGAGCAGAGCATTGCCGCCATCGTGAGCCTTTTAATATCGGTTTTCCTTTTTTGCATAAAAAATAACCTCCGAAATTCTTCGAAGGCATAGTGACAAAAGGGCGCAAAACGGCACAAAGCCGCATCGCATCTTCTTTCATCCGGACTTTAACCGTTGGTTTCGGAATCGCACCGAATCATGCATCTCTGCTCGCGGACTTTACCGCCAATCGGGAATTACACCCTGCCCCGAAGATAACTGACAAGTATATTATAATCATTATTCAGAATATGTCAATAGGATAAATTTTCTCAAAAATATGAAGCTTTAAGAAAAAACTCGGCAAAAAAGTCGCGCGAGGTGTTGAAAAAATCATAGTAATGTGGTAAAATGCTTGTTACTAATCGGGTAACGGAGGTTATTCATGAAAATAATCATAGTCGGTTGCGGAAAAATAGGCACCTCGATTCTCGCCAGCTTGGTAGGCGAGGGCAGTGACGTTGTTGCTGTTGACGACAACCCTGCGGTTATTGATGAAATCGGTAATATTTACGACGTAATGTGCGTATGCGGCAACGGCGCCGATACCGAAACGCTTGAGGAAGCGGGTGTTGCCAAGTGCGACCTTTTTGTTGCGGTTACAAATTCGGACGAGCTTAATATGCTTGCCTGCTTTGTTGCCGAGCGTATGGGTGCGAAGCACACTATCGCGCGTATCCGTAAGCCCGAATATAACGATCAAAGCCTCGATTTCCTCAGTAAGCAATTGAAGCTTACCGTTTCTGTCAACCCCGAATGGATGGCGGCAAAGGAAATCTACAATATTTTAAAGCTCCCCGCGGTTGCGAATATCGAAAATTTCTCGGGCGGCAACCTTGAAATGGTCGAGCTGAAGTTAAGGCAAAATTCGGTTCTCCACGGAATGAACCTTATCGAGCTCCGAAAAAAATACAACGCGAAATTCCTTGTCTGCGCGGTTCAGCGCGGCGAAAAGGTATTTATCCCCGACGGTAATTTCGTGCTTAACAGCGGCGACAAGGTCGGCTTGACCTCCTCTTCGTCCGAGATGTTAAAGCTGTTCCGTATGCTTGGGCTTATGCAAAGCTCCGCGAAAAACGTAATGATACTCGGCGCAAGCCGTATCGCTTATTATCTCGCAAAGCGATTGGTACACGCGGGAAACCGCGTCGTTGTCATTGATAACGACCGCGAGGTCTGCCAATCCTTCGCCGAGGAGCTTCCCGAGGCTGTCGTCATCTGCGGCGACGGCACCGAGCAGGAATTGCTGCTCGAGGAGGGACTCGGCTCGGTCGATGCGTTCGTTGCATTGACGGGTAAGGACGAGCTTAATATTCTTATTTCGATTTTCGCGTCGAGCAAAAACGTTCCTAAGGTTATTACCAAGGTTAACCGCCCCGAGCTTGCAAGCATGGCGACGAATTTGGGACTCGAGTGCGTGCTTTCTCCCCAGAAAACCGTTTCCGACGTGCTTGCGGGTTATGCAAGAGCGATTAGAAACTCGCAGGGCGCCAACTCGATCGAAACGCTTTCTCGCTTGATGGACGGCAACGTTGAAGCGCTCGAATTTAACGTAAGTAAGGACTTCAGAGGCTTAAAAACTCCCTTGAAGGATCTTTCGCTCAAGCCCAACACGCTTATCGCGGGTATTATTCGCGGCAGAAAATCGATGATCCCCGGCGGCTTGGATGAAATTCTTCCCGGTGACAGAGTTGTCGTAATCGTTGCGGGTCAGCAGCTGCTCGACCTTGACGATATCCTTCAATAGAGGTCGATATTATGAACCGTAAAATGGTATTTTATATATTCGGCCGTATAGGGCAGGTGGCTTCCTATTTGCTGTTGCTCCCTGCTTTGGTAGCGCTGATATATAAAGAAACTTCACAACTTTTCGCTTTTTTGATAACAGCGGCGGCGTCGTTTGTTGTCGGAAGCGTGATTGCAAGGCTTTGCAAGACCGATAACCGCGTTATTTACGCAAAGGAAGGCTTCGCGATCGTAAGCCTTGCGTGGATATGTATGTCCGTCGTCGGCGCGGTTCCCTTTGTAATAAGCGGCGACATTCCTTCATATATCGACGCGCTTTTCGAAACGGTCAGCGGCTTCTCGACGACCGGTGCGAGCATATTGACCGACGTTGAAGCGATGAGCAAGAGCATGCTTTTCTGGCGCAGCTTTACCCACTGGGTAGGCGGTATGGGTGTGCTTGTATTCGTAATGGCGATCGTTTCGAACATGACCGACCGTTCGATACATATCATGCGTGCCGAAATGCCGGGTCCCGTTGTCGGTAAGCTTGTTCCTCGCGGACGCGATACCGCAAAGATACTTTATCTGATTTATATAGCGATGACGCTGCTTCAGATAGCTATGCTGTGGGCAGGGGATATGGACCTTTTCGAAAGTGTTGTTCACACCTTCGGCTCGGCAGGTACGGGCGGCTTCGGTATTAAATCCGATAGCATCGCGGGTTACAGCGTATATTCGCAAATGGTTATTGCGACGTTTATGCTTCTGTTCGGTATAAACTTTAACCTTTATTTCCTTCTTCTTATCAAACGCATCAAGCCGGTTTTAAAGAGCACCGAGCTTTGGGTATACTTCGGAATCATTGCGGTTTCGGTTTCGGCTGTCACCTTAAACCTTATACTTCAAAACGGCAACGGTATCGGTGACGCTTTGCGTCTTTCTTATTTTCAGGTTTCTTCTGTTCTTACGACATCGGGCTTTTCAACCGCGAATTTTGACGTGTGGCCCTACCTTTCGAGGTCGATTTTGCTGCTTCTTATGTTTGTGGGTGGCTGCGCGGGATCGACTGCGGGCGGTATGAAGGTGTCCCGATTGGTGATTCTGTTCAAGCAAATATTGCGCGAAATCAAGCGTATGCTTCACCCGCGTGCAGTCACGTCGGTTGAATTCGAGGGCAAGCCTGTCGATGATACGACGTTGAACAGCGTTGCAACCTATTTTGCTTTATACGTTTTCAGCCTGTTCGGTACGTTCTTGTTAATAAGCTTCGAGCCCTTCGGGTTTGAAACCAACTTCACTGCGGTAGTCGCAACCTTCAATAATATCGGCCCCGGATTGGGCGACGTCGGACCTGCCGGCTCGTTTGCGGGCTACACCGATTTTTCGAAGCTTGTATTTTCCTTCGCGATGCTTTTGGGCAGACTTGAAATATTCCCGCTTATCATCGCACTTTCACCCTCCACTTGGAAAAAGAGCAGATAAATAAAATGGCACCTAAAGAGCGTTCCTTAGGTGCCTTCTTTTTCGTTCATAATAAAAAGGACTTCGCGAGGAAGTCCTTTTTGATTTAAATATTAGCCGAGCTCGTAGCTGAGTACGCAGTCGTCAATAGCGGTCTGGATCTGATTTTCCTTAGCTTCGAAAGCAGAAACGATGTTGGAGCTGCTCTGCTGCATAAGGGTGGTGATCATACCCGAAATGCCGCCGAAGTCGTAAATGATACCGAGATCGTAAACAACGTTCTTGAAGATGTAGTTATCGAGCATTTCTGCCGATTCATCGTCGCGGAGGTCGCGGTACTTAAGGGTGGTTTCGTAGTATGCGGGAGTGATGTGCTTCATACCGCCGAATGCCATAAGCTCGAGCATGTATGCCGAGAATTCAGCTTCTTCTTCAACGCGGGAGGTGGGGATAACTGCTGCGTATGCGTATCTTGCGGAGCAGTAGGTGTAGTAGGTATCCTGATCCTCGGTCATGAGCGGGAGGGGAAGAATACCGAAGTCCTGAACGTCATCGTAAGCACGGAGCTTCTTGATAGCGGAGAACGCGCTGGTTCTGAACAATGCACGGTTCTGACCGAATACGTCGAGAGAAACAACCCACTTGTCGCTACCGTCGTTAACTTCGTCGCAGTGGAATACCCAGTCTTCCTTGATCTGGAGATCCTGAAGAATCTTCTGGATAAGGGTGGTGGAAGCGGTATCGTTAAAGGAAATTACGGGAAGATCGTCGTCATCCTTGGAGATGTAGTTCTTGCCGCCTGCGATGAACAAAGCGGAAACGTCGCCGTAGGAGGAGGAGAGGCCCCAGGAGTCCTTGTAGGAAAATCCTGCGGTGCCGTCGGTATCAGCAGTAACAACGCGGCTCATTTCGAGCATCTTGTCGAAGGTCCATTCGTTGTTCTTTACCATATCGTAAAGGTTGTATTCGGGGAAGTTCTTTTCAAGGATTTCCTTGTTGAAGGTGATAGCGGTCGAAACGATCTTAGGCATGATCGAGATATCACCGGTGGTGAAGAAAAGCTTGTTGCCGATGGTGAGCGACTTGTTAGCCGACTGATCCCACCAAGGCTGATCGAAGTGGATGTAATCGTCGAATTCCTTGAGGTCCCAGAGGTAGCCTTCCTG
The DNA here is from genome assembly GCA_045644305.1 of Eubacteriales bacterium. Lineage (GTDB taxonomy): Bacteria > Bacillota > Clostridia > Oscillospirales > CAG-382 > Coliplasma. The sequence continues at coordinate 6,764 of JAZRGS010000039.1, read as the reverse complement.
TGCAAGGGAAGCTGCGGAGGACATGAAGGGAAGCGCTGCATCGTAAATGTTGGTGCCCGAGGAAATGTCGAGCTTGAGGTCGGTGGAAACGTCCTTTACGGGGTGACCCTTAACGGTAACGCCGTACTGAGAAAGGATTTCGTCGTTTCTTCTCTTAACAGCTTCGTTAAGAGAACCGTCGGTGGTGGTGTAAAGGTCAGGCTGTACGTCTTCGCAGAAGTAGGTAGTCTGAGCTTCGTTGGAATAAATAAGTACGTCGAATTCTTTGTATTGGTCGCCTTCCCAGGTGAATTCCGGCATGGTAACGCCGTAATCTTCCATGGTATCGCCGCCAACAACGCCGCCGTCATTGCTGCCGCTCGAGGTATCTTCGCCGCCGTTACAGCCGACTAAGAGAGCACAAGCAGAAAGCATAAACAAGCAAAGAAGCAAGGAAATAATCTTTTTTGCGTTCATTGTTTCGGTTTCTCCTTAAATAGATTTTCTTTATTTTATCATATCGCGAGTCTCTTGTCAAGAATGAGAATATTGCCTAAAAGTAAAAAAGAGGGCTTCGATGTGAAGCCCTCTTGTGAAATCTTGTGAAATTTATCTTGCCATTACGCGTACGACGCCCTTGATAGCCGAAATGTCGGATACGACCGATTCGGTGATGGTGTCGTTGGTATCGAAGATAGAAACCGCGTTGTTGCCCTTCGCCTGCGAAAGAAGCGATTCGATGTTTACGTTGTCGCTTGCGAGCGCGCCCGAGATCTGGGTGATGATGTTCGGGATGTTTTCGTGAATAACTACAAGACGGTTGCTTTCGGTTCTGGGAAGAACGATTTCGGGATAATTTACGCTGTTGCGGATGTTGCCGTTTTCGATGTAATCGATAAGCTGTTCGGCAGCCATAACCGCACAGTTATCCTCGGATTCGGGTGTGGAAGCGCCGAGGTGGGGGATGCATACGACGTGAGGAACGCCCAAAAGCTCATCGCAGGGGAAGTCGGTCACGTAGGAAGCAACCTTTCCGCTTTCAAGTGCCTCGATAAGGTCGGGAATGTTTGCAAGGTCGCCGCGCGAAAGGTTGATGATGCGGACGCCGTCCTTCATCTTCGCGATGTTTTCCTTGTTGATGATGCCCTTGGTCGAGGGAAGCGAGGGGATGTGGTAGCTGATATAATCGGATTCGGCATAAATTGCGTCGTAATCGTCCGCCTTGCGTACCGCACGGGAGAGCGACCAAGCGTTCTTAACCGTGATGTAGGGGTCGCAGCCGACGACCTTCATTTTGATATCGCTTGCGACGTTTGCAACCAAGCCGCCGATTGCGCCGAGACCGATAACGCCCAAGGTCTTGCCCTTGATTTCGGGACCGACGAACTTGCTCTTGCCCTTTTCGACCTGCTTTGCTACGTCGGGCGTGCCCTTGAGGCTGAGCGCCCAATTGATACCGCCGACGATATCGCGCGATGCGAGAAGAAGCGCCGCGATAGCAAGCTCCTTAACGCCGTTTGCGTTTGCGCCGGGGGTGTTGAATACGACGATGCCGTTTTCGCTGCAGCGGTCGATGGGAATGTTATTTACGCCGGCGCCTGCGCGTGCGATCGCAACAAGCTCCTTGCCGAAGGGCTCGTCGTGAAGTGCCGCCGAGCGCACAAGAATACCTTGGGGATTTTCTACGTCCTCGCCGACGTTGTATTTCTCGGCATCGAATACGTCCAAGCCGATTTTGCTGATTTTGTTATAAAGCTTGATATTTGCCATTATGCGTTCTCCTTTTCGTAGTTGCGCATGAATTCAACGAGCTTTTCGACGCCTTCAACAGGCATTGCGTTGTAGATAGATGCGCGCATACCGCCGACAACACGGTGACCCTTGAGGTTTACAAAGCCCGCCTTGGATGCCGCGGAAACGAAATCCTTGTCCTTGTCTGCGTCGCCGGTAACGAAGCATACGTTCATAAGCGAGCGAGCCTCCTTGTCGGCAGTTGCCTTGAAGAGCTTAGAGGTTTCGAGGAAGTCGTAAAGAATGTTTGCCTTCTTAACGTTGATCTTTTCGCGTTCTTCAAGTCCGCCGGTTTCCAAAAGCCACTTGAACACGAGACCTGCAACGTAGATAGAGTAGCAGGGAGGGGTGTTGTACATCGAGCCGTTATCTGCCTGAACCTTGTAATCAAGCATAACGGGGGTGCCAACGCGTGCGCCGACGAGGAGATCCTCGCGAACGATTACAACGGTGAGACCAGAGGGACCCATGTTCTTCTGTGCGCCCGCATAGATAAGACCGAACTTCGAAACGTCGATGGGTCTGGAAAGGATGCCCGAGGACATATCCGCAACAAGAGGAATGTCGCCGGTTTCGGGGATATAGTCGAAGCAGGTACCGAAAATGGTGTTGTTATAGCAGATGTGAACGTAGTCTGCATCTGCGGAAAATTCGGTAACCTTGGGGATGTATGCAAAGTTTCTGTCCTTGGAGGACGCAATCACGTTTACTTCGCCGAACTTTGCAGCTTCTTCGGCAGCCTTCTTTGAGAACTGACCCGAAACGATATAATCCGCCTTGCGGTTTTTATTCATAAGGTTAAGAGGAACAGCCGCGAACTGCTGGGTAGCACCGCCCTGAAGGAAGAGCACCTTATAGTTATCGGGAATGTTCATAAGCTTGCGGAGGTTAGCCTCTGCTTCGTCGATGATGCCCTGATAAACGGGGGAACGGTGGCTCATTTCCATAACCGACATACCGCTGCCGTTGTAATTCATCATTTCCGACGCTGCCTTTTCAAGCACGCTTTCGGGAAGCATCGAGGGACCTGCAGAAAAATTGTAAACGCGTGACATGGATTTCTTCTCCTTTTTATATAAAACGAAATATAGTTGTTATATTGTAACCATTCTACCTCATTATCGCGCTAAAGTCAATAGCATTGAAGAAATTTCACCATATTCTGTTGACATACTTTGCGTCTTTTGTTACAATATTTTTGTAATTTGTGCTGAAAGGTATATTTTGTATGAAAAAGAGACTCGGCTTCGGTATTATCGGATGCGGCATAATTGCCGATTTCCACGCAAATGCAATCCATGAATGTATTGGTGACGCAGAGCTTATCGGCGTATGCGACGTAGTTTACGATGCGGCTGAAAAATTCGCGCACCGCCATTGCACCAATGCGTTTAAAAACGAAGAGGAACTTCTCAAATGCGACGATATAGACGTTGTCTGCATTTGTACCCCCAGCGGTTATCACCATTCCTCGGTTATTGCCGCGGCGCGTGCCGGCAAGCATATCATCTGCGAAAAGCCTCTCGCAATAAATAAGGAACAGCTCGACAGCGTTGAGGAAGAATGTAAAAAGGCGGGAATTACCGTTTCGGTTATCTCGCAAAACCGTTACGCAAAAAGCATCAGACGCGTTAAAAGCGCGCTCGAGGAGGGCCTTTTGGGCAGAATCGTCTGCGCAGATATTTATATGAAGTATTACCGTTCGCAGGATTATTACGACAGCGGCTCCTGGAGAGGAACAAAGCGCATCCACGGCGGCGGTGCATTGATGAATCAGGGTATTCACGGTGTTGACCTTTTGCTTTACCTCGCAGGCGATATCAAGAGCGTTTTCGCGCTTTCGAAAACACTTGTGCGCAATATCGAGGTCGAGGATACGCTTTCTGCGGTAGTTGAATACAAAAGCGGCGCAACCGGTGTTATTCAGGCGACCACCTCGGTTTACCCCGGATATCCGAGAAGGCTTGATATTAACGGCGAAAACGGCACTATCGTGCTCGACGAAACCTCGATCGTCCGTTGGGATATCCAAAACAGCGGCGGCCACGACGACGTAATCCTTACTCCCTCGTTCACTCACGGCGCTTCGACTCCGACGGCGATTTCGAACGACGGTCACACCCAGCAGATTTCGGATATGATCCGCTGCATCAAGGACGGCAGACAGCCGCTTTCGGGCCTTGCCGACGGCAGACGCGCGGTCGACGTCATTCTTGCGATATACAAATCCGCCGAAGAGGGCGTTAAGATAGAACTTTAAATTTTAAATTATAAAAAGAACTGTCAAGGCCGACAGTTCTTTTTTTCTATTTTAATAATAGGAACCTGAAAATCTCACCCAAAAGCGATTTATAGGAAACCGCGTCGACCTCCTCGTCGATTCGAACCATCGTCCTCGCAAGCTCTTCTCCGTTGCGCATGAACGAAATGTATCCGACCTCCTGACCGACCTGCGTCGGGGCGGCGACCGATTCCGCTATGAAGCATTTTGCCTCGATTTCGCCCGAAATTCCCTTTTCGACAAGCAGGCTGACCTCGTCGGCTTTAAGACTTGCTTGGCTTTTCACACCGCGAGTGACGGTTATCGGCTGTAAATCGGGGATTTTCGGGGTTACTATCGAATAATTTGCAAATCCGTAATCCAAAAGCCCCTTGGCGGCGGCAAATCGCTTGTCGCTTGTTTCGGCACCCAAAACGACGGCGATCAATTGCATCCCATCGCGCGAGGCGGTGCCCGAAAGACAGTATTTCGCCTCGCCGGTAAAGCCGGTTTTCATCCCCGTCGCGCCCTTGTAAAAGCGAATAAGCTTGTTTGTGTTGGCAAGCCCGAATGAGCCGTTTCGGATGGTGTCCATCCATATTCCGGTGTATTTGAAAATCATCTCGTGCTTCATCAGCTCGCGCGTGACGATGGCGATGTCCTTCGCGCAGGAATAATGATTTTCGGCGGGAAGCCCGTTCGTGTTGACGAAATTGCTGTTTTCACAGCCGAGCTCGCGTGCGCGGTCGTTCATCGCCTGCACAAATGCCGCTTCGCTTCCGTAAAGATGCTCTGCCAGCGCAACGGTTGCGTCGTTTGCCGAAACCACGACGAGCGATTTCAACAGATCCTCGACCGACATTTCCTCGCCCGCCTCCAAAAAGACCTGCGAGCCGCCCATGCTTGCGGCGTATTCCGAAACCGTGACGGGGTCCTGAAGCGAAATTTTGCCGCTGTCTATCGCCTCTACGACCAAAAGCGTGCTTATAACCTTTGTCACCGATGCGAGGGGAAGATGCTCGTTTTCGTTTTCGGCGAACAAAATTCTGCCCGTCGAAAACTCCATAAGAAGCAACGCCTTCGCCTCGCCGTTGCTTATGTATTCCGCAGCCGCCTCTTCAAACCAAAATTCGCTTATTACGGCGTCGAACGGATATATTTCCGCCTTTTCGGTGGCACTTGCGCGCATTGGGAAAATCAAAATAAATACCGACAGAATCAGGCAAATCGTCTTTTTCATAAAACCCTACCTTTTTGCGTTTTGCTTCTTATCAAATATATTCGCGCGCATCGCTTTTATGCCAAAGCTTGTAAACTTTTAGAATTATACAAAAATAATTGACAAAAAATTTCGAATTTTGCTTAAAAAATACTTGTAATTCGGGCTTTCAACTGTTATAATATTTCATCATATTTCGAAAGATATTTTTATAATACGCAGGAGGAATTATCAATGCAAAATAACCTTCGCCCCGAATCCATGGCACGCATCACGAACTTTGAGCTCGCGAACGCGTTTATCGATGAACAAATCGCAGAAATCCGCGCTCAGGTGGGCGACAAAAAGGTGCTTTTGGCACTTTCGGGCGGTGTGGATTCCTCCGTCGTTGCCGCTTTGCTTGTAAAGGCTATCGGCAAACAGCTTGTCTGCGTTCACGTTAACCACGGTCTTATGCGTAAGGATGAATCCGAAAACGTAGTTAAGATCTTTAAGGATGAGCTCGACGCAAATCTTATCTACGTTGACGCTTCCGACAGATTTTTGAACCTTCTCGCCGACGTTTCCGACCCCGAAAAGAAGAGAAAGATCATCGGCGCGGAGTTTATCAACGTATTTGCTGACGAAGCGCGCAAGCTCGAAGGCGTTTCCTATCTCGCACAGGGCACCATCTACCCCGATATTCTCGAATCGGTTAAGCAGGCAGAGGGCAAAAAGGCTGTTAAGTCGCACCACAACGTCGGCGGCCTTCCCGAAGATCTCCAATTTGAGCTCGTTGAGCCCATCAAGCTTCTCTTTAAGGATGAGGTTCGCGTTGTCGGCGAAGCGCTCGGTCTTCCTCACGCGATGGTTTACCGTCAGCCGTTCCCCGGCCCCGGCTTGGGCGTTCGCTGCCTCGGCGCAATCACCCGCGACAGACTTCACGCGTTGCGCGAAGCAGATGCGATCCTCCGCGAGGAATTCGATAACTGCGGTCTTGCCGAAAAGGTTTGGCAGTTCTTCATCGTCGTTCCCGATATCAAATCGGTCGGCGTAAAGGACGATTCTCGTTACGAGGGCTGGCCCGCAATCATCCGCGCCGTCAATACCGTCGACGCGATGACCGCTTCTATCGAGGAAATCCCCTATAACGTACTCGCAAAAATCACCGAACGCATCACTAATGAGGTTGACGGCATTAACCGCGTCCTCTATGACCTCACTCCCAAGCCCTGCGGCACTATCGAGTGGGAATAATTGAATAACAAAAAAGCCTTTTGCGTATTGCGCAGAAGGCTTTTTATGTGGCAAGAACGCCCTCTTTATGAGAAGAAGGCGTTCTTTTGTTTTCGATAATCGGGTTTGGGCAATAATGCTTTGACTTGTTATCGATTTTGGTTGTTGCGGTTATTTTGATTGTTTTGTCTGTTCTGATTGTTCTGATCGTTCTGATCGTTTTGGTTGTTCTGCTTATTCTTGTTGTTCTGGTTATTCTGATTGTTGCGGTTGTTCTGGTTGTTCTGATTGTTCTGATTG
>JAZRGS010000038.1:0-2382 GCA_045644305.1 Eubacteriales bacterium | reverse complement strand
CAACACCCGAATTTGATATTTTGAAGATTAAAAACTCGCAGGAAATCAAAAATATGCTCTCGGATATGGTCGAAGCGGAGCGCGAAAAGAAGCGTGTCACCGCACGTGAATTTATCGACAACGAGGACGAATGCTGCGAGGATACAGAAGAATAATAAAAGCATAATAAAAAGGTCGCGTAAGCGACCTTTTCAGAGTGAAGACAAATGGATTATTTACGTCCTTGAAAGAATTAAAATAACAAATAACGAGTTTCATTTTAAAGGTGAAGCTCGTTATTGTTTTTATATGGAATCTTTATTTATATTGTATTTTCAAGGACTTTGAAGAAATGCTCGACTACCTTACCTTTGTAAGCCTACGCTCGCATTTCTTCAAAACTAACCTCATTTCTCTCACTCTGTTTTAGTTTGCAGACTTTGTCTGGAAACTGAAAAGGTCGCGTAAGCGACCTTTTTTCTATTAGTTTTTGGAAACGAGTGCGAGCGCGTCGTCGATATGGTTACAGAAGAATTCTTCGCCGACAGCGGAAACAAAGCCCGCCTTCTTCATAATTCCCATAGGCTGTTCGTTAACGTGCGAAAGGACGAGCTGAACGCCGTTCTTTTTGCATCTCGCGTTCAGCGATTCGAGCGCGTTCATCGCGGTCGAGTCGAGCGCGGTAACGGCACGCATACGGAGAATTACGTATTCGGTGTCATCGTCGGTGATGATCTCCAAAATCTTGTCGGCAGAGCCGAAGAAGAGGGGACCTTCGATTTCGAACACCTTGACGTGGTCGGGAACTACCTTTAAGGTGATGTGGTCGGGGTCGTTTTCGGGGTCGATGGTCTTCCAGCCGCGAATCTTGGTTTCGTCACTCATACGCTTCATGAAGAATACGAATGCGAGGATGATGCCCACCTCGATAGCGATTACAAGGTCGAAAACAACAGTCAAAACGAAGGTTACGACCATAACGAGGATGTCGGTCTTGGGTGCGGTCTTGGCGATGCGGACAAAGCGCTTCCATTCGCTCATATTATAAGCGACCATAAAGAGGATTGCCGCGATCGTCGGCATGGGGATAAGACCCGCATAAGGCATAAGGAAGAGCACGACGAGCAACAAGGTGATTGCGTGAACCATACCTGCAACGGGGGTTCTGCCGCCGTTTTTCGCGTTTGCGGCGGTACGTGCGATTGCGCCGGTTGCGGGGATACCGCCAAAGAGAACCGACGCGATATTGCCTGCACCCTGTGCGACAAGCTCTGCGTTGGAGTTATGGCGGGAATTCACCATATTATCGGCAACAACGCAGGAAAGAAGCGATTCGATTGCCGCAAGTATTGCAATTGTGAATGCATCGGGGAGCAAGGCTTTTATGTTGGAGATGCTGAAATCGATACCCGAAAAATCGAGCTTGGGGAGTCCCATCGGGATATCGTAAAGCTCGCCGATGGTGTAAACGCCCTGATCGAGCGCGGGGATGAATTTAACCATAAGCGCGCCTGCGAATACTGCGATGAGCGAAGGGGGCACGCGCTTTTCGAACTTGGGGTAAATGATAAGGATAGCCAAGCAGACTGCGCCGACAAGAAGCGCCTGCCAAGAGAAGGTCGAAGCCGCGTGGATGTTTGCCTCGATTTTCTCGATAGCCTCGATAGGCTTAATGCCTTCGGCATAGGTAAGGCCCAAAAAGTCCTTTATCTGACCGATAAGGATGGTTACGGCGATACCTGCGGTAAATCCCGTGGTAATAGTGTAGGGGATATACTTTATAAGGGCGCCGAGCTTGAAAATGCCCATGAGTATGAGCAGAACACCTGCGATAATCGTAGCGACGAACAAGCCGCTCATTCCGTTAACCGCAACTATTCCTGCGACGATCGTTGCGAATGCCGCTGTGGGACCCGCGATCTGTACTCGGCTGCCACCGAGGAAGGAAACGATGAAGCCTGCCGCGATTGCCGTGTAGATACCGCACGCGGGATCAACGCCCGAAGCGATTGCGAGCGCGATGGAAAGGGGAAGTGCGATTACTGCGACGATGATACCTGCGATGATATCCTTTCCGCATTGTTGAGCCGAATAGCCCTTAAGGGTGTCAAAAAACTTGGGTTTAAGGTAAAAACCTTTCATAAATACGCCTCTTTTCGACAGATTAAGAAAACATACGGATTATATCACCGTTATCAAATAATTTCAATAGTAAATAACACAAAAAAGGACTGCCGAAGCAGTCCTTTTTGTATTAACTTATTAAGTCAATTATCTGCGGGTCTTGATAACAACTGCAGAACCTGCGATAGCAACGAGAGCGATGATAGCGAATACGATCATGCTGGAAGCGTCGCCGGGAACAACAGGATCTTCAGAAGAACCAGCATCGGAAGAACCGTC
>JAZRGS010000037.1:0-25699 GCA_045644305.1 Eubacteriales bacterium | reverse complement strand
TGCGTTCATTGTTTTTACCTCTTTCTTCGGCTTTTATAAGCCGTTTTTTTACTGCGTGATTATATCACAAAGTCGTCAAAAAGTCAACGAAATTGTATATTTTTCGATATTTTTTATCAAAAAATCTTTTTGAAATTTTTCTGCTTTTTGGCGCTGGTGTATCCGCATTTTTCATAGAATTCGTGCGCGCCGACGCGGCTTTCGCCCGAAACCAAGCGAACACCGCAGGCGTTTCTGGATTTTGCCCAGTATTCGACAGCCTGCATCAGCTTGCTTCCGACACCCTTTCGCGTAAACGCCTCGTCGACAGAGATGCCGAGGAGGTTTGCGTACTTATCGGCAAAAAGCAGGCAATAATCGCAGGCGTGCGCATATCCGACGATTTTTTCTTCGCAAATTGCGACAAAAATCACCTCGTAATCCTTTTTCAGCGCGTCGATCAGGTTCTCTTTTGTTTTTTCGACGGGGAAGTCGTAGCCCATTCCTTTACGACTCAGCCTTGCGAGCGCTTCTGCGTCGTCGGGTTTTGCAATTCTTATTTCAATCATAATTATTTTTTGAAGAATTTATCAAGTATGGGGAGCGATTTTATCATAGTCTCGGGAGCGCCCGCGTAATACGCCGTCGGGCGTTTGCCGACGAACTCGCCAAAGCCCTTTTCGTATGCGTAATAACGCTCGGGATAGGCTTCTCTGTCGTAAAACTGCTCGTCAATTTCCATTTCAAAGCCGATTTCGGTGTTCGAAAGCTTCTTGCCGCCGATGATTTCGCCGTTGATGTCGACGACCGCCTGCTTTCTTACGCAGTTCGAAACGATTTCGATTTCGTCAACACGCGCGGGGTTGAAGAAAAACGAGGGCTGAATAATTGCCGTGTCGAAAATATCGGTGAGATTTACGACGTAGCCAAGGTTTGTCGAGGAGGATGCCGCCTCGTGATAGTAGGGGATCCAAAGCAGATTTTTGCCGAACGAGTGAGCGCGGTCGGAAACTGCTCTCATCGCCTTAACGATCGGGTTGTTGAACTCGAGCTCGGGCTTGTCGTAGTCGAATCGAGTGTAACCTGCTGTTACGATATCCTCGCCCGCGAAGTAAATGCCCTGCACGTTGTTGTTCCAGATGTCCTTGTTGATCGTGTTTTTGATAAGGTCGATCGTGTCTGCCCAGGGAGAAGCGAAGAGGTGGGTGAGCGCGTGCCAGCATTCGGAATGGGGAACCGAAAACCAAAGCTTGACGTCGGGCTTCAGCGCGACAAGTCTTTCGGCGTATCCGTTTGCGTCGTCGACGTAGTCCTTTATGTGGTAGTTGCCCGAAAGTATCTTGTCCGCGGTGGCGTGGTATTCCTTCTTGATCGTTTCCAATCTGTTGGGGTCGCCGACCATATCCTCGGTCATAGCGTCGATGATTTCGCGGTTCACTACCTCGACCTCGTTGCCGTTTCTGTCGATGTAGCGGTTGTAGGTAGCGATGGGGATGAGCAAAATCTCATCCGTAACGTCGAGCATAGCCTTCAATTCATCGTCGCTCGGAACGCTGTATTTCCCTCCGCTGTATCCTCTGTATCCTGTATAGAGCAAAACGCCCTTTTTCATAAGCTGTGACACGATATATCCTCCTTTGATGTGTTGACTTGATTATAACACATAAACCGCTTCAAATCAAGCCACCTGTCGAAAACTGTTGACGAAACGACGATGATGGTATATAATAAGATGAAAAGTTATAATGTATTGCGTAAAATCACAAGTTTTGACATATGCGAGGTATGAACATGAAGGGTATAATTCTTGCGGGGGGATCGGGAACGAGGCTCTATCCGCTTACAAAGGTTACTTCGAAGCAGCTGCTTCCGGTTTACGACAAGCCGATGATCTACTATCCGCTTTCGGTGCTTATGATGGCGGGAATCCGCGACATTCTTATTATATCAACTCCTCAGGACACTCCGCGATTTGAGGATCTGTTGGGCGACGGCAACCAATTCGGCATCAATCTTTCCTACGCTGTTCAGCCGAGTCCCGACGGGCTCGCGCAGGCGTTTATTATCGGCGAGGAATTCATCGGAGACGATTGCGTCGCAATGATTTTGGGCGACAACATCTTTTCGGGCCACGGCTTGAAAAAGCGACTTCGCACCGCGGTAGAGAACGCCGAAAGCAATAAAAACGCGACCATTTTCGGTTATTACGTCGATGACCCCGAAAGATTCGGAATCGTCGAATTCGATGAAAACGGCAAGGCTGTCAGCATCGAGGAAAAGCCGCAAAAGCCCAAATCGAATTATTGCGTTACGGGCTTGTATTTTTACGACAATCGCGCCGTTGAATATGCGAAATCCCTAAAGCCCTCAAAGCGAGGCGAGCTTGAAATCACAGACCTTAACAGAATTTATCTTGACAACGGCGAGCTGAACGTGGAATTGCTCGGTCAGGGATATACCTGGCTCGATACCGGAACGCACGAAAGCTTGGTCGACGCCACGAATTTCGTAAAAACGGTAGAAACACACCAGCACAGAAAAATCGCCTGCCTTGAGGAAATTGCTTATCTTAACGGTTGGATTTCCAAGGAAGAGGTTATGAAAACCTACGAGGAGCTCAAAAAGAACCAATACGGTCAGTATCTGTTGGACGTCCTCAACGGTAAATACATAGACAAGTGAGGTTGACATGACAATAATCGTTACCGGCGGCGCCGGATTTATAGGAAGCAATTTTGTCTTCCATATGCTTGAAAAATATCCCGAATACAGAATAATTTGCCTTGATAAGCTTACCTATGCCGGCAACCTCAGCACCCTTAAATCGGTTATGGACAACCCCAATTTCCGCTTTGTCAAGGAGGACATTTGCGATTCCGAAGCGGTCGACAGACTTTTCTTGGAGGAAAAGCCCGACGTCGTTGTGAATTTCGCGGCGGAAAGCCACGTCGACAGAAGCATCGAAAACCCGACGGTTTTCCTTCAAACCAACGTAATGGGCACGGCGGTGCTTCTTAACGCCTGCTTGAAGCACGGAATTAAGCGATATCATCAGGTTTCGACCGATGAGGTATACGGCGACCTTCCGCTTGACAGACCCGACCTTTTGTTTACCGAATCCACCCCGCTTCATACGAGCAGCCCCTATTCGTCCTCGAAGGCATCGGCTGACCTTTTGGTGCTCGCATATCACCGCACCTACGGTCTCCCCGTGACGGTTTCGCGTTGCTCGAATAACTACGGACCCTATCATTTTCCCGAAAAGCTGATTCCCTTGATGATTGCAAATGCGCTTAACGATAAGCCACTTCCGGTTTACGGCGAGGGCAAAAACGTGCGCGACTGGCTCTACGTCGAGGATCATTGCAAGGCGATCGACCTGATAATTCATAAGGGCAGAGTCGGCGAGGTTTATAACGTCGGCGGACATAATGAAAAGCAGAATATCGAAATCGTTAAGATGATTTGCGCTTCTCTCGGCAAGCCCGAAAGCCTCATCACCTACGTTACCGACCGAAAGGGACACGATCTTCGCTATGCTATCGACCCGACCAAGATTCATGAAGAGCTCGGCTGGCTTCCCGAAACCAAGTTTGAAGACGGCATCAGGAAAACCATCGCTTGGTATCTCGAAAACCGAGAGTGGTGGGAGGAAATCATCTCGGGCGAATATCAAAATTACTATGAAAGAATGTACGGCGATAGATAGGATTTGGCTATGAAATACTTTGTAACAGGGGTTGGCGGGCAGTTAGGCTATGACGTTGTCAACGAATTGAAGAAGCGCGGACACGCTTGCGTCGGCTCGGATATTCTTGACGCCTGCGAAAACCTCGAATGTGATTATTGCCGACTTGACATCACCGATTCCGCCGCGGTTGCCGGAACGATAAAGGCGTGTTCTCCCGACGTTGTCGTTCATTGCGCGGCTTGGACTGCCGTCGATGCGGCTGAGGACGAGGAAAACAAGAAAAAGGTTTATGCGATCAACGTCGAGGGCACGCAAAATATCGCCAACGTGTGCAAAGAGCTTGATTGCAAGATGATTTATATTTCGACCGATTACGTTTTTGACGGAAAGGGAAGCGAGCCTTGGGAGCCCGATTGCATAGATTTTGCACCCCAGAATTATTACGGCGTGACCAAGCTCGGCGGCGAGAACGCCGTGCGCGATAGCTTAAACAAGTTCTTTATCGTGCGTATCGCGTGGGTTTTCGGCAAAAACGGAAACAATTTCATCAAAACCATGCTTAATCTTGCCAAGAAATATCCCTCGCTTCGCGTTGTTTGCGACCAAATCGGAACGCCGACCTATACCTATGACCTCGCAAGGCTGCTTGCAGATATGTCGGAGACCGAAAAATACGGCTGTTACCACGCGACCAACGAGGGCGGATTTGTAAGCTGGTACGATTACGCAAAGGAAATATTCGAAATTGCGGGGGTGGAAATCGAGGTGAACCCCGTCACTACCGCCGAATACGGTGCTTCGAAGGCGGCGCGCCCGTTTAACAGCAGACTCGATAAAGGCAAGCTTTTGGCAAACGGCTTTATGCCGCTTCCCGATTGGCGCGACGCTGTGTCGAGGTATATTAAGGAGATCTCACAATGAGCAATTTTAATTTTATAAAAACCGAAATAGACGGCGTCATTATCGTCGAGCCCAAGGTTTTCGGCGACTCGCGCGGTTATTTCATGGAAACCTATCAGGCAAGCGCTTTTAAGGAAGCGGGAATACTTTCCGATTTCGTGCAGGACAACCAGTCGAAATCGCGCAAGGGCGTGCTTCGCGGTCTCCATTTCCAAAACAATTATCCGCAGGCGAAGCTTGTCCGCGTTATCAAAGGCGAGGTTTTCGACGTTGCGGTAGACCTAAGAAAGGGCTCTGAGACCTACGGAAAATGGGTCGGCGTGCTTCTTTCGGACGAAAACAAGCGTCAGTTTTATGTTCCGCGCGGATTCGCTCACGGCTTTTTGGTGCTTTCCGAGGAGGCTGAATTCGTTTACAAGTGCGACGACTTTTATCATCCCGAGGATGAGGGCGGCGTGATGTGGGACGACCCCGACATCGGCATCGAATGGCCGAAGCTCGACGGCGCGGAAATACTTCTTTCCGAAAAGGACAAAAAGCATCCCAAATTCAAGGAACTTGACCGATGAAACAGGGCTTTTATATATTTTTCTACAAGAAAATACCCATCGAGTGGGTTTGCGTTATTCTTTCAACGCTCGCTTATTTTCTATATTGCGCAAGGTATTTTTTCAAAAAGCTTTTTGTTAAGCACCGCGAGGTTACACTCGATGCGGCAGCTGCTAGGGAAATTATCTCGGGACTTTATCCGAAAACCGAGGAAAAGGCTGAGCGCGTTAATCTCCCGACCGAGACAGAACTTGACCTTTCGGTCATTATGCCGATTTACAATTACGAAAACCTCATAGCGCAGACCATCGACGCGGCGCTTAATCAGAAAACCCGCTTTAAGTACGAGCTTATCCTTGTCGACGACGGATCGAATCAAGCGGCGAAGGATATTCTCGAGCGTTATAAGCAAAACCCGATTGTAAAGGTGATTCATCAGGAAAACGGCGGTATCGGGGCGGCACGAAATACAGGACTTAACAACGCGCGCGGCAGATATTTGATGTTCATCGACTGTGACGATATCGTGCACGACGATATTATCGAAACCTTGATGTCGGTTGCGACAGAAAAGGATTTGGATATGGTTATGTGCGGACATAACCTTTCGAAGCAATCCGATGGGCAGGTGCTTTCGGTCACCCCGAATATCTACCCGAAGTATAACCTTATGAATTATAAGGACGGCGATTATCTTTGGAATTTCCCCGGATTGCCGTGGTGTAAGGTCTATAAACGCGAAATTTTCGATTCGGTGCGCTTCATCCCCGGTTATTGGTACGAGGATACGATCATCCACTTCCTCGCGTTCCGCTTTGTAAAGAGCTTCGAGTATATACCCGAGGTGAAGTACGAATACCGTTGGTATGAAAAGAATTTTTCGCATATTCAATCGAAGGCACCCGACAGGTCGGTTCAGCGCTATTGGATTTTGGAGCGCTGTATCGAGGAAACCGAAATTATGAACCTTCCTCGCGGCGTTGTTTTTTATAAGCTCCTGCTTCGCCATTTGGGGTCGTTTTATTACAATACCTTTTCGAACATGGACTCTCAGGCGGTTGACGCGATGTTCGTCCTCGGCTCGGAGCTTTTGAAAAAATATAAACCCAAAGAGAGTTATCATCTGCCGTATGCCTTAAAGCAAATCGAACGCGCGCTCCTTTCGCGCGATATCGAGCTTTGGAAGCTTGCAACTACGATACAGTAAAAAGAAATCTCCTGCAAATCTTGCAGGAGATTTTTTCGTTAATCAAGCTTTACCGAGTGGATGACGCTGCCGTAGGAGCAGGCGACGAGGAGGTAGTCGAGTGTGATCTGCTTGACGCTATGCGCGGGAATGGTGATTTCGTATTGGAAGTTGCTGTAAACTCCGCCGTTTTCGCCGAGACCTGCGGTATACGCGGTATCGATGACCTCGCCCGTGGCGCTGTCGCGTATAAGAATCGCGAGAGTTCCGTGATCGCGCAGGTGAAGCGTTACCTTACGCTCTGTATCGCCTTGGTTCACAAAGGTGAAATGGTCCTGATATTCGATCATCCAGTTCGCGGTATTCGCGGGGGCGCCCGCACCGTCGGCGTGGTGGTTGTCTATGACAATTTCCTTGCCGTTTTCGTCGTGCCAGATGAATTCGACCATATCCATGCCGACAGCCTGATGGTTGTTTTGGGGATTCAAGTGGGTCATCCAGCTTGTCGAGTTGACGGTGTGATCGACGCTGTTATATTCGGCATAGGGAGTGGTTGACGAGGGGACGCTGTTTGCGTATTTGGTGGTATAGGTGACAGGAAGCATGCCCGATTTCGATTCGTCATTAAAGGTCCAGCTCATATAATTATCGATGACGCCGTGATGGTACGCGATGCCCGAATATTGCTGTGCAAAACCTGCCGCAACGTAGCCGATGGGCTCGGGGTCGTCGGCAATCTGCGAATAATTGCTGTAGCAGTACATCGTGCCGGTAACCTCGCCGCCCGTGACAGTGAATTTTACGTTGCCGTTTGCGCAACGGATGTTGTGGATGGGCATATTCGCCGAGCCGTCTACGTTGATGTTTCGGTAAGAATCTGCGCTTGTACCGCCGATGACCCAAAAGGCTTCGCCTGCAGGGAGACGGTAGGTGATGGGCTGGAAAACACGGGGCTTGAGATCGGAGTACGCGTAATCGAGTCCCGAATATTTCGAAGATATCGTGCCGTTTGCGTTAAAATAATCGGCGGGGAGCTTAAACGAGGTGTTATAGAACTTATACCATGCCACCTGACCGAACCAGGTGCCGACGTATTGATAGCCGACGTTCGTCACGGTGATATAAACGTCGTGATCGCTGTTGTTCTTGAGCTGATATCCGAGATAAGCGTTCGAGCCCGAATAATTCGCGTGCTCAAAGGTGACGTAAACCTCGCCTGTAAGTCCGTCGTTACGCATAAATGCCTTGCCGACGTGCTGAGAACGGAACTGCTCGGGGTTGTTGGAATAGATATAAGTGCCGCCCTTGCGCTTGATATACTCAACCTCTGCGGGCTTCAAGGGATTTTCGCCGTTTCCGTAAAGATCGATGCCTGCGGTAGGGATGGGATCCGCGACGTCGTAGGGAAGGGTTATCGCGTGGTTTTCGGCTGTGACCCTGATTCTGAAATCCTTGCTTGCGGTATGAGTTTCAACCATCACCGTATAAATTTCATTTTCCTTAAGCGAAACCTTAAATTCGCCGTTGCCGCTTTTCAATTTCTTATCGCCCTGATAAATCGTGACGCTTTTGGTGTTTTCACAGGAGAGGGAGTATTTGTCGGTGTAGGGCGCGTAAACTATGTAGCTTCGTTTGCAACTGTCGTCGGTAACGTCGTCAATGCCCGAAAATCTAAAGGCATCGACCGGCTCGACCTCGGGTTCGTCGGGTTCGTCGGGATCGTCGGGCACCGAATCGGTGCCGCTTACGTCAGGTTCTGTGGAATTATCGCTAACGTCGGTCGAGGGGACGTCGGTGATAGAGCTGTCATCGGTCGAGCCGTCGTCAATCGAGCTGTCGCCGACAGAGCTGTCGGTGCCCGAGCTGCCGTCGATAATCGAGCTGATGTCGGACGATGCGTCGCCTATCGCGCTTTCGACCTTCGAAACGAGATTTCCGCTGTCGTCCGTGGAATAATTGTTGTCCTTATCACCGCAGGCGACGAAAGCCGACAGCATAAGGAAAAGAGCAAGAATAAATGAAAGTCTTCTGATTCTGTGAGTTTTCTTTTTCATATATAACCTCCGTATACTTTCTCATTTTGAAATATTATCATCAAAATGTGATGGATTTGTTATATTTTTCGCATTTTTATTATCTTCATGCATTTTTTGAATTGGTAAAAATTTGTTTTCAACCGCAAGTGGAGACAAATCGCTTGCGCGGTTATTGAAAATGGAGAATTTCGGTGTTATACTGTTGAAACTACTTGAAAACGGAGAATTTATGAACATAGGACACAAAATAAAAGAGCTGAGAAAGCAGCGCGGAATCACGCAAGAGCAGCTCGCAAACAGCATCGGAATTTCCTTTCAGGCGGTTTCGAAATGGGAAAACAATATCGCCCTGCCCGACATAAGCTTGGCTCCGATGCTCGCAAGCTATTTCGGGGTGACGATGGACGAGCTTTTCGAGTTCAACCTTAAGGAAATCGAGGACGACGTCGAACGAATCGCCGACGAGGCTTATAAATTTCGTCAGAGCGACCCCGAGGAAAGCAGAAGAATTCTCGAATCGGGGCTTAAAAAATATCCCGAAAACGATATCCTTTTGAATAATCTTCTTTACGTTATCGATTATTCGTCGAATCCCGATTTGGCGATTTCGGTTGCGACGAAGCTGATTGAAAAGGCGACCGACCACGGAATCAAATACGACGCGTTGCGATTTTTGGCGTACTCCTATAAGGCAAAGGGCGATTTGCAAAGCGCCAAGAGTGCGATAGAGCAGATACCCGAGATATATTTCACCCGCCTTACCGAAATTGCCTACGTTTTGAACGGAAACGCGAAATTCGAGGCTGCCGAAAAGCAAAAATGGGTGTCGTTTGAAAACCTTATCCAGATGATGTGGCATCTTGCCGAATGTTACGAGGAAAAGGGAGAATATCAAAGCGCTGTTCAAGAGACCGAAAAGGCACTTGAGCTGATTGCGATAATCGGCGATTCGGTAAGCGATACGAATTATTTTTACGAGCATTACGTGAACTTCTTCGAAAATCAAATCGCACGTATCACCGAAAAGATACAAACCAAAACCGCATAAAGAAAACCGCATAAAGAAAACCGCATCGCCCAACGATGCGGTTCTTTTTATTCTTTTATAACCTTTACAAGCAACAATCGACCGTCTTCGACTTTGATTTTTGCGATTTCGTCCTTTAAAACCTCGTTGCTGACGCCGTACTGATAATCGGGAGAGATAACGCCGTTTTCGAGAGGGAAGAGAGCGTTTTTAATGCTTATGCCCTTCGCCGCGTTGTCGATCGCGAGAAGCGAAAAGAAGCGATATTCGTCCGTTACAAAAGCTTCTCTTTTCGAAACCACTTCAATTTCGGAATAATCGTCGACGATCATCGCCTTTTTATCGAGGCTGTCGAGATAAAGCAAAATCGAAAGATTCGCCATGGAATGGTCGATTCGCTTTCCGATCGCTCCGATAAGCAAAAAATCGTCGTATCCGCGTAAAAGCGCTTCTTTTACTGCGAAAAAGGTATCGGTATCGTCCTTTTCGCGGGGGAGAGTTATAGTTTCGGTTTTAACGTCGGGCTTATCGAAGGAATCGAAATCGCCGATTATGAGGTCGGGCTCGACTTGAAGCCCTTCGATATGACGCAGTCCGCAATCGCAGTAAATGACAAAATCGTCTTTTTTGAAATAGCGCTTTGTGTTTTCGTAATCGTTTATCGGCGCACCGCCGACTATGACGCATCTTTTCATAATGTTTCTCCGAAATATCCCTTGTATTCGATGCAAAGATCGCTTTTGGGGAAGAGGTATGCGTGCAAATCTATGAAATAATCGTCGGTCATGCTTGCGATATAATCGGCAACGATCAACGCGGGATCTGTTTCAAGATAAGGGGTTGCACGCTTTTTCGCGTAATATGAGTTCTCCAAAAATTCGACGTGGTGCTTGAAAACGGGCGAGCTCTTTACGCCGTTTTTCAAATCGGAAAGCAGCTTTTGGAATATTTGGCTCATCATCGGATTGACGACGTTGCCAAGCACCGATTCGACTCGCTCGGTTTTGTAAATCAGCGCGTAATTGTCGCGCTTTGCGGCCTGCAAGGCGGAAAAATGCTCGTCATCCATCTTGATGTAAGGCTTTGAATAGCTGTGCGTGACGATGTTGACGGTTAAATTGTTGATGATTTGGGAATTGTGCCTGCCGATTTTTCCGTCCTCAAAGGCGTCGGCGGTCTGCAAATCCGCTCTTTCGGCGTCCTGCCTGTCCTTGCCGAGATAGGCGATAATGTCGGATATCCTCACGACACAGCCCTCGAGAGTGCAGGGGACGAGCCTTTTGACGTTCGCCTTGTCCTCGTGGCAGAGCTTTATCAAGCGGTCGAATTCCTCAAACGAGCTCATTTCAATAGGTCGGTATTCGTCCATTTCCATTTCGCCGTCGTGCGAGGCAATGCCGTTTAGCGTTTGAAGCGTGAGGTTAAGCGGAAAAATTTCGTCAAGCACGCGCACCGAATGTATGTTGTGCGAAAAATGCCTGCCCGATTCGGAATACAACAGCGCGTCGAGGTAGCTTTCGCCCGCGTGCCCGAAGGGGGTGTGTCCGATATCGTGCCCAAGCGCTATCGCTTCAATCAGGTCGGGCTCTAAATTGAGCGCTCTGCCGATTGTGCGCGCGATTCGCGAAACAAGCTGAACGTGCAAAGCGCGTCTTGTTATGTCGTCGTTTTTGAAAAAGGAAAATACCTGCGTTTTGTCGGCATATCGGTTGTAATAGGGACAATGCAGTATCTTTTCGACGTCGCGGATAAAGGCGGTGCGAAGCGGAGTTTCGGCGTCGTGGCTTGCGTCGCGCCTAATCGCTTCGGCGCTGTTAAAGGCGAATTGCGGCATTGTGTTGTTGGCTCTGTCGGATATTATTCGGTTTTCAAGCTCTTTCGGAAGATAGCTGTATTGCATCGTATTTACCTCGATAGTGATTAATTGATTTTACCACTTTTCGCGCATTTTGGCAAGGGCTCTCATCAAAAATCAAAAAAAGTCGAAACTGTGAACAAAATGTTTCTAAAAAATGCACTTTATCTCTTGAAATTTTTATTTTTGATGTTATAATAATACACGGATATTTACGACTATACTGCCCAAACGGCGAGAATTGCGAATTATGAGAACTTTAGAAGTAACACTTAAAACCATTTCGTATATACTGATATCGTTGGTCTTGGTTTTGGCGGGCGTGGTTATGCTCTTGCTTGCGAAAAAGCAACCCGTTGGTTATTAATAAAATAAAAATAAAAAGGTACGCGTAAAACGTACCTTTTTGTTTTGTAAGTATTCGTTATTGCTATTTCAGCTCGCAAATTCCGCAGCTTTTTGCGGTTTGCAGACGCACCGATTCGTGACTATCGGTGTTCACCTCAATCCCCTTGGAATGAAGCGAAACCAGACTTTCGTTAAAAGCCGTTTCGGGCGTGTTGTTGTGCTCGCTTAAATGGGCAAGCATGAACGAGCGGCTTCCGTGGTTTACGAGGTGGGGGAGAAGAGAAGCGCAGATTTCGTTCGAAAGATGCCCGAATTCGCCTAAAATTCTGCGCTTAAGCGAATAGGGATAGCTTCCGTTTTTGAGCATTTCGGTATCGTGATTCGATTCGATAATTACCCTATTACAGCCCGAAAGCCCGCGCAGAACCCCTTCCGAAAGATGCCCGATGTCGGTGAAGTAGCCGATTTTTTCCTCGCCTGCGCGGATTCTGAAGCCGACGCTGCCGCGCGCATCGTGAGGGGTGGCTATCGGACAAAGCGCCAAGTCGTTCATTTCGAGCGCCTGAAAGGATTTTAAAGGATTCACGTTGTCGGAGCCCGTCGTTTCGCGAAGATATTGAACGCAATTTTCGGGAGCGAATATAGGCATTTTAAAATGCTTCGCGATGGTTTCCAAGCCGCGGATGTGGTCGTTATGCTCGTGCGTGATGAAGATTGCGCTTATGCTTTCAAGCCTTGTGTCAAGGCAATTAAGCATCTTGTCGATAGAGCGAGCCGAGGCACCGCAATCGATCAAAATCTCATCGCGCTTGTATTTTATGTAACAGCAGTTTCCCTTTGATGAGGAAAACAAGGTGAAGATTTTTGCGTCAGGCATTTAAAATTAACCCTTAATTTCGTTTTCGGTAACAACGGCAGCGCCGTAGGGACGAATCGTGTAGACGTTGCAAGCGTTTTCGCCGAATACCGATTCGATTGTCTTTTTGTAATCCTGTACAAGCTCGTTTTTGATGTACGCCTGAATGGTGCCGGCAAAGCCGCCGCCGTGAACACGGCAGGTCGCGCCGAAGCGTTCGGTAATCGCAAGCGCCAAGGAGATGCCCTGCTCAAATACGTTTTGGTTGGTGTAAACGTTCTGAAGGAATCTGAACGAGGAATCGCCCGATTGCTTTACAAGCGAAAAATATTCTTCGATATTGCCGTTTTTAAGAGCGGCTTTTTGTTTATCAACTCGGCGGTTTTCTGCAAAATAGTGCATCGCGCGCATGATCGCTCTGTCGCCGACGATCGAGCGCATATAGGAAATTCTGCCCATGAAATCCTCTTCATCGCAGGAACGCAGGGTCTGCTTGCCCATAAGTGCCGCGACCGAATGCATTTCGGAGGGAACCGATGCGTAATCGTCTGTGAGGTCGGCGTGGTTGCCGCCGGTGTTAACGATGCAGAGGCTGTATCCGTATTTGCTTATGTCAAAATCGATTTTTTCGGTTTTAGGGTCGGCGCTGTTTTCAAAATCCATCCAAAGGCATCCGCCCGAGGCGCAAGCCGCCTGATCCATAAGTCCGCAGGGCTTGCCGAAGAAGACGTTTTCGGCATACTTGCCTGCCTTTGCAAGCTCCATAGCGGTGACCTTGCCGTCGTTATAGAATTCTGAAAAGATTCTCGCGCAGATGACTTCAAACGCGGCAGAGGAGGAAAGTCCCGAGCCGGTCATAACGTCGCTCGTCGTGTGGGCATAGAAGCCGCCGCTCTTATATCCGTTCTTGTTGAAATAATCGGCGATGCCCGCGATAATTGCCGAGGAAGAGCCCTTGCGAACGTTTTCGGGGTTGGGGTTGGAAATGTCGACGATGTCCTCGCGGTAGCCAACCGATTTGATTCTGACCTCGTCGCCCTCAACCTTCGAAGCGATTGCGATTATGTCGATGTCAACGGATGCCGCAAGCACGCGGCCGTTGTTGTGGTCGGTGTGGTTGCCCGAAAGCTCGGTTCTGCCGGGGACAGAGAAGAGTGTGACCTCTAAGTCGCCGTAAAGCGACATAAAGTTTTCGGCAAGGGTGGTGATGCGTTCTCTTCTGTTTAAAATATCCTTTTCGGGGTAAAGCGCGATGATCGATTTATCAAGCTTACCGTCGTTGACGGCTTTTATAAGATGGCTGACCTGCATGATGTTATTCCTTTTCGATGATTTTTTCTATTTCGCAAATATAAACCGTGTGGTAGTCGCCGTTGTAGTGCTTTTCGATGTCGTCCGAAATAAAGCATTTCGGGTCGAGCTTGCCTGCGTAAATCTTTTTACCGAAGATCACGCGCTCTGCCTCGGCAAAATACACGTCGCCGTTTTCGTTGACGGGGGTAAGCTTTGCAAGCGCGATTTTGTCACAATCGCGTCCGCTGTTGCGTCCGCAGAAGGTGAGCGCTTCTCTGTATTCCTCCGAGAAGAAGGAGAGCGAGATTTTATCGCTTGCCTCGGTGAATTCGTGGGTATAGCGCTGAGGACGGACAAAGCAGAAAAAGACGTTTTTGTTCCAAAGAACCCCCAAGCCGCCCCACGATGCAGTCATCGTGTTAATGCTTCCGTCGGGCTTTGACGCAGAAATAAGCATCCATTGCTTGCCTATCGCGTTGAAGATTTCGGCGTTGAATTTGCTTTGCTCGATTTGCGTAAATGACATAACAACACTCCTAATTAACAGCGTATAAAAAGATGTCCCACGCGGGGATATATTCCTTTTTGCGGAGATAAAACTTATATTTCGGGTTGTGCTTGCGCAAAAGCAGGGGAAGCTCGATGATGTCGTAGGCGCGGTGGTATAGGGCGACCGACAGGCTCGGCTTGCAGCAGTAAATCGTGTTTACCGCGCCGAATACGACGCTTTCGTCCATACCCTCGGCATCGATTTTTATGCTTCCGACGCGCTCGCCCTCGGCGTGAATGTGGGTGAATCCGCAGAATTCGTCGATAGAACGCATTTGCGTGTTTGCTTCGCCTTCGCCGCAATGCGAGGCTCTTCCTCCGCCCGATTCGAAGGAAATCAGGGCTTTGCTTTTGCCGACCGCGGCGTTTACGCAAATACAATCACGCACGCCCGTCAGGTTTTTGGTGAGCTTTTTAAAGGTCATCGGGTCGGGCTCAAACGCGACGATGTCGCGGTAGGCGGTGCTTTTTTCGATGAATTCCAAAACCGTGTCTCCGTCGTAAGCGCCGACGTCGATATGGCGCTTGTCGTGAAGATAAAATTTATCGGGCGGGGTTGAAAATTCGTCCCCCATAACGTACATAAGCTCGCCCGTGACGTTGTATTTAAGCAGGCTTATAAACAATTTCTTCGATAAATCGTCCTCGAGGATATCGTAAAGCCTTTGTATTTTATCGATGTTATTAAAAATATATTCCTTGTCGAAAATGCCTGTGCCGAAAACGGGGAGATTTGGCGAAATGATTTTGTGCTTTTTCGAAAGCTCATAAAGGAAATGCGATTTTTCGCCCTCGAGCCCGAAGCACAAAACCAAGCAAAGCTCGCCGTAAATATCAGCCGTTTCGGAAATTCCCTTAACGGTAAATCCCAAAAATTCCTGATTTCGAACAAATCCGTCCGAGGCGACGACGCCTTGGATTTTTATTTGGTTATTGACAAGGTGTGCATAAATTTTTTCGGCGCCGTTGCCCATTCCGTAAAGGAAAATCGGGCGCTTTTCGGCTTTTAGGGCGTCGATATAGGGAATGAGCGGGGCGATTTGCGAGGCTATCATAGGTCGTCCTCAACGTGGCTCTTGAAGCCTTCGCCGAACACGCTCGTCGCCTTGGTTACGATAACGAAAGCGTCGCTGTCCTCCTGACGGACGATTTCACGTGCTTGGGGGAGCGAGCGCATCTTTAAAGCGCACATAAGCACCTTGCGGTCCTTGCCTGTGTAAGCGCCGTTGCCGTAAAGGAAGGTGGCGCCTGCGTCGATCTCTTTTAACAGCCTTTGCGCGATGATCTGGTCCTTTTCGCTGATTATATAAACCATTCTCGCCTCGTCCGAGCCGTAAAGCACCATGTTGAGCACGTTCATCTGGATAAATACCGCGATGCCCGCGAAGAGCGCCTTATTCATATCGTTGAAGGCAAAGCCCGACGCAAGACAGATGATGCCGTCGGTGAAAAGGAATATCGCGCCTGTGGAAATATGCCTGAATTTCAAGCGGAGAAGCTTTACGATTATGTCGGTGCCCGCTGTGGTCGCACCGCCGCGGAACACGAGGCCGATACCTGCCGATGCTACGACTGCGCCGCCTACGCAGGCTAAAAGCGTGTCGTTTGTGACGGGCGGAACGTTCAGTGTTTCCAAAAGCGTCATTGCACCCGAGCTGACGCCGAGCGCATAAAAGGTGGGCAGCAGAATTTTTGCGCCGAGCTTCCAAACGCCCGCAATCATTATCGGAACGTTAAGAATTACAACCCACGCACCCGTGGGAAGAGCGTCGGAGATGCTGCCGATAATTATCGCGATACCCGAAACGCCGCCCGACGCGAGGTCGGCGGGGTCGAGAAAGAGCGATACACCGATAGCGTACATTAAGCTGCCGATGGTAACGAGTATATAGTTTTTTATGGTTATTGGTATCTTTTTAAGCATTTGCCTTCTCCAGATACTCGTTGTAATAATAGTCGGGGTTGTTGTTAAATACCATAGCGAAGGATGCAACTCCTACGCCGTTTTTGTCGTTGATTATTATAAGGTCGACGCTGTAAAAAAGCTCGTTGATTCGCGCAACGTAGCTGCACTTTGTCGCGCCGCGTATTTCTTTATAATTTTCCTTGCTTACGACGTAAAGCTCGGTAAAGTCGTTGCCGACCTTTAAATATTGCTTTTCAAGAGATTTGTAAAAATCGTCGCCGGGCATAGCCGAATCGAGGTGATCGGGGTGTATATATTGCTTCATACCCTCCTCGTTGCGCATAAGAAACGCTGAAAGGAAGCCTTCGGCGATTGCATCGATTTCTTTATCGTCGCGAACGCAGGATGCAAGCGGAAGAATAAGCGCGAATAAGAGGAAAAACGTAATGATTTTTTTCATTTTTATACCTTGTTCAAATCAACGGTGCCGAAGAAGTGGCGCCTTATAAGGATATAGTCGTAGGTCGTGACGGCGATTCCGTCGGAAAGCGCGAGCGCGGAAAGGCAGGCTTCGTTGGGGATGTAGGTGCCGAAATAGGCGCGTCGTGCAAGTACGTAATCGTATGTATCGATAGTGCCGGTGCCGTCGCCGTCGCCGCGGACGACGATGGTGTAGGAATTAACGCCGTCGGTGAGGATGTATTCGGGGCAAACGTTGCCCTCGGTTTCGAGCGTTCCGTTTTTATCGGTTATCGAAAAGGTCGAAAGCGGTGCCAAAAATTCGTTGATATCGGTTTCGGCAGGGACGTTTAAAAGAAGTCCGTCCTTGATTTCATAACCCAACTCCTCGGGGAGCATCGATGCAGTTGCCTTTTCGACAGAGACCGTCAATTTGTTGCCCGAGCCCGAGGCTATTTTGTTTTTGCCGTTCAATGCGAGGATAGAATTTGAGTCTATTCTGAATTCGGCGACGCTTCCTTCGCTCGCAAGCACGCGGAAGGGGATGGCAAGCGATAGCTTTTTGCCCGATTCGAGTGCTTCACAATCGGTAGTCGATTCGGCGTGAAGCGCGGCGAGTCGGATAGTGTAGCAGCCCTTTGATTCATCGAGCGAGCACATCTGCTCCCAAGCGTTTTTCGGCATCGTTTTCATAAAGCTGTCCATCTGACCCGATGCGTTTTCGGTTATCGTAGGCTTGAAGGACGCCTTGTCGTAATAAACGTCGAATTCGAGACCGATGATTCCATTGTCGTCGCCGAGATTAAGCGCGTCGATTTTGAGGTAATAAAGCGAGTTTTCGTATGCGATTTCACCGCTTACGACGTTAACGGCAAGCTTTTGCGCCTCGCTCGCCGCAACCATTGTCAGCTCACAGCCGTTGCCCGAAAGAGGCAATAGCTTATCGGCAGATATCGCGATGACGTCTGCGTCGCTGACCGTGAATTTAAATTCGCCCGCCTTTTTGACGTCAAAGGGGATCATAAGGCAGATTTCGCCCTCCTTGTCGAGGTAAGCGCTTCCGCTGTCGGGCATAGCGAATCTGAATTGATAGGAACCCTCGGAATGGTATGACAATTGCTCCCAGCCTTGGGGCATTTCCGAAACGAGCGCGTCCATTTCGCGACCGTCCTCGGTGTTTGTCGTGATTTGCGGAGTAAGCGCGCTTGAATCGTACAAAAGGGTAAATTCAAGCCCTGCGAGCGCCTGAGTCGGCTTGCTGACCGACACCTTAAGGACGATTTCGCCGCCTGCGTACGCACTGCCGTCACAGCTGAGCGTGATATCTATGACCTCGCCCTCGGCGCTGACCGAAAGCATCGGGACAAAAAGGGTGAGCGCAAGAATAAGCGCGAGAATTATGCTCCCGAATCTTTTCATAAAATCGTCCTTTCGTAATTATTTGTTGATGATTTTGTAAATTTCGCCCTTGCCGACGCCTCTGTCGCGAGCCGCCGCCTTGCAGGCGTCCATCTTCGACATACCGAGCGAAATATAATGCTCGACGTGCGCTTCGACAGACATTTCCGCCCAGAACGCCTCTTCCTCGGGCATTCCCTCGCAAACAAAGACGTATTCGCCTTTCTTTTCCGAAGGCGATAACGCACAAAATTCCTCGTAAAGCTTTGCAACCGTGTTACGAAAATAGCGCTCGTGAAGCTTTGTCAGCTCCTTTGCGAGGATACATCTTCTGTCGGGAAGTGCGAGCGAGAGCTCCTTTAAATATTTTTCTGCGTCGTGCGGAGAGATATACAGAATAAAGGTACGCTTTTCGCGGGAAAGCTCGTCGATTTTTTCGCGTCTTTCACGCGCGTTTTCGGGAAGAAAACCCTCGAAGCAGAACCTTCTTGACGCAAGTCCCGATGCCGATATGGCAACGATGCCCGCACAGGGGCCGGGGAGGGCGCACACAGGTATACCCGCTTCGGCGCAGGCGAACACCAATTTTTCGCCGGGGTCAGAAACGGCGGGGGTGCCTGCGTCGGTGATGAGAGCGCAGGATTCGCCCGAAAGTATGCGCGCAATTATTGCGTCGGTCGCGTTGCGCGAGGTATGCTCGTGATAGCTGACGAGCGTTTTTTTGATTCCCAAAAGCATTAAAAGCTTACCGCCTACACGGGTGTCCTCGGACGCGATAAAATCCACGCTTTCAAGCGTTTCCTTCGCACGGAGCGTCATATCGCCAAGGTTTCCGATAGGGGTGGGAACGACGTATAAAATACCAGCCATATTAATCTACTTTTTTAGCCTTCTTGCGGTGCTTCCAAACGCGGAGCTTCATATATACCTTGGGAAGGTGGTCGATAAGGAGGTTCTTGAGCCAGTTGCGAACCTTGGAATAGCCGTCGTGAAGCTTAACGAGAAGCTTGTAGGGGACGTGCTTGCCGGTCGCTCTTGCGTCGAGCCATTTTTCATAGGGCTTGCCGAGCCATTCGGGCATAGCGTAAGCCCACTTGTATCTGCGCACGAAATGTGCGAAATATGCCTGAAGGTAAAGCACCTCATGCTCGGGGAACTGAGGCTGAACGAGGGGAACCCTTGCATCGGGAGAAACGCCGCCTTCGGGGATGAAGCCGCCCTCCATAGCGATATCGTAAAGCTTGGTTCCGGGGTAGGGATAGAAAATGTTGGGTATAACCCTGTCGGCGCCCGCCTTTGCGTTGAGCTTGATGGTCTTCAACGCGCGGTATTTATCCTCGTAGGGGAGACCGATTATATTGTAGGTGAGCTGAGCGATGCCGTATTTGTGGAACCACTTACTGCAGTTGATGATCATTTCGTCGGTCATATAGCGCTTGAGATACTTAAAGCGCATTTCCTGATCGCCGCTTTCAAGGCCCATATCGATGGTATAGCAGCCCGCTTCCTTCATCTTGCGAACCGATTCCTCGGTGAGAATGTCGAAGCGGATGTTGCCGGTGAAGGGAAGGTGGATTTCCTTGGTGTAAAGGTCAAGGAATTCCTCGGTCCAATCGGGCATCATATTGAAGATCGCGTCGCGGAAGTTGATGACCTTGATCTGGGGATGCTTTTCAAGAAGCGTCTTTAAATAGAGTATGCCGTTTTGGGGCGAACGGAAACGCGAATAGATCTTTTTATTGGGATAAACGTTTCTGAACTGAGAGTTTCCGCAATAGGTACAGTTGTAGCGGCAGCCGCGGCTCATCATAACGATAGCGGTGCCGACCTTGACGCTGTCGAGGTTGTCGTAATCGAAAAGATCGAAGTCGGGGATGGGAAGTCGGTCGAGATCCTCGAAAAGGGGAGCGACGGGGTTCTTTTTGATGCTTCCGTCATCCATTCTGAACCACATACTGAGGATGTTGGTGTAATCCTCGCCCGCGCTCATCTTGTCGGCGAGCTCAAGCGCTGCATATTCGCCGTCGCCGATGGTAAGAGCATCGATGCCGGTGAGCGACATTACCTCATCGGGCGCGAGGGTGCAATGGTAGCTTCCCGCGGTGATAAGGGCGTCGGGGAGAACCTCCTTAGCCCACTTGATGTAAAGCTGGCTGTCGGGGAATGCGGTCGTGCGGATCGAAAATCCGATGATGTCGAATTCGCCCATCGCCTTAAGCTTTTCCTTAAATTCCTGCTCGGAATGGAGATAAAGGAGGTGCAAAAGCTTGACGTCGTGACCGCCCTGCTTCATGACCGCCGAAATAGATGCAAGTCCTTCGGAATAGTTACCGCCGGTAAGCTTGCCGGTGAGTTCTCTGTCGGTGTAGTCGGGGTAAACGAGAAGCTCGCGTACCTTTCTGCCGTTTAAATTCTTAAGTGCCATAATTTATTCCCTCGTCAATTATATTTAATCCTTGGCGTCGTACCAGCTGATGCCGCCGCCTATGTCAACCTGAAGCGGTACCGCAAGATTTGCGGCGCCCTGCATTGCCTCAAGCAGTATCTTTTCTGCCCGCAACGCTTCTTCTATGGGTGATTCGATAATCAGTTCGTCGTGTATCTGAAGTATCAAACGCGCATTTAATCCCGCATCCTTGAGCATTTTATCGGTGCGGATCATCGCGATCTTTATCAAATCCGCCGCCGCGCCCTGAATCGGGGTGTTCATCGCGATTCTCTCGCCGAACGCCTGCATATTTTTGTTGCTTGCGTTTATTTCGGGAACGTATCTTCTGCGTCCGAACATGGTTTCGACGTATCCGTTTTCACGCGCGAACGCCTTTGTCGATTCGAGATATTCCTTGACGCCTTGATATTTGTTCAGATAGTTGGCTATATATTCAGCCGCCGTCTTTTTCGGAATCTTCAAATCCTGCGAAAGCGAATAATCGCCGATTCCGTAAATTATACCGAAGTTGACAGCCTTTGCGCGCTTACGCATTTCTGCGCTGACAGCCTCGATCGGCACGCCGAATACCTGACTTGCCGTAACGGTGTGTATATCCTCGCCGTTTTTGAAGGCGTTTATCAGCGTTTCGTCGTTCGCGACGTGCGCGAGCACGCGAAGCTCTATTTGCGAATAGTCGGCGTCGATAAGGACGTTTCCGTTGCCGCAAACAAAGAATTTGCGCAATTCCTTGCCCTTGTCGCTTCGCACGGGGATGTTTTGCAGATTCGGCTCCGCCGAGGAAAGCCTGCCGGTCAGCGTTTGGGTTTGCTTAAAGGTGGTGTGTATCCTGCCGTCGGCGGCTATTTGCTTGCTCAATCCGTCGCAGTAGGTGTTTTTAAGCTTTGTATCCTTGCGGTATTCCAAAATAAGCTCGATTATCGGGTGATAATTAACAAGCTTTTCAAGCACCGAAACGTCGGTCGAATAGCCGCTTTTGGTTTTTCGGTAGTGGGGAAGCATAAGCTTCTCAAAAAGTATATTTCCGAGCTGCTTGGGAGAGTTAACGTTGAATTTTTCGCCCGCAAGCTCCCAAATCGCTTCCTCGGTCCGGTTGATTGTCTGCTCAAGCCTTTCGCCGAAGCGTTCAAGCTCTTCCTCGTCGACCTCGAAGCCGTAATGCTCCATATCGCAAAGCACGCTTGCAAGCGGAAGCTCGATTTCTTCATAAAGCTTCTTTTGAGCCTCGGTCAGTTTGTCCAAAAGCTTTTCATAAAGCGCGGGAAGATATGAAACCAAAACCTCGCTTGAGCTGACGCCCAAATTATCAAGCAGCACCTTGCCGAAGGTAACTCCGTTATCGGCAGGTGAGCAGACGTAGGCGATAAGCGAAATATCCTGAATTTCGCCCTTGATTTCGACTTGCGCCTCCTTTGCGAGGTGCAAAATTTCCTTGCTTGACCAGCAGATAAGCTCTTTGCAAGCGCGAACCGCGTAAATTCCCTCAACGGCTGCACATTTAACCGACTTGCCCTGTGCGAAAACGTACAGCTCGTTTTCGTTTCTGTAAAGATAAGCGGTTTCGCCCTCTAAGCTGTCAAGCGCGGACAGAGGAAGGTATTCCTCGCTTGCCGTAACGCTCGGCGCATCAGCCTCGAGCCTTTCCAAAAACTGCTTGAAGCCCAATTTCGTATATATATCGCGAAGCGAATTGATATCTTTTCCGTTGTATCGGCAATCGTCAAGCTCACATCCAAGCGGAACGTCGAGCTTTATTTCGGCAAGAAAACGCGAGATATATGCGCTTTCCTTGCCATCTTGAAGCTTTTTATTCGTGCTTCCCGTAATCTTATCGAGGTTTTCGTAGATGCTGTCAAGCGAGCCGTATTCGGTCATAAGCTTAATTGCACCCTTTTCGCCGATTCCGGGGACGCCTGCGATGTTGTCGGACGAGTCGCCCATTATCGCCTTTAAATCGATAAGCTGCTTCGGGGTAATTCCGTATTTTTCCTTGATCTCGATCGGGGTCGTGACCTTGGTTTCGTCGTTTGCGGCAAGCAAAACCGTGACGTTTTCGTTGATAAGCTGGAAGCTGTCGCGGTCTCCCGTTACGATAAAGGTGTGCTCGCCCTTTTTCGAAAGCTCGCTCGAGAGCGTGCCCAAAATATCGTCAGCCTCATAGCCTGCGATTTCGATAACCTTCAAACCGAGCGCTTTTGCAATTTCGTGCGCATAGGGCATCTGTGCCGCGAGGTCCTCGGGCATCGGCTTGCGGGTCGCCTTGTAGCTGTCGCACGCCTTGTGGCGGAAGGTCTTTTCCTTAAGGTCGAAAGCGATCGCGGCATAGGACGGGTCGCCCCCGATTTGCGCAAACGCCTTGCTTATCATACCGACAAATCCAAAAAGCGCGCCCACGGGTAACCCCTCGGGCGAGGTGAGCGGACGAACGCCGTAAAATGCCCGATTCAATATGCTGTTGCCGTCGAAAATCAAAGCTTTTCCCATCGCAATAACCTCGCATAATTATTCATCATCATTTTATCACCTTTCGCCCCGAAAGTCAACAAAATAACGATAAAATCGGAAAGAAAAAAGACGCTTAAAAAGCGTCTTTAAATCGATTTTCGGTTTCTGAAGAACAGGCTTCGAATTACTTAAGAATCTTGAAGTAATCGAGGCAGGAAAGAACGATACCGATGAGGAAGTAAAGGTCAACGAGACCGCCTGCGAGACCGATGATCCAACCGAGTACGGGAATCTTCGCGCAGATACCGATGATAAGACCAACGACAGCCGCGAGAACGATCTGAATAATGATGTTGATAACGAGAGCAACCACGTCCTTCTTTTCAACGAAAGAGAACGGGAAGAACTTTTTGAGCATTTCCATAAGAATAACCTCCAAAATAATATTAACGATATTTTAATATATTTTCGAGAAAAAAGCAATAGCTTTTCGAAAATATGAGTCTTTTGTGTTGAATTAGGCTAAATTCCCTCGAAAAGGGTTTTCGGGTCGTAATCGGGAATCGCGCCGAGCTGAGTTACCACGAACGAAGAAAGTCGAACCGCTCTGTCGAGGCACTTTTCAACCGAAAGTCCCGAAAGATAGCTTACAAGGAAGCAAGCCGCGAAGCTGTCGCCCGCGCCGACGGTTGATACCACGTCGACCTTCGGCTTTTCCGAGAAAAGAACGGTTTTGTTTCTGCAATCGTAAATCATCGCGCCGTCGCCTCCCAACGTAAGGCAGATGAATTTAAGCTGTCGATATTTCTTCGAAAGGTCGAGACATACGTTTACGTGGTCGCGCTTACCGAAAAAGCCGATCTCCTCGTCGCTTATTTTAAGTATAGTCGTTTCGCGGAGAAGTGTGTTTACAAGCTCGCGGGTATAGAAATTACCGCGGAAGTTGACGTCGAAGAATATTTCCTTGGCGTTAACGTATTTCAAAAGCTTTTCAAAGCTTCTTCTCGAATCGGGTGCTCTGAGCGCGAGCGTGCCCATATAAAGCGCATCGAAGCTTCCGCGCGGGCAGACGTCGGGGATGTGGTCGTAAGCTACGTTCCTGACAAGGTCGTAGCTCGGCTTGCCCTCGTTAAGCGTGACGGCGCAATAGCCTGTCGGGTATTTGCGGTCTACCGAGATATAATCGCGCTTGATGCCCAATCTTTCGACCTCTTTTAATGCGTCGATGCCGTTTTCGTCGCTTCCTACGCAGGAAATCATATAGCTTTCGGCGCCGAGCCTTGCCGTGTGAGATGCGAAATTAAAGGGTGCGCCGCCGATTTTCTTTTCTTCGGGGAAAATATCCCAAAGTATTTCGCCGAATGATAAAATCTTCATTTTGGTTTTCTCCTTCATAAAGGAAGAAGCCCGAAAGTATTATTCGGGCTTCGTAATAGATTCGTTCTGTTTACTTTGCGTTCGATTCGAAGAAGGCAACGGTTTCGTCAAGGTCGTTCTGAGCCTTATCTGCCTTTGCTTCATAAGCGGAAGCGAAGGTGCCGACGTTTGCACTTGCCATATCGTGGAGAAGGGTATCGAGCGCGCCCCACTTGTATACCATACCAACGTCACATCCGCGGTTGGGAAGTATGTAGTTGTTAAGCATATCAGCGGAATCGTCGTCGCGTATCTTCATGTATTCGAGAATTTCCTGATAGTTGGGAGCAACGGTGTTGAGCGATTCAGCGCCCATAACGTTGAGAACGTCGATAGCGAGCTTGAGGTTGTCTTCGCTTACGCAGGTAGGAACCGCGAAGCAGGTCGAGGTCCAGGGGTTAACGAGAGAGAAGTAATTTTCCTGACCCTCGTCAGCCTTGGGAAGGGGAAGCATACCGAACTGCTGTTCCATAACACCGAGGTTGATAACGGTACCAACGCTGCCGTTGTAGAACAAGGATCTGCCGTCGGTGAAGGCTTCTTCAACGAGAACGGAGGGCCATTGAACTACGCCGAAGTAGTCGTTAGCGGAGATGTAGTGCTCGTCGTCCTTAACGAATTCCTGAAGCTTTTCCATAAGCTTTGCAGAGCGTTCGCTGTACATCGAAAGCTCGGGGTATCCGTCAGAGCCGTTCTTTGCGATCTTTTCGCCCGATGCATAGAAGATGCTCCACATATCGTCGAGCTGACCGCCCCAGCCGAAGGAGTCCTTGTAGTCGATAAGGCCGTTGTTGTCTTCGTCAGACGAGATTTCTCTGCCTGCTTCGAAAACCACGTCAACGGTCCATTTACCGTCGCGAACGAGCTCATAGGGGTTTCCGCCGAACTTTTCGGAAAGGCCGTGCTTGTTCCAAAGCTCGAGATTGAAGTACATAGCAGCGGTAGAAGCCTTGTTAACGGTACCGAGGTCACCGATAGTGAAATAAAGCTGGTTACCGAAGGTCATGTTCTTGTTGAATTCCTGATTCCACCAGGGAGCTTCGATCTGAAGGCCCGAGAAATCCTCGCCCAAAAGGTTGTGAAGCTGACCCTCGACAGCCAAGGTGGCGCCGTCGTAAAGGCAGGGAACTACGATCTGATAATCCTCGGTAGCCGAAAGGTTACCGGTACGAATTTCGGTACACATACCGCCGCCGGGACGGCTGGTATCGTAAACTCTCTGCTCCGCGATCTTAACGTTGAGCTTTTCTTCAACGTAGTCGGAGCGGTACTTGAGGTTGTCGTTAAGGATTTCGGGCATGGTCTGGGTGAGCCCGTCATCGTAGGTGTTGTAAAGAATTTCGGATTCGTAGGTGGG
>JAZRGS010000036.1:0-21525 GCA_045644305.1 Eubacteriales bacterium | reverse complement strand
AAGCACAGCGTAAAGAAAGAGAAGGCTTCGTTGCAGAACTGGCGCAGCAATCACAGCAATAAGTTTGTTGATCCTAATAGACGTGATTGCGTTAGACCCGATTGTAAGCCCAGAATCAAAAGACCGTCCTGGCACGGACTTAGACATCTGTACTTTCAGGAAAACCGCCGTCGCTTGCTTGCAGAAGGCGGTATGACCGAACGCCAGGTAGAAACCGAAATGAGCGAGCGTATGGGACACCACCGCACCGATATCAAAAAGTTCTATTCTGAGTTTTTGAAAGACTCATAAAAGAGGAGGAGATAAGTGGGCAGAGAGGCCAAAATCATTCTCAAATCCCACATACCTGAAGATGAAATTGAAGCATTGGCAAAATGCTTCCTGCCGGACATACTTGACTTTTTTGAATCCGAAGAAGGCAGACAAGAATTCGAACAGTGGAAAAGAGAGCAGTCTGAAAAGGACACCTAAAGAAGAATGGAGGTGCAGGTTCAAAACCCGTACCTCCATCATTTTTCTTTAACTACGCAGTCTCATTGAGAAAAACAACAAACCCGAACGTTTCACCGATTGGCAAAAGGTTCGGGTTTGAATGCTTTGGTGTGGATGAATGGACTTGAACCAACGACCCCTTGCATGTCAAGCAAGTGCTCTAACCAACTGAGCTACACCCACATATTCACTTCGCTCGGCTATTTTATCACAGATAAGTCCGCTTGTCAATAGTTTTATAAGTTAATTTCATTTTAAAAGTTTTTAAAAAGAACGCGAGAGAAACACCTACGCGGTACCCGAAAACGCTTGTCGTTTTTTGGGTCAAACGAGGGATGACACTTGTTTGTTTTATTTTTGAAAAATTTTGCGTAGAGAGCGCGAGAGTGGGGCTTTTTTAAAAGCCTCTCTCTCGTAATAAAATCAAATATTAACCTATAACGTAAGTGCCGAAGTAGTGGCGGGCGATGAGGATGTAGTCGTACTGATCGACCTTTGCGTCCTTGTTTACGTCGCCGCGAGTGAATTCGTCACCGGTAAGAAGTCGTGTTTCGAAGTAGTGGCGCTTAACGAGGATGTAGTCATACTGATCGATTGCGCCGTCGTTATTTACGTCGCCGAGAGCAACGTCAACCGGTGCGGTAAGAGCGGGAATAGGCTTGGTAGCGAGAAGCTCGTTACATTCGGTGCAGCGCTGTTCCGAAAGACCTTCCTTGCCGATTTCGGGCTCGGTTACGGTCGTCCATTCGCCGGGGTTGTGGGAGTGAGGAGTTTCGATTGCAATATATGCCGCGGGGGAGATCTTCGCGCCGTTAACGTCGATACCGTTGAGAACGAGGATATCGCCTACCTTTGCGGAGCCTGCGATGTTGAAGTTGCTGCCGCTGCCGTAAACAGGGTTGGTAGTGTCTTCGCCTTCCCAAGAGTGAGCCGCGATGAGGATCTGGTTAGAGGAAAGGGTGATGTTGGGAGTAGATGCGCCGGAGCCCGAGGAGACAGATTTAACGACGTATGCGTTGTCCGATGCGCTCCATTCTGCGACAATATTCTTGGTCCAAGAGTGGTTAGCAAGCGCGGTGGTGATGGTGCCGAACGCGGGGGTGAAGATCACGCAGCTGCCCGAGGTAACGGTCTTGTTGATGCCGGTTACGTAAATGCCGGGGTCGATGCCGTTGGTGCTTGTGCCGACCTCGACTTCGTCAAGCCAAACGTGGTTGCTCTTAGGCTCGATGTCGAACTTGACGTATCTTTCGGTGCGCGCGCTTTCCGCCCAAGCGGTAACGGTGTAGGTGACCCATTCCTCGCCGGTGTATTTGACCGAAAGCGAATTAGAGGTCGCAACGGGGGTGAAGTTCACGCCGTCGTTGGAAACCGAAACGCTGACGTTCGACACTGCGCCGATGCCCCATTCGGTGTTGAGGGCACAGTATGCCTTGTAGGAGTTGTGCGAGGTGCTGCCGCCGAGGTCGATGACGATGTGTGCACCCGCCTTTTCGCCCCAGCCGACGTAGCTTTCGCCGTCGCCCTTGGTCTGACCCTTAACACCGTCGGTGAGACGCTTTTTGTCGTCCGCCCACTTGTCGGTACGGTTGTTTGCGTTGGTGGTGTAGGATTTACCCTTTGAAATAACGGTGGGGCTTGCGTTGTATGCCGCAAGAAGCGTGTTGTATGCGCTTACGAGCGTGGATTCGGTCGAGGAGGAGTTTGCGAGAACCGAAACGGCGTTGTTGTACGCGTTGCGGAAGGTGGTGAGCTGAGATTCGGTGTAATCGAAGTGGCGCGCGTTTGCAGCCTCGTCGACGAGAGTCTGAAGATTGGTTCTTGCAGGCGAGCCGCAGTTGTTGTAGCCGTACTGCTTGATGACCGCGGGATAGTTCTTGTAGCAGACGTTCATGTCAACCGAGGTGCTGGACAAACCGCTGTAATAACCGAAAATAGCGTGCTGCCACATACCGCAGTAGTCGGAAAAGTCATAGTCGTCCGCGGCGTGCTGGTTGCTTTCATAGTTGGAAGCGTAGCGGGGATACCAAAGGTCGTATCTCGACTTAAAGTTGCTGGAAAGCTTGTCGATAACCTGCGAGCCGCCGCCGTAAATGCCGGGGAAATAGCCGCGAGCCTCAAGGGTTTCACACCAACCAAGGCAGAGCTGCTCCATAGCGGCAGAGCCGAGGTAGACCTGATTGGTGTACTTTCCGTCTTCTATATCGTAATAGATGGGATATTCGAAGTACATATCGTACTTTTCGATCTGCGACATAACCCATTCTGCGTCCTGCTTCGCGCCTGCGTAGGTGGTAGCGAGCGAGTAGAAGTAAAGGCCGACGGGCATACCTGCCGCACGAGCCGCGTTGTAATAGCCGATGAAGTTGTCGTCCAAGGTGTCAACGCGCGAGGCGGATGCCTCGTAGCCGATACGAAGTATTGCAAATTGGCAACCGCTTGCCTTAAGCTTTACAAAGTCAACGGTGCCGTTCCAATAGGAAAGGTCGACGCCGTAAGCGCGGTAATAGGTCGTGGGCAAACCGCCGCCCGGTATAGCAGAAGCCGTCATAACGCCCGATGCGATGATCGTGGAAAAGATCATGATGAGCGAAAGACAGAGAGCGAGGATATGTTTTGTCGCTTTCATTGGATATTCCTCCATTTTATGTGTTTTAACTATAATAGTTTACCATATCAAAGCGAATTGTCAAGAGAAAGGCATTTTGTGAAAGTATTTTTGTGAATAGTTATAATCAGAACGACTTCGTTTTGTTGCTTTCACATAACTAATATGTCGAAATTGTTAAAAATGGTTCCGCAAATTTCGATATTCCTATAAATTCTCGGGCTTTTGTGTAAAAAAATAACCCCCTGCCGAAGGGGGCTTTCCATAGCGATAAATCGCCTTAAAACAGCCATTTTTGCACAATACTGCATCAAAAAACTGCGATATACACTCGTATTATCGCAGTTTTCTTCTTTGTCTTGTGAGATCCTATCAAGTTTTAAGGTGCAAAACCGTTTTCTCGCTGTGGAGAGGGCCCAAAAACGCAGAGAGTCTTGTTATTTTTCGATTTTTTTGATGCTTCCGTCGGAGGAGGTCACAAACCCGTCGGTCAAGGTTCCCGTTTCGAACCTGCCGACGTAAACGTCTCCGTTTGCATAGGTCAGCTTTCCGTTGCCCGTGCGCTCGCCGTAAAGGTAATCGCCCTCGTAAATATCGCCGCTCGCCCAGATGAATTTGCCTCGACCGTGGCGCTTTCCTTCGAAATAATCGCCTTCATAGACGTTTCCGCTTGTCCAGGTAAATCTTCCTTTGCCGTGGCGGAGCCCGTTTTTAAAATCACCGACGTATTCGTCGCCGTTGGGCCAAATAACCGACCCTTTGCCCGTGCGGACGCCGTTTTCCTGCTCGCCCTCGTAAATGCTTCCGTCGGGGAGGGTGATTTTGACTCGACCGCTCGTTTCTATTTCGAGAAGCGAGGCGATTCGCTCGGCAAGCTCGTTTACACGGTCGGAAAAAGGCTCGGTAACGCCGTCGGACCAGTGAATTCGCGAAAGATAATAGGTTGCGTCGTCGGAAAACTCGCTGTCGGCTATGCGGAAGGGGACAATCGCCATTTCCTTTGCCGCAAAGCGCTTGTGCGCATTTTCAAGCTCGTTCAAAACGCGCGAGGATTCCGAAGCCTGCTTGTTCAGAATCAGAAGAAAAACCTTGCAGGAGTTGATCGCGCGGATGATGCTGCCGGCATAACCGCCCTCGATGTCACGCGGGGCGTACCAGCATTTTATGCCGATGGATTCAAGCTTCGCAACGACGGTTTCGACAACGCCCTGCGACGAGCTTGTGTGATAGCTGACAAAAACGTCGATGTCGTAACTGTTCATGCTTTTCTCCTTCCTTTTATTATATAATAGGTTCGAAATTTCTTATAAAAAGCTTCTGATGAAAATTTGAAGACCGATGAAGATAAGGATTCCGCCGCCCAAAAGCCCCGCCTTGTCGGCAAGCCCCGCGCCCGCTTTTTTGCCGATCGCAAGCCCCGCAAAGCAGATCGCGAAGGTCACGACGCCTATCAAAAGGCAGGAAATAAGCGCTTTTTGGAGAAAGTAATCCGAAATCGTAAATCCAACCGAGAGCGCGTCGATCGAGGTCGCCACACCCTGCACGAGAAGCGCGGTGAAGCCGATGCGCTTTATGGGACATTCGTCGCCCTCGCATTTGTTCGTAAGGCTTTCGTAAATCATTTTTCCGCCGATGTAGCCCAAAAGCGCAAGCGCGATCCAGGGAATGAACCTGTTAAATGCTTCAAAACGGGTTGCGATTGTGTGGATGCACACCCAGCCGATCAAAGGCATCGCAAACTGGAAAAACGCGAAAATGCCCGCAACGCCAAGCATCTTCTTTCTTTTCATTGAAGGCTCGTTCAAGCCGTTGGCAAGCGACACCGAAAACGCGTCCATCGCAAGCCCGATTCCGAGCGAAATGCTCGTGAAAAAGAAATCAAAACCGAGATCCATAAGCTCTCCTAAATCTTCGTTTTATCAAGCGAAGTATATCATATCGCACCCGTCTTGTCAATGCCTGTGACCGTGATGAGCGGGGAGGATTTGCCGCAAATACGCGACTAGGGTATGACCGAAGGCGCGCTTTTTATTGCTTATTCTTTCAAGTTTTCGGTTGTTCGGCATATACTGACAAAGAAGGCGCTTTAAGGGCCTTCGAAGAAATTCAACACAGAACGGATGAAACAAATCATGTTTAAGGATTACGGATTGAATTGCTTCGATCAGGAGCCGGTTATGCCCGAGCTTCCCGATGAAAGCACCTTTCCTCCGCGCGTTTCGCTCGCGATGATGTACGTTCCCTATCAAAGGTTCGAAAAGCTCTATTCCGAAGAAAAGGCGCTCGAGCGCGGTACGCTTTTCGAGGAACTCGATATGCCGTTTTACGGCGGAAAGAGAGGGGCAAGGTGATGGATAACAAACGCAAAAGCCTTATGCACAAGATTCAGATGTACGCCTTTGCCGCACACGAATGTGCGCTCTATCTCGACTGCCATCCCGAGAATAAGCAGGCGCTTGAAAAGCATAAAAAGTGCATCGAAATGATGCGCGACGCTGTCGCTCAGTACGAGGGACTTTACGGTCCGCTTACCGCCGAATCGGCGGGCGGCAGGGATTGGAACTGGGTCAAAACCGCTTGGCCCTGGCATAGGGAGGAGGATTGACCAATGTGGAGCTATGAGAAAAAACTGCAATATCCCGTCAATATAAAAAACCCGAACCCCGCACTCGCAAAGCTTATAATCACCCAATTTGGCGGCCCCGACGGAGAACTCGGCGCCGCAATGCGCTACCTCTCCCAGCGCTACACTATGCCCTATAACGAGGCAATCGGTATCCTCACCGACGTCGGAACCGAGGAGCTGGCGCACATGGAGATGATCTGCGCGATCGTGTATCAGCTGACCCGCAACCTGACGCCCGAGCAGATAAAAGAGGGCGGATTCGACGCATACTTCGTCGACCATACGACAGGGCTTTATCCCGTCGCGGCAAGCGGCGTGCCTTGGAACGCATACACCTTCCAATCGACGGGCGACCCGATCGCCGACCTGTCGGAGGACCTTGCGGCAGAGCAAAAGGCGAGAAAAACCTACGACAATATCCTTCGCTTCTGCGACGACCACGACGTTGCCGACCCGATCCGCTTCTTAAGAGAGCGCGAAATTGTCCACTTCCAACGCTTCGGCGATGCACTTCGTATCGTTCAGGATAACCTCGATTACAAGAACTTTTACGCGTATAACCCGTCGTTTGACAAGAGATAACGGCATAACAAAAGGGAGCTTTTTGAAAAAAGCTCCCTTTTAATCCCTCAAAAACTTTTTATCTGTTTGAATAATCCCAATTCGTCAACACAATATCATAATTAGCAATATGATACCAAAAGAAAAGAAAATCGAGGGGACTCCATAAGCATCGCTTTTCTTTATTCGGTCCCAATAAATGTACTTTGGTGTCATTTTTTTATGGTAAGCGTTTTGGTATGAACAATAAATATGCTTCCACTTACATTTGTATCCAACGAATGACCAGATAGAAAAGATAAAGAAAGCGGCGCAAAAAATGCAACCCGCTTGTTCTGCCCAAATCACACTACACGCAATCGTGGCAACAATCCAGCCATATCGATGAAAATAAGCCAATAAATATATCATAACGTTGGAGTCATTCGATTTGCTCATTACTATATTACCCTTTCCTCGTTTACCAAATTTATTATACCACAAAACCCCTTACATTTCAACAACTTTCGTCCATCTGTTTGAATTAGTCGCTTCGGCGACGCGTTACGCATCGTTCAAGACAACCTCGATTATAAGAACTTTTACGCTTA
Source organism: Eubacteriales bacterium (assembly GCA_045644305.1). Classification (GTDB taxonomy): domain Bacteria; phylum Bacillota; class Clostridia; order Oscillospirales; family CAG-382; genus Coliplasma. The sequence goes on along the minus strand of JAZRGS010000036.1, from coordinate 14,648 downwards.
TAACCCGAGTTTGATAAACGCTGACGCTCTCGACACAAAATGCAAGCATTTTGGTCGGTTTTTGGATGCCCGTTCGCTCGCGCCTCGCTCACCGCTCGCGGACATCATAGGTATAAAAATCCACGCACATGTCGCGGATTTTTATAAGAAACTCATTGTAAAAAGGGACTTCGGTTGAAGTCCCTTTTGATTGCTGATTAAAATCAGAATTCGCAAACCACGGTGTGAACGCTGCCCTCGGGGAAAATAGGCGCGATACAGCCGTCGATAGCGTTGCCGTCAACGATAAGCTTGTAGCTGCCGGTACGCTTGAAGCTGATATTGTAGGTCGCACCTCTGTAAACGCGGGATACGGTCGCCTCGTTCCAAGCAGAAGGCAGGCAAGGCTTAATCTTAAGACCGGTCCACTCGCCCCCTACACCAAGCATAAACTCGGTAATGTCGCGGTAGATCCAACCTGCGGTACCGGTTATCCAGGAATAGAAGGAGAAACCGGGACGGTTAGGCTCCTGCGGGCCTAAATACATATTGGTAACAACGTAGGGCTCAACACCCGAGTTGTCGTTCTTGGGATTATCGTAGCTGATAAGCTTGAGCGTTTCGTATGCAAGGTCTGCCTTGCCGAGTTTACAGTCAGCGGCAATCTTAAATGCAACGCCGTGGTTGTAAACCGAGCCGTTCTCGTATCCGCCCGGAATGAAGTACGCCATACGTCCGATATGCTCGTCTTTTTTGCTGTAAGGCGGCTCGCACTGAACGTAACCGAAGTCGCACTTAAGCTTATCCTCAACCGTCTGCATAACCTTGTTAAGTCCCTCTTCGTCGAGCATATCTGCAAGAACTGCCCAAGTTTGAGCATTGAGGTAGGTCTGTCCCTCGACGTTTGTTTTGGAGCCGACGAGCTCGTCCCAGTCGGTAATGCCGTAGATGAACTGGTCGCCCTCAAACGCATTCTCGAGAATAGCCGCCTTAAGAACTGCCTGTTCCGCTTTGATATTGGCGATAAGGTCGTCCTTGCCGCCCGCGATCTCACAAATACGGCAGAACTCGGTAATTGCCTTAACGGTAGCGATACTCAGCCAAGCGCTTTCGCCCTTTTGCTGATAGCCGGTGTTGTTGATAGAGTCGTTCCAGTCGCCGCCGCCCCAAAGAACCATATTTCTTGCGCCTCTGTTGTCGAGAAGGAAGCGAAGTCCGCGATACATATGTTCGAAAACGGTGCCGTTTTCATCACATTCAAAGTAGGGGCAAACCTCGTCGAGCACCGATAAATCGCCGGTCTCGTTAAGATATGCGAGAATGGTGGCGGGAATCCAAGCCGCGCCGTCGTAGTAAGGAGTGCGGGCGATGGGGTCGAAAGCACGCATCGGGTTACCGTTGGGTCTCTGATGTGCGAGGCAGAGGAGAATCTTCTCTCTCGTCATCTTGCCATCGAAAGCTGCAAGACCTGCGGCGTCCTGCATAATATCGCGGAAGCCCTTGGAGCAAACGCGTCCCCAGGTCTTACCGAGCGAAATCTGGCGCTTGAGCCAGATATTTACCATAGTGTTTACATACTCGTCGGGAGTGTCGAGCAGGTAAAGTGCGTCCATCTCGTCCGCGATGCGTTTGACCTCGGCAATTGCGTTCTCAAACGCATTTTCTGCCAAGTACTCGTTGCTCTGTGCGATTGCATCTTCGATGCAGGTTGCGATACCGAATACAACGTAAAGAACCTTTTCCTCGTTCGGCTTAAGGGTGAGCTTGAACTGCATAGCCGCACAGTAGGTATCGTCAAACGAAGCTCCTTTGTTGGTAAGCGAATCCTCTTTAAGCGCCAAAGGGTTAGCCCAGCTGTTATAAACGCCCTTGAAATTAATATCGCTCAAGTCGTAAGAATCGGGCAAATCGCTCGCTTTCATATAAATGCCGCTGTAATCGTGGTCGACCGCGAAAGCGTCGTGGCAGAAATAGAGACCGCCGAGCGCCTCTTCATAATCGGAGTGGCCGTACGCAAGGTGGGTGGTCACGTTTGCATCGGGACGGCCGTAAGGAATGAGGTCGATATTTCTATCCGCGTTCGAGTTGTTCTTAACGGTGATCTTCCAAAGCTCTGCGTGACCAACGGCAGGAACGGTAACGGTAAGAGACGCCTCGATACCCTTGTACTCACTGATAATCTGCTGATAGCCGATACCGACGTGGCACTCGTACTTATCAAAAGCGAGGTCGCGGTAGTTGCGGTTGATGTCGTAAAACTCCTTGGTGTCGCGATCCTTGATATAAACAAGACGCGACGCCTCGCCGCCGCCGAAAAGGACGCGGCGTTCCTCGGGGCTGATTCTCAAAAAGCTTTCGCCGAAGCCAAAGTTATCGATATTCAAAAGGAACAATTCGTTCCAAAGATAGTTCGAAAGAGGTCTGCGCGGACGCATATTGGTGATAACGTATTCTTTTTTCGCGTTATCAAAAAAGCCGACGTTTGCCATATTCATACTCCTTATTTTATTCATACGCGCTTATTATAACGGTCTTTAAATTAAAAGTCAATAGTCCAACCGATTGACTTTCGTTACTATTTGTGATAATCTATAGCTGCTATTTTGAAACGATTCGGCAGGCAGATATAAAATCATTTTAAGAACAAAGAAGGATAAAAATCCATGAACAACGTAGTAATTTTTGGCGACAGCTACTCGGCATTTGAGGGTTGGGTTCCCGAGGGACACGAGCTTCACTACTACATCGGACGTGAGGAGTGTGACGTAAAGACCGCAGAGGATATGTGGTGGTATCCGCTTCTTCCCGAAATCGACGGCAACTTGGTTCTCAACGACAGCTGGTCGGGCTCGACCATCGGTTACACAGGTTATTCCAACGCCGACTGCTCCGAGACCAACTCGTTTATTTACAGATTCGAAAGACACTTAAAGAACGGCTTTTTCGAGAAGAACAAGATAGACACGATGCTTGTTTTGGGCGGCACCAACGACTCTTGGTGCGGCGCGAACAAGGGCGAGATGATGTACGAGAATCACACAAAGGAAGACCTTTTTAACGTTCTCCCCGCAATCTGTTATTTCTTCAAGCGCTTGAGTGAGGAGCTTAAGGACACAAGGATCGTGTGCATTATCAATTCCGAGCTTGACCCCATCACCACCGACGGACTCAAGACCGCGGCAGAATATTACGGCGCTCAGGTTATTCAGCTTCACGACATCGACAAGTTCAACAGCCACCCCACCGCGCTCGGTATGAAGGCAATCAAGGATCAGGTTCTCGAGGCGCTTAAATAAGCAATTTGGGATTTATCGGTGCGAATTCCCGATGAAGATTATTGGGAAAGGTGAATTTTTTCGACTGACGCAAAAATGCTTTTTGAATATGTGACAAAATATCAAATTTAAGCGTCCTACTATTTAAGAACTTAAGCTTTGGAGGAAAAAGTGGAACAGAACAATCACATTCACAGCTTTGAAGATATTGTTGTGCCGTCGACCTGCAAGCAGCAGGGCTTCACGCTTCATAAGTGCGCTTGCGGTTACGAGCACAAGGACAATTTCAAGCCTTTGGCGGATCACGATTTTGAAACCGTCGGAGGAACCGAGCCGACCTGCACCGAGGGCGGAAGCAAAACGCTTCGCTGTAAGGTCTGCGGTGCCGAAAAGACAGAGCCGACCCCCGCAAGCGGACACGCTTGGGGCGATTGGAATATTCAGGAGTATGCGACCTGCACCGAGGACGGCAAGCAGTTCCGTTTTTGCGGAATGTGCGGCGTGCGCGAGGATCAGACAATCCCCGCGAAGGGTCATAAGCTGACCGACCCGAAGAAATCCGAAACCGAAGAGGGCATGGTCGAATATTTCTGCGAAAACTGTGGAAACACCATCGTTCAGCCGTCCGCAAAAAGCAAGGCAAAGAGCTTTTTCGCGGCGCACAAAAAGGGCTTGAAGGCGCTTGTTGCGCTTTTCGTCGTTATCGCGATCGCGTCGACATTGCTTTTGACGGTTTTTGCAAAACCCTTCCACTATCATCTTGCGAAAATCGAAATAAAGCTCGGCGCATACACCCCTGCGTACTATAATCTCGTCGCCTGCAAAGACTATAAAGACGCCGAAGAGCTGCTTGATGATTTCGAGGTTGTTTATGAACGCGCCGAAGGGATTTATTATGATGACGGAATTATGTACTCGCGCGACATATATGAATTCGACAAGTACGGCAATCCTACAATGATTGCCGAATATGAGGACGGGATGCTTGTTGAAAAAATCGAAGCGGAACACGAATACGGCAGAGGACATAGGCTTCTTAGCGTCGAAATGAAGGAAAAGGAATACGACGACGAACCTTATGAATATGAATACGAATTCGAATACGACAAAAAGGGAAACCGTGTGCGCGTAATCGAATATGACGAAGCTGGATCGGTAGAATCGGAAATCGAATACGAATACGACAACGACAACAATATTATAAAGATGTCGTATATGTATTCATATAGCGAAAACCATTTCAGTGTTTACGAATACGAATACGATAAATACGGCAATCAAATTTATTACGCATATTATTCAGACGACATTATTCGAAGTAAAAACGAATACGAATATCGAAGCAAAGGTGTTTTGGCATTTAGTACCTATTATAGCTATTCATACTCTGACGGAACCTATACAGGAAAAACAGAGTCGGAATATGATGAAAAAGGCGAAGTAGTAAACCGAAAAGATTATGATGCCGACGGACGAATGACTTCCGAAACCGTATACGAACGCGAATATGACAAGAATGGCGTTTTGATGCACTCAACCACTATAAGGGATGGCGTGACGACCGGTACGTATGAACGCGAAGTGACCCGAAAAGGAAGCAAGGCGACCGAATTATCCTACAGCTACGACGGAAGCGTGATTTCTAAGACCGAATACGAGTATGATAAAAAGGGCAACGAAATTTTGTGCGTCGAATATAGCAGTGACGGAGAAGTCACTTCAAGAACAGAATCTACGTATGACAGAAAAGGAAATCTTGTAGAGGAAAGCGGATTCAGGTATACCAATTGGGACGACGAAGGTCCTAAGAAAACCACCTATAAGCATGAGTATGAATACGACCGTCATGGCGTTTTGATAAGCGAGACAAGCTACGAAAACGGCAAAAAAGATTATAAGTTTGTCGGAGAAAAACCGATCATCGTCTATACGCCCAACAATAATTCGTTGTGGGATGAATGGTGGTAAGAAATAACCTGACATAAGAAAAGAACGGGGTAACCCGTTCTTTTCTTTTGCCGTCACGCAAAGATTAACGCAACGGAATAAAGGAGATGCTATTACAAAAGGAGCGCACCTGAAGAAATTACATAGGGGAACCGTCTTTAGCGCGGCGGATCTTGTTGGTCGTGGTCTTAACGAAGGGCTCTTCGCGGATGATGACCTTGGTGACCTGCTTGTAAACGGGGAGGCTTTCGAGTGCGGCGAATACGTCGCGCTTGAGCTTCGCTTCGAGCGCTTCCTTGCCTTCCTTTTCAAGAAGCTCGGGGTCTACTGCGCACTGAACCGCAAGGCAAGCCTCTGCGCCTTCTTCGTCGCGAGCCGCGTAAACGATGTTTTCGAGCACGTAGGGAATACCGCCGATATAATCCTCAAGCTCTTCGGGATAAATATTCTTGCCGTTGCCGAGGATGATGATGTTCTTCTTTCTGCCTGTGATGAGGATCTGACCCTTCTTGTTGACCAAGCCGTAGTCGCCGGTGCGGAAGAAGCCGTCCTCGGTGAACACCTCTGCGGTCGCCTCGGGGTTTTTGTAGTAGCCGAGCATAACGATGTCGCCCTTGACGCAGATTTCGCCTTCGCCGTCCTCGTTGGGAGCGTCGATGCGGATCTCAACACATTCCATGGGGAAGCCGACGGTCTTGGGGTCGTTCACGAAGTCGGTGTTAACCGAAACGAGAGGCGAGCATTCGGTGATGCCGTAGCCGTTGGTAACGATAATGCCGATGTCATCGAAGAAGTCGGCGATTTCAGCACGAAGGGGAGCACCGCCGCATACGATTTTGACGAGGTTTCCGCCGAGCGCTTGGTGAAGCTCTGCGAATACCTTTCTTCGCTTGTCGATGCCGAGCTTGCGGAGGAATCTGGTGAGCTTGATACCGGTCTTAACCGTTTTGGTCTTGCCCTTTTCCTCGATGCTTGCCCACATTCTGCGGTAAAGCACCTCCATAAGCGCGGGAACGACGTACATATACTGAGGCTTGTAAAGTGCGAGGTTTTTAACCACGCGCTTTAAGCTGTCGTTGATGCAAAGGGTAGAATGGCGGTGGATTGCAACGAGAATGCCCGCAACCGCCTCGTAGGAATGGTGATAGGGAAGCACAGAAAGGCCGACCTCGCGGATGGAAGCGAGCTTCAAGCCGTAGTGAACGAGCGAGATGAGGTTGTGCTCGGAAAGCATAACGCCCTTTGCAAGTCCGGTTGTGCCCGAGGTGTAGATAAGCATTTTAAGCGCGTTGAGGTCGGCGGTAACCATATTTTCGTAGGTTTTGTCGCCGTTTTCGTAAAGCGCCTTGCCCTTTTCGAGAAGCTTGTTGAAGGAGAGGAATTCGCCCTCGTCCTCGTCGCGGTCGAAGCAGATGAATGCCTTTACCTTGGGGAGTCGGTCGCGGATGCGCATGAAGGTTTCCTCGCGCTTTTTGTCGCAGAAAACAACTTCATCGTCGCCGCCGTCGACAACGTTGATAAGGTCTGTGTCGGGAAGCTCCTTGTCGATGGGACAGAAAACGCCCTCGCTCTGAAGCGCGGTGAGATATACGAGAATCCAGTTGTAGCTGTTTTCGCCGCCGCAGCCGATGTGTCCCGATGCGAGACCGAGCGAAGCGAGACCTGTTCCGAGATAAAGAGTTTCGTTCTTGAATTCGCGGAAGCTTACCTCGCGGATGCCCTCGGAGGTGCGGTATTTAAAAGCGATCTTGTCAGCCGCTTCGTTGACGGCGATGTCCATAAGATGCTTGATGCTTTCGGGTCTTGTAAGAGGCGGAGTGTTTTCGCCTAAAATGTTTCTTGCCATAAAAATTTCTCCTTATAAGCATATTCAGGTTATTACGGTCATGATTATACACGGTTTTCAAAACTATGTCAACAGATATTGAAAATTATTTTGTGGATTTTTTGTAAATTCCCGAGGGTTTTGTTGACAAAGTGCGGGGTTGATGATATCATAATGAGGAAAATGTATGAAAAGAGAGATTTCGGTTTGAAAAAGGACGATTTGCTTCAAATACATCTTCCGAGATGGAAGGAATTTCCTGCGTTTGAGCTTTATATCGATCAGGTCTTGGCGTTTATCTGCGATAATTTGGAAATATTCAATCGCAACCCCGAGGACCCGTTTATAACTCAGGCGATGGTCAATAATTACGTTAAAAACGGCGTGCTTCACGCGCCTGTTAAGAAAAAATACGGCAGAGAGCACCTTGCGAAGCTTGTCGTTATCTGCATTAGCAAGCGAATGCTTCCGCTTTCCTACGTTTCGGAATCGATCACGGTCATGTCGCGTGTGCTTGAAATCGAATCGGGCTACGATATCTTCTGTGACGAGGTCGAATATGAGGTCAAAAGCTGTGTCGACCCGAATAAATATCCCCCCCGTCCGATCGAAAGCGCATCTACCCGTAACGACGCTATGCTCCGCGCGCTCGCCTCGGCGGTTGCACGCGTTTTGGTGTTCGACTGCTTTATCGAACGCCGCAGACGCTTGAGCAACGTCGTGCTTAACAACAAATAAAAAATAAAGAGTACTTCAAAATTCACGAAGTACTCTTTTTCTTTTATCTTATCTGACCGTTGCCGCTTATGAGATATTTGTAGGTCGTCATTTCGGGCAGACCCATCGGGCCGCGTGCGTGCATTTTCTGTGTGGAAATGCCGATTTCGGCGCCGAAGCCGAATTCCTCGCCGTCGGTAAAACGGGTCGATGCATTGACGTATACCGCCGCCGCGTCGACGCTTGCACAGAAGAGGCTTGCGTTTTCGGAATTTTGCGTGATGATAGCCTCGCTGTGACCCGTGCCGTGGAGGTTGATGTGGCTTATCGCCTCGTTCACGTCGGAAACGACCTTAACGGTGAGAATGTAATCGTTGTATTCGGTGAAGAAATCCTCTTCGGTGGCTTTGTTCGCCTCGATGATTTCGCAGGTTTTTTCGCATCCGCGAAGCTCGACGTTGTCAAGACGCGCCTTTACCTTGGGGAGGATGTCGCGCGCGATGCTTTCGTGAACGAGCAGGCTTTCGGCGGCGTTGCAAACCGAGGGGCGCTGTCTTTTCGCGTTGTCGAGTATGTTGAGTGCGATTTCAAAATCGGCGCTTTCGTCGAAATAAACGTGGCAGTTGCCCGCGCCGGTTTCGATAACCGGAACGGTTGCGTTTTCAACCACCGAGCGGATGAGCGATTTGCCTCCGCGGGGGATTAGAAGGTCGATATGACCCTTCATTTTCATCAGCTTCGAAGCGGTCTCACGCGAGGTATCGGGAACAACGGCTACGCACTCCTTGGGCAGTCCGACCGAATAAAGCGCGTCTGAAAGCACGCTCGCGATCGCAAGGTTGGAGTCGATCGCCTCCTTGCCGCCGCGAAGAATTACCGCGTTGCCCGATTTAACGCACAGCGCCGCCGCGTCTGCCGTTACGTTGGGGCGCGCCTCGTAAATTATCGCGATAACGCCGAAGGGCACGCGCTTTTTGGTGATTTTTATGCCGTTTGGACGGGTCCATTCCTCGCTCTGCGAAAGCGGGTCGGGAAGCGCGATAACCTTTTTTACGCTCTGCGAGATTGCGTTGATTCGGTCGACGTTAAGGGTAAGTCGGTCGAGCATCGCGTCGCTCATATTGTTTTCGACTGCGCGTGCGAGGTCCTTTTTGTTCGCCTCGATTATTTCGTCGGCGCGTGCGACCAAGGCGTCCGCCATCGCGTTTAGCGCGCAATTTCTTTTTTCGGTATCCGATGAAGCAAGCGCAAGCGAGGCCTTGCGCGCGTTTTTACACATTAATTCAAGCATGGTGTGCTCCTTAAGCCTTTGCGGCGAAGTAGGTGCCGACGAATTCGCCGTCGAAGACGTCGTAAAGAATTTCGGGCTCGGCGCCGTTGAGAATTATCATCGCAATTCCGTGCTCGGTCACGTCCTTGGCGCTTTCGAGCTTGGTTGCCATACCGCCCGTGCCGCGTGCAGTACCTGCGCCCGCGCCCATCGAGAAGATATCGTCGCTTACCGATTCGACGTATTCGATAAAGCGCGCGTCCTTGTTGCTTCTCGGGTCGGAATCGTAAAGTCCGTTTACGTCGGACATATTTATCAAAAGGTCGGCGTTGCAAAGCTTTGCGACAGCCGCGGCGAGAGTATCGTTACTTCCGATTTTTATCTGTTCGTTTGAAAGTGTGTCGTTTTCGTTGACGATGGGGATGATTCTTTGCTCGATAAGCAGGTTGAGCGTCGTGCTCGCGTTCTTCTTTCTTTCCTCGTTGTCGATAACGCTGCGCGTCAAAAGAATCTGCGCGATGGTGATGCCGAAATCCGAAAATCTGCGGTCGTACATATCGATAAGCTGGCATTGACCGACAGCGGCAGCCGCCTGCTTTTGCTCGGTCGTTAGCGTTTTGCGGTCAAATCCCGTCTTTGCAAGGCCGCAGGCAACCGCGCCCGAGGAAACGAGGATGATTTCCTTTCCGCTGTTGTGAAGGTCGGAAAGACAGGAAACAAGCTTTTCCACCTTGCGTATATTCATATACCCCGAGGAGTGGGTAAGGGTAGAGGTGCCGACCTTAACGACGACTCTTTTTACGTTTTCTGCATTTATTTTCATTTTTCGTCTCTCTCGTCTTTACATTTGATAATTTAGTATTATAATATAAAGGAAATCAAATATCAAGGCTTTTTTTGAGAGGACAAAAAAATTATGGATAAAAAATTGATACTCGCCTCGGCATCCCCGCGAAGACGCGAAATTCTCGATATTGCGGGATATAAATATGAGGTTGTCGTTTCGAACGCCGAGGAAATCACCTCGGGTGACCCTTATGAGCTTGCACGCGAAAACGCGCTTGCGAAGGCTTTGGAGGTTTTCGAAAGAGTCGGGGGCGATTCTGTCGTGGTCGGCGCGGATACCGTCGTTTGTCTCGACGGAGAGGTCTTGGGAAAGCCCAAGGACGAGCGCGAGGCATTTTTGATGCTTTCGAAGCTTTCGGGAAGCGGACACGAGGTGGTCAGCGGCTATGCCGTCGTTTCTGCAGAGGGGGCGAAAAGCGATTATTGCGTTACCTACGTGCGCTTCCGCGAGCTGACCGACGACGAGATAAACGCTTATATCGCAACGAAAGAGCCGATGGACAAGGCGGGGGCGTACGGAATTCAGGAGCGCGCCTGCATTTTCGCCGAAAGCGTTGTCGGCGACTTCTTCAACATCATCGGGTTGCCCATCGCGCCGCTCTATCCTCTTCTTAAGGATTTCGGCATTTCGCCACAATGGCAGGGCTGATATTTGGCATTTTACGATATTGACTTGATGAGGTCGTTTCTGTAAAATATAAAGGATACCGACAAATTCCCGAGAGGGAAAGGAGAACAATATGAAATTTACAAAAAGAATCGTAGCGCTCATACTTTGTGCGCTGATGCTTGTGACGGCCTCTCCGATCGTTAACGCCGCAACCGTTTCCATGACGGTTAAATCGAGCTTTAACGTAAAGACCGGCGTCGCTTATGCGAAATACAGCGTTTACGGCAGCCAGAGTAAGCACACCGAAACCTGTACTGTTCTTGAATTTTCACCCGATCAATATATCCCCGTGCCCTTTGTAGGCTATGCGGGCTCTGCAGATTTGCTTGCCACGCAGTACAACCGTGCCGTTAACGCATACGGCTTTGAGGTTGCGGGTGTTATAAACGGCTCCTTCTTCGGAACCGCCAACGACGCGCTTATCGGCCATATTATCACCAACGGCCGCCTCACCTGCGCGCACTTTAACGACCCGCAGGAAATGGTCACTTTCGATTCGAACGGTAAGATGTCGTTCGTGTCCAGCACGCTCGGCTGTACCCTTAACGCGAACGGCAAAATCACCACCGGCGGTGTGGCATACGTTAACAAGCGTATGGACGCGGCTTGGTCGGGCAACGCCGATAAGATCTTCTATTTCGACGATGCTTGCGGCACCGTCATCGATTCGACCGGCTCGAACTACGAGGTTCTCTGTAAGAAGGTCAACAACACCGAAATGGCTGTCGGTAACACCCTCGAGGGCGAGGTTATCGCGGTTTATTCGAGCAAAAACAAGACCAACGTATCGAAGGGTCAGTTCGTTCTTTCGGTTAAGATGACCTCCTCGTACGCAGAATATATCAAGGACCTTCAGGCAGGTCAGCGCATCACTCTCGACGTTACCGAGCAGAACGCAGCCGCAAGAGCTTCGATGGAATCGGCAAACGGCGCAATCACCAACGTCGGTATCCTCGTTAAGGACGGCGTCGACCTCACCCTTACTCAGTCCTCCGTCGGTACCCACTCGGTAACCGGCACCTATGCACGCTGGACCGCGTTCGGCACCAAGCCCGACGGCTCCTACGTATTCTTCACCTCCGAAGGCGGCGGTACGGGCGTATCCTCGCGCTCGCTCACCTTGCGTGACGTTGCGGCGGCTATGATTAAGCTCGGCTGTAACAACGTTGTGCGTATGGACGGCGGCGGATCCACCGGTATGTACGTTTCCAACACAGGCTCGGGCAGTCCCGGCTACGTTATGTCCCACTCGAGAGAGATTTGCGACGCTATCCTTATCGTTAAAAAGTCGAGTATGGTCAACGCCGACCTCGTTGCGGCATTAAGAAATGCCGTCGCAGAAGCGAAGGAATACATCACCATCGTTCCCGACCCCGAGGTTTCCAAAGCTATCACCGAAGCCGAAGCGGCTCTCAACAAGGGCAACGTCGTTGCGGGCGATGCGATCGACTTTATCGCAAGACTTTCGATCTCGAGCAAGTCCAAGCTCAAGGATCTTATGGATAAGACCAAGGCTCTTTCCTACAACAGCTACAGCGAAGAGCAGCTTTCGGTCATCCGCGCTATTTATCAGCGCGCAGAGGATGTTTATAACAACGATTCCGCTACCACCGCTGACGTTGTAAGAGCATTTGTCGCACTCAGATCCTGCACCGAAATTTCGGGCACCACCGTTATTTCGAAGGGTAAATCCTATACCACCACCGGCGCAAAGCACGCCTCCTATCCCGATGACGGCGTCCGCCTCACCGACGGTGCAAAATCCGAAACCGACGGCGGCTCTGTCGCAAGCTATTCGGGCTGGGATGCACGCGCTACCGCGGAAATCATCGTCGACCTCGGCGCAAGCGCAAAGAGCAACACCTACACCCTTTACGGCGCATACGGCTTCTACGGAATCCTTGCTCCGACCAATCTCGAGGTCTTTGTTTCGAACGACGGTAAAAGCTTTACCTCTGTCGGCAAGGCGACCGAAGTCGTTCCCGTCGGCGTAGGTAAGGAAATGAGCGACGGTATCGTTAATATGTATAAGTACACCGTCACCGCCGCTAACGATCAAACCGCAAGATACGTCAAATTCAAGGTCAACCCCCAAAACTTCGTCTGGATCGACGAGGTTGAGGTTGCTATTTCGGAAAACGTTCAGTTGACGGTTTCCACGGGCAAAAAATATACCACCTCGGGCGAAAAGCACGGAACCTTCTTCGATAACGGCGTTCGCCTTACCGACGGCGAGTTTTCCACCGCTGAAGGCGGCAATGCTCAACGCTATTCCGGCTGGGGCAACGGCGTAAACGCTGTTATTACGGTCGATCTCGGCTATATTATGAACACCGACGTTTATACCGTATACGGCGCATACGGCTTCTACGGCATCGAAGCACCCGTGAGCATGAAGGTCGAGGTTTCCGAAAACGGCACGAGCTTTACTCAGGTTGGCTCTACCGCCACTCTTATTTCCAAGGGCACGGGCACCGCGCTCGAGGACGGCACCACAACGCTTTATGCCTTCACCGTAAAGACCGACAAGCTTAATTCCGCGCGCTATATCCGCTTCACCGTGACTCCCTCCGACTTCATCTGGCTTGACGAGGTCGAGGTTGCTGTTTCGGATATGATGTCGCTCGAAAAGGTCGGCGCGGCGGTTGGAGTTTTCGGCTTCAATCAGCACATTTACGATAGCGACTGCTTCATCTACACCCCCGATTTCGGCACACTCACCGCTGATAAAATCAACCACAAATACACCACAAACGTAATTCTTACCAAGACAAGCGATCCCAACGTTTACGTTATCAAGTCGATTCAGACCAACAACGGCTCGGCGGCGAACGTCACCCTCGCCTCCAACGAAATTATGATCGCCTGCCATAGCGGCAGAACCGCTCAAAGCGTTATCGGTCAAACCATTCTCAGCACTGCTGAGGTTGGCAAGAAGATCACCTTCTACGGCGTCGATTTCGCGAACAAAACCGTCGGCCCTATGGCTTATGCGGCTGTCGAGGGTATCGAAAACATCGACGAGCTTAAGGTTGGCGACGTTAACGACGACGGCAGCATCGACCAGTACGACTACATTCTCGTTAAGCGCCATTATTTCGGCACCAGAATCCTTTCCGACGTTGAAAAGCTCCGCGCTGACGTCAACAAGGATACAAAGGTCGACCAGTACGACTACATCCTTATCTGCCGCCACTACTTCGGCACTTATAAGATAGGTTAATGACTATGCGAGAGGAAAACTTTTGAAAAAGTTTTTCCTCTCGCGCTCTCTTTTCAAAACTTTTTAAAATAAAAACAAAAAAGTGCTCTAAAGTCAGGTTAAACCTTTCAGTAGGGCACTTTAAATTATTTCATAATGAAGTTTTTTGGGAAAAGAGCACGAGAAAAACATCTTTTTTCTAAAAAAGGGTTTTTCTCGTAAAAAAACAATATTTCACATAAAAAACAATAAAAAATTCATTACGAGAGAAGCAACCTTTAAGCACCCGAAAAAATCCGAGGTTTTCGATGGGCATATCTAAAAAGGCGCTTCTCTCGACTTCTTTTTCCAAAAATTTAAGACGAGATCGCGTCAATATAAGATAATATATTTTGCATAAAGGCTTGACATCCAGATTTGAATTTTGTATAATATTTAGACAAATAGTAAACGAAAAGGAGAACAAAAATGAAACTCGCAAAAAGAACACTCGCACTCGTAATTTGTGCGATGATGCTCCTTTCTTCCTTTGTGTTCGTAAATGCCGCTACCGCAAGCGTTACGTTCGGTTCTACTACCTCCAAAAACATCACCTCTGCAGGCGAAGTTGTTTGGAAGCAGTTTGACGTAACCGGCGGCAACACCGGTCACACCGAAGAAGTCAACATTCTTGAATTTAATCCCGCAGACGGCTACATGCCTATGGTATTCCAGAACGTAGCAGGCTCCTGCAGCAAGCTTTCGAACCAGTATACCTCTGCTACCAACAAATACGGCTACGAAGTAGCGGGCATTATCAACGGCTCGTTCTTCGGCGTTGCAAACAGCACTCTTTCGGGTAACGCTGTTTCCAACGGTAGACTTATCTGCGCTCACAACGACTGGAGCAGCGAAATGGTTGCTTTCGACTCTGAAGG
>JAZRGS010000035.1:0-6435 GCA_045644305.1 Eubacteriales bacterium | reverse complement strand
AGTTCAACACCTTGGCTCACAGAACGACATGGCTACGATCCGACTTGTTGCAGTAGCAAGTGGAACTGCTAACGCAAGAAAGCTTCTTGATGATGTTAAGGCAGGTAAGGTAGACGTTCAGTTTATCGAGGTTATGGGCTGTCCCGGCGGCTGCGTAACCGGCGGCGGTACTCCCATCGTTGACGCAACCACCCTTTCCTATATCGACCTCAAGGCAGAACGCGCAAAGGCGCTCTATAACGAGGACGCAGGCAAGGCGAAGCGTAAGTCTCACGAAAACGAAGAGGTTAAGGCGCTCTATGCGGAATTCCTCGGCGAGCCTAACTCCCATAAGGCACACGACCTCCTCCACACTCACTATATCGCTCGTCCTAAGTATATTAAGAAGTAATTAATAACATTATTATGAGAGAGGGACCTTTCCTAAAAGGCCCTCTCTTGTTTTTTGCGTATTGAAAAGTTTTGAAAGGTTCGGAAAACTTTTTCAAAAGTTTTCTGAAAAACAAAACACAAAAACAAAACACCAACAAAAAAGTGCCCTTAAGTCGGAAAATCCGCTTAAAGGCACTATTTTTTCGCAAAAAATGCTAATACAAGCAATAAATGTCGCAGGCGTTCAGATGCTCCACGTGGGTGTAACCGTCGAGCCCAAGCGTCGAGACGAGCAGCTCAAGCAGCGCTTGATGGTCCTGCTTTTCGTTGATAAACACCGTGACGCCGTCGGATAAGTCCTTGCCCTCGAAAATCTCGCCGATTTTTTCGGAAGTAAAGGGCAGCTCGTTCGCGACGTACGATTCCTCAACCATCGAGAAAAGGAGAATGTCGTCGAGGAAGCGGTTGGCTTCAAGGTTTATGAAATAGACTGTCGGACGGGTCGTGTTTTGCTCGATGTATTCGACAGCGTAGGCGCGCTGTCTGAAAAGACTTTCGGGCTTGTGTCCGCTGATGGGCGCGGTCAAGATAAGGATGAGCGCGAGGATGAGCGTGATGAGGTTTGATTTCTTTTCGTCGTATTTTTGACGGATAATGCGGTAAGAGAATGCGAAAACGACGATAAAGATTATCGGAATGACCGAAACCGCGTAGCGAAGCTCAATCCACGGCGACGCGATCGAGGTCAAAAGGAAATAGAAGCAAGAGGGGATGATAAGCGCGAGATAATGTAGCTTCGTTTCGTCGGGAAGCTTGATAAGCTTGGCATATTTGATGCTTCTGAGGATATCAAACGCGATTATCGGCAGGATATAATGGAACCCACAGCCCGTCAGCATCCAGAGATATTGGAAAAATCCCTTGATACAGCTTATCGGCTGTGTAAGTCGCGAAATGAATCCCACCCCCTGATACCCGAAGAACATATGGGTAATCGAGTGAGGGAATATGAGAAGCGAAATCGCGCCCGCCGCCGCGAGAGCACCCGCGTACCCGAAAAGGCGCCCGAACTGCTTGTCCTTAAGGTAAAGGAAGCATTTGAACAGCGCGATCGCGAAGAGCACGAAGAGGTAATAATAGTGTGTCAGCGAGCCGAGGAGCGCGGTGACCGAAATCGGAATGAACCAAATCGGCGAGTTGGATGACTCGCGAAGCCGAATGTGGAAATATACCGTCATCACAACGAAAAGCGTTGTGAGAGTGTACATTCGTATGTACATCACGTTGGAGATAGAGGATGCCGTGAGCGCCGAGATGAGCGCGAGTATCGCCGACTTCTCCTGCACGTGCGTAAGCCCCGAGAAGAGCCTTAAGCATATCAGATAGATAAAGCTTGTGATGAAGAGATAAATGAAAATATTGAGCGCAACGCCCGACCAAATCGAATAATGCCCCTGCGTAAAAACCATAGCGATTCTGAGCAGTAGGTAATATAAGGGGGGATGCACGTCGTTTTTCTGGTTTTCGTAGACGGCTGTGAAATCGCCTTTTTCGTGCTCGTTAAGCGCGAGGTAGTCCTCGTAATAATCGCCCGTGTGCCAATTGTTATAAAAATCGTCGTTGAGCTGAATTTCGGTTTGCTTGTAATGAGCAAGCCCGAGCGAATATGCCTCGTCCATGTGGATATAGACCTTGAAGCAGGCGCAAACGACGAAAAATATTGTTTGCAAAAGCAGTATCGCCGCTAAAAATAATAAGGTTTTCTTTTTCATAAGCTTCTCTAACAGAGTACGAGAGAAACGCTTACTTCTCGGGAGTGAGAACAGAGTTTCTCTCGTATAAAATCGATTTTTTATGTTTAATTCGTCGCGTATATCCTTCGACTACGGCGCCAAAGCCGCCTTCGCTCAGGATGACAGGGTTAGATTCTCGCCTTGATTGCATCGACCTTATCGGTGATTTCCCACTTAACGCCGAGCTCTTCGCGGCCGAAGTGACCGTAAGCCGCAAGGTTCTTGTACTGGGGCTTGCGGAGGTCGAGGGTTTCGATAATAGCTGCGGGACGGAGGTCGAATACCTCGTTTACGATTTCGGCAAGGCGTTCGTCGCTGACCTTACCGGTGCCGTTGGTGTTGATAAGAACCGAAAGAGGTCTTGCAACGCCGATAGCGTAAGCGATCTGAACTTCGCAACGGTCAGCAGCGCCTGCGGCAACGATATTCTTTGCAACGTAACGAGCCATGTAAGCCGCCGAACGGACAACCTTGGTCGGGTCCTTACCCGAGAACGCGCCGCCGCCGTGGGAAGCGTAACCGCCGTAGGTGTCAACGATAATCTTACGTCCGGTAAGACCCGAGTCGCCGTGAGGGCCGCCTACAACGAATCTGCCGGTGGGGTTAACGTAAATCTTGGTATTGTCGTCCATGTATTCAGCGGGGACGGAGGGGATGATAACCTCGCGGATGATGTCCTCGCGGATGGTTTCGAGGCTGATTTCTTCAGCGTGCTGAGAGGAAACTACGATAGCGTCAACGCGAACAGGCTTATTGTCCTCGTATTCAACGGTGACCTGAGTCTTTCCGTCGGGACGGAGGTAGGGGAGAGTGCCGTTCTTGCGAACCGCGGTAAGACGCTTGGACATATGCTGTGCGAGCGAGATGGGCATGGGCATAAGTTCGGGGGTTTCGTTGCAGGCAAAGCCGAAAACCATACCCTGGTCGCCTGCGCCGGTGTCCTTGTCGTCCTTCATTTCGCCGCTCTTTGCTTCAAGAGCCTTGTCAACGCCCATCGCGATGTCGGGAGACTGACCGTGGATAGCGGTGATAACGCCGCAGGTGTCGCAGTCGAAGCCCTTGTCGCTGTGATCATAGCCGATGCCGCGAACGGTTTCGCGTGCGATAGCCATAAAGTCGGGCTTTGCGGTGGTGGTGATTTCGCCCATTACAAGGATAAGACCCGTGGTGGTTGCGGTTTCGCAGGCAACGCGTGCCATGGGGTCAACCGCGAGAATAGAGTCAAGGACAGCGTCGGAGATCTGGTCACAGATTTTGTCGGGATGTCCTTCGGTTACAGATTCACTGGTGAAAAACTTTCTCATTTTGAGTACTCCTTTTATGTTGAAATTTTTTTGCAAAAGAAAAGCGTTCCTTGAGATGCTTCAAGGAACGCATAGTTAACCTTTAAAACATCTCATCTTCGTTAAAAAACTCTGATTTGACACCTTGCATAAAGTAGGTTGTCGTGGTTTCATCGGGCAGCTCCCTCCGCCACTCTTGATAAGAATGTACTTTTATAATAACACGCGTTTTTCGATATGTCAATAAGAATCGAAAAATATTTTTTGACAAAAAATAAAAAAATATTAAAATAGGTATTGACAAATCGAATTTTATCTGCTATACTATGCAAGCTGTCGCGGAAAAAAGCGCGAAAACATGGCGGAATAGCTCAGTTGGCTAGAGCAATCGGTTCATACCCGATAGGTCGTGGGTTCAAGTCCAACTTCCGCTACCATAACGGCCCGTTGGTCAAGCGGTTAAGACACCGCCCTTTCACGGCGGTAACAGGAGTTCGATTCTCCTACGGGTCACCAAGAAAAAAGCACTTCGAAAGAAGTGCTTTTTTCAATGATGTTTGCCTTTGGCAAATGATGTCGTTTCACTAATGATGACGGCTACGCCTAATGATGTCGCTTCGCTAATGTATTGGGCAGCGACCAAGGGGAGTAACATCATATCACCGAAGATGATGCAAATTAAAGAAAGATTAAAGGCTTGCGTTCGCTGGTCTTTTTTCTAATTGTTCACTTTTTCGCCTTGTATTATTAACAAGGATGTGGTATTATAATAATATGGAAGTTAAAAGGGGGGATTTCGGTGTTCAAAAGCATATTTTCGAAATATCTTTGGGCATTTACGGTAATTTTGCTTGTCTGTATCACCGCGATACTTCTCACGGTTTCCTCGCACGTTGCTTCCGAAAGCTTCGAGCTTCAGCGTGACACGATGGGCATTTCGCTCGACTCGACCACGACGGTTATCGACGGATATCTCGAGCAACGCGGCTACGAAAAGCTTTACACAGCGTTTGAAAAGGGAAGCGACCTTTACGATTTTCTCCACTATTCGGCTGAAAAATCGCGTGCCGAATTTTATGTTTTCGATAAGGTAGGTCTGCTTGTCGCATCGACCGACGAAAATTATACAAACGGCAACTACTCGATTTCCGACACGGCGATGAACGCAATGAAGCGCCGAGACGAGCGTTTTTCGATAAGCACCGTCGAGGGCTTTTTCAAGGATAACCGCATGAACGCCTATGCCGTCGGCGAAAGCCACGGATATAATTACATCGTCTTGACCAGCGTCGAGGATTACACCCACGTCGTATTCTCGCGAGGGATATTCGTCGTTGCCGTAACGGTTGCGCTTTGGATATTCTTGGCGGCTATGCTTGCGCTTTACGTTATTTCGCGCAGGATAACCGACCCGCTTGTCGAGGTAATCGACGCCGCGAAGGAATATTCACGCGGACGATTCGAGGCGAAGATAAGCTACGACGGCGCCGATGAGGTCGCCGAGCTTTCGAAGGCGATCAACGACATGGCGGATTCGCTCAAGAAAATCGACGAAACCCGTAACGCCTTCCTCGGAAACGTCAGCCACGACCTGCGCACCCCGATGACCACCATTTCGGGCTTTGTCGACGGAATTCTCGACGGCACCATCCCGCCCGAGCAGCACGAAAAGTATTTAAGCATCGTTTCCGCCGAGGTAAAAAGGCTTTCCCGCCTTGTAAACACGCTTTTGGAGGTTTCGAAGCTTCAAAACAGCGAAGAGCTGAAGATGGCGAAATTCAACCTCAGCGAAACCGCGCGTACCGTTATAATTTCGCTTGAATCGAAGATAAGCAAAAAGAAGATCGATATCGATTTCGACACGGGCGAGGACGACGTTTTTGTCCTTGCGGATAAGGACTCGATCCACCGCGTTATCTTTAACCTTATGGACAACGCCGTAAAATTCACCCCCGAAAAAGGCGACGTTTCGATAAAAATAAGCATTTTCCCCGACGGAAAGAAGCGCTTCAAGGCGAAATTTGTTATCAGAAACACCGGCGAGGGTATTCCCGCCGAGGAAATCGATCACGTCTTTGACAGATTCTACAAAACCGACCGATCGCGCGGACTCGATAAGAGCGGCACGGGCTTGGGGCTTTACATTGCCAAGACCTCGCTTTTGAACCACGGCGAGGACCTGACGGTCGAATCAAGCTTTGGCGAATATACCGAATTTTGCTTCACTCTTCCCGCGGTAAGCGACAAGAAAAATCAGCATTTCCTCAAAGGAGATTAAAAAAATATGTCAGAAATGAACAACCAAAACGATCTTTACAATTGGAACGGCTCGGACAATAAAAAGCCGAGCGGCGGCAAGGCTTGGGTTGCTATCGCGATAATTCTCGGTATCGTCGCCATGCTCACCTTCGGCATCGCGTTCTCGCGTGAGGCGGGAAGTATGTTCGGTGAATCGTCGTCCGCGTCGAGCGATGCTTCGAGCGACGGCTCCGATTCCTCGGCAGATTCCTCGGCTGATGTTTCCGCCGATATTTCCGACGTCGAATCGGCACCCGAATATTCGCACGACCCCGATGCGTCTATTCCCGATTTCGCCCCCGACAACGAAAACGTCGACCTTTCCACCAATCTTTCCGAAATCTATGAAAAATGCGCTCCCTCCTGCTGTACGATCGACGTCAGCCTAAACGGCGCGCCCTATTCGATCGGCAGCGGCTTTGTTATCGATGCCGAGGGAGGCTTTATAGCTACCAACCACCACGTTATCGAATCGGGTGACGAAATCACCGTTCGTTTCTACAACGGCGAATCCTACAAGGCATCTGTTGTCGGCAGCGACGCGACCAGCGACCTCGCCGTGCTTCATATCGAGGCGGAAGGACTTACTGCCGTTTCCTTCGGCGATTCCAACAGCGTCAAAATCGGCGAGGGTGTCGTTGCAATCGGCACACCGTTCGATATGTCCCTTGCGGGCACGATGACGACGG
>JAZRGS010000034.1:0-8395 GCA_045644305.1 Eubacteriales bacterium | reverse complement strand
CAACAACGGACCGATTTCTGCGGCGATATCCTTTCTGCGCACGCTTGTTTTTCAGGTCGCGGCGGTTTTACTGCTTCCGCTCGCGTTTGGCATCGACGGCATTTGGTGGTCGATTTCGGTTGCCGAAATAATGGCGGTCGTGATGACCGTGCTGTTTGTGGTCAAAAACCGCAAAAGGTATAATTACTATTAAAAACACAAAAGAACCCTTGGGCGTTTTATCACTTTGGTGCATCGTCTAAGGGTTCTTTTTATATGCGCAATGCAGAGAAAATAAAATAATTAATGATAAACGTAAAATAATAGTTGACAAACGCAAAATTGCGTGATATAATAGCCTCATCAAATGAGAAGGAGAAAAGGTTATGGAAAAGTTTAAAAAGTATATGAATATCCTTGATAAAGGGCTTTCGGCTATCGGAATTGCCTTTTTGGTCATTTCGATAGTTATGGTCGCGTTTGCGGTAATCGGGTTTATCGGCATCGAAGGGGTTGAAATCGGAGAAATCGAAACGGTTTTAAAGCTCGACGTTCTTGAGTTCGAAATCGCTCCCGAGGAGATCTTGAAGTTCGAAAATGCCGACACCGTGCTTGCAATAGGCGCTCTGCTTTTGGCTGTTCAATTCTGCATTTCTTGGGTGCTTGTTAAGGTGCTGAGAAATCTTATCGGCCCGATGAAGGAGGGTAAGGTGTTCGACGAAAGCGTCTGCAAGTCGATCAGAACCCTTGCGGTGTATGTCTTGGTTGGCGGTCTTTTGAGCGAAATTATTGCGGTTATCGAAAAAACTGTCGCTATTTCGGTGTTCGATATTTCGTCCTTTTTCAATTCCGAGGTCATA
The DNA here is from genome assembly GCA_045644305.1 of Eubacteriales bacterium. GTDB lineage: Bacteria > Bacillota > Clostridia > Oscillospirales > CAG-382 > Coliplasma. The sequence continues at coordinate 7,556 of JAZRGS010000034.1, read as the reverse complement.
ATCAATACTGCGTATAATTTTGAAATTGACGGCACCTGCGTCGTATATGCGGCGGTGATTTATCTGCTGTCGTATATTTTCAAATACGGCTTGGAGCTTCAGACTCAGGTCGACGAAACCCTTTAAGAGGTGGAGTATGGCAATTATTTTAAGACTCGACAGGGTAATGGCTGACAGAAAGATGTCGTTAAACGAGCTTTCGGCGAAGGTCGGCGTGGCAAACGTCAATCTTTCGAAGCTTAAGACGGGCAAGGTGAGCGCGATTCGCTTTTCAACGCTTGAGGCGATTTGCGACGTGCTCGATTGCCAGCCCGGTGATATTCTTGAATTCAAGCGCGACGAAAAAGAGTAAAAAAGCGTAAAAAAAGAGGGACGAACGTCCCTCTTTTAATTTTACTTTAAGTATTAGTAAACTTCGATTTCGTTAAGGAATGCGAAAACGCCTTCGAGAGTGAACTGAATCTTAACGTAACGAGCGCTGCCGGAGATTGCGCCTTCGGACCAGTAAGCGGTGCCGTCAACGTCTTCGATAGGCATGGAAACCTTGTCGCCGAAATCCTTGCCGTCTTCAGAAAGCGAAACGCGGATCTTAGCGGGAGCGATAACGCCTGCGCTGGTAGCGTTAACGAGGTTGATTCTTACTGCGGAAACATCGGTAACTTCGCCGAGGTCGATGATAACGGTACCAACCTTGTCGGGAGCGTTGATGATGGAGGTGTCTTCACCGTTGCAGTAGAAAGCGAACCAGTTGTTGTCGTAGGAAGCAGCTGCAGCAGCTACGCCGTCGGTGAGAAGTGCGGTGTACTGACCGAAGCCGGTACCGCAACCGGAGATTTCGTACTTCTTGCCCTTAGCCTTGTTTTCACCCTTGATTTCGGGCTTTGCAGCTTCGGTATCGCTGGTTTCGTCATCGGAGGGTTCTACATCGGAGGATACGTCGGAAGAGGTATCTTCGGTGGAAGCGTCGGACGATTCAACGTCGGAGGAAGCTTCGGAGGAAGCTTCGGAGGAAGCAGCTTCGGAGGAAGCCTCAGAGGATGCTTCGGAAGAAGCGTCAGAGGAAGCAGCGGAACTGGTTTCTTCATCGCCGCCGCAAGCTGCGAGAGCTGCGCAGGTGAAGATGAGCATGAGCGCGAGAATTAAAGAAAGTTTCTTCATGATAGTTCTCCTTTTTTGTTTTAGCTTTTAATGCTTTAGCTAATTATAACTCAAAAGTGCTTATATGTCAAGAAGAAAATTATTGCGAACTTGTTACAATTGGAAGAGCACGAAAAAAGCCTTGCCGGTTTAACCGACAAGGCTTAAATTATTCGTTACCGTTGCTTATGCTGCGGGAGCAAAAACTTCGATTTCAGAGAGGAACGCCCAGCTGCCGGTGAAAATACGTACCTGTACGTATCTGCCGGAGGTAGCGCCTTCGATGGAAACAGATTCGTTGAGAACTGCATCGGAGTTAGCGGGAGCGCCGTCGCCCATAGAGGTCCAGGTTTCAGCGTCATCGGAAACGAGAACTTCGATGGTCTGAGGAGCAGCGATGCCGTTGCCGAGAACCTGAGTGCCGTACCAAACGTCTACCTTAGCGATGTCCTTGGTTTCGCCGAGGTCGAGAGTGATCCAGATGTAGCCGTCAGCTGCGTAGTTGGGGTGAACGCCGGTCCAACCAGCCCATTCAGCTGCCTGGTAGTCAGCATCTTCAGCGGGCTTCTTGCCGTCGGTGAGAGACTTGCCGTCTTCATCGGGGTAAGCGTAGGGAGCGGTGTCGGACCAACCCCAGTTAACGTCTGCGCCGCCCTGCTTGAACTGTTCAGAAGCGGTGTAGGACTTGCCTGCAGCGATGTTGTCGGTGCCTGCGTCAACTACGGGGAGAGAGGTTTCGTCGGAAACTTCGGAGGATGCTTCAGTAGAAGCGTCGTCGGAGGAAGCTTCGGAGGAAGCTTCGTCGGAAGCTTCGGAAGATGCTTCGGAAGATTCAACCGTAGAGGAAGCTTCGGAGGAAACATCAGAGGAAGCAGCGGAGCTGGTTTCTTCGTCACCACCGCAAGCAGCAAGAACTGCACAGGTGAGAACGAGCATGAGTGCGAGAATGAAAGATAACTTTTTCATGTCTTTTCTCCTTAGAAAATTAAAATAAAGCTTTAAGCTCGGGGATATTATACACGCTTTTTGCTGTGATGTCAAGTGATGATTAATCGCAATTGCCAAATAAATATAAATATTTTGCAAAAGCTGTTTATTTTTTGAAAAAGCTATTGAAAATTCTTTCGAAACAATGTATAATCACATATTGGTGATATTTATGATTAAAGAAACCTTTAAAATCGCGTTGGATGGGCCCTCGGGCTCGGGCAAGAGTACCTTGGCTAAAAATCTCGCCAAGCGTTACGGCTTTGTCTATATCGATACCGGCGCATTATACCGCACTATCGGTCTTTTCGTGGCAAGCCGCGGCATCGCTTCTGATGATGCGGAGGCTATTATTGCCTGCCTGCCCGAAATTAAGATAGAAATGAAGCTTGTTGACGGCGGCGGAAGAGTTTACCTCGGCGGTAAGCTTATCGGCGACGAAATTCGCACGCCCGAAATTTCAAAATACGCTTCCGACGTGTCGAAGGTTCCTGAGGTTCGTGCGTTTTTGCTTGAAACTCAGCGCTCTATCGCGCGTGAAAACAACGTCATCATGGATGGCAGAGATATCGGAACCGTTATTCTTCCCGATGCGCAGGTCAAGCTTTTCGTTACCGCGTCGATCGAAGCACGCGCAAAGCGCAGATATGCGGAGCTTTGCGAAAAGGGCGTTGAAACCGATTATGAATCGGTGCTTAACGATATGAAGTGGCGCGACGCTAACGACAGCGAACGTAAAATTGCCCCCGCTATCCCCGCGGAGGATGCGATCATGTTCGATAATTCGGGCATCGGCATCGAGGAAACCGTCGATAAAGCGGCGGAAATCATCGATAAGGTTTATAAAAAGTAATGGGCGGATACAGATTTGCGCGTGCGCTCGTTTCGGTTTGGGTCAAGCTTGTCTACCGTGTTGAATATCACGGCAGGGAAAACGAACCGCTCGAGGGCGGATACATCGCGTTTGGCAACCATACCTCGCTTGTCGACCCGCTTTTCATGGCGTGTGCGCTCAAGCGCTCGCTTCACATTGTTGCAAAGAGCGATCTTGAAAGCAACAAATTTATGAGCTGGCTTTTTAAATGGTGTAACGTCGTTGCGGTAAAACGCGGCGAATCGGATATGGCGGCGCTGAGAAAAACCTGCGAGGTTGTTAAGAACGGCGAAAACGTCGGCATTTTTCCCGAGGGAACGCGTATTCCTCAGGAATTCCCGAACCCCGAAAACGCCTTGGCAGGGATGGGACTTATGGCGACCAGAACGAAGGCGCCCTTGCTTCCTGTAACAATTTGTTACGGTAAGCGCAATAAGCCGCAGATGTTTAAAAAGGTTCACGTCTATATCGGCAAACCGATAATGAACGAGGAATATACCACCTTTGACGAGCATCCCAACTCGCACGATATCGCCAAGTACGCTTTCACAAAGCTTTGTGAGGACTTCAATAAATATAATGGCTGAGATCAGAATTTCCGAATACAGCGGCTTTTGCTTCGGCGTAAAGCGCGCGGTGGATATGATAAACAAAAGCCTTGATGCGTCGGAGGGGCAAATTTGCTGCCTCGGCGAACTGATTCATAACCGCATTTTTAACGATTCGTTAAAGGAACGCGGTGTTAGGTTTATCACGGCGGACGAATTGGGTTCGATACCTCAAAACGCAAGGGTGTTTCTCCGTGCGCACGGCACGAGAAAGCAGATAATCGAGCAATTGGAAGCCGACGGCGTCGAATATATCGACGCGACCTGCCCCTACGTCACCAAGATTCACAAGGTCGTTGAGGCGCAGGATGAAAATGTGAAAATCATCGTCATCGGAGATGCCTCGCATCCCGAGGTCGAGGGTATAATGAGCTGGGCAAAGGGCGATCATGTCGTCTATGCTGATAAAAATGCCATAGATAACGACCACGAGGAAGGGTTTGTAAGCGAAAGGGATTGTATTCTTGCGGTTCAGACAACCTATTCGGGTGCCGAATGGGAGCGCTGTAAGGCGAGGATAAAGGAGCTTTACCCCAACGTGCGAATCTTTGAAACGATTTGCAGCGTGACCGAAAACCGTCAGAAAAAGACCCGCGAATTGGCAAGCGGATCGGATATGACTGTCGTTGTCGGAGGAAAAAACAGCTCGAACACGGCGAAGCTTTTCGCCATAGCAAGCGAGGTTTGCAAAAATTCGATTACGATCGAATCGGCGATCGAGCTTGACGAATACGCGGATATGATAAGATCCGCAAATAAAATTGCAATAGCCGCAGGTGCATCGACACCCAGCGGGATAATACAGGAGGTTTACAACAAGATGTCTAACATCGCAAATGAGGAACTCAGCTTTGCTGAGATGCTCGAACAGTCATTCAAATCTTTAAATACAGGTGAAAGGGTTACCGGAATCGTTCTGGCAGTCAATCCTACCGAGGTCAAGGTTGACCTTGGTACGAAGCATACGGGTATTCTCCCGTACGACGAAATTACCGCTGAAAGCGGCGTCAACCTCAACGATCTTTTCAAGGTAGGCGACGAAGTAGAAGTTATCTGCGGTAAGTTCAGCGATTCTGACGGTACCGTTCTTCTTTCCAAGAAGAAGATCGATATGCACAAGTACTGGGAAGCTATCAAGGCTGCTGCAGAATCCGGCGAAATCCTTGAAGGTACTGTTAAGGAAATCATCAAGAACGAAAAGGGTTATGCAGGCGTTATCGCGCTTTACGGCCCCAACAAGGTCTTCATTCCCGCGTCCCAGACCGGCGTTCCCAAGGGTGAAGAGCTCGATTCTATCAGAGGCAACAAGGTTTCCTTCAAGATCATCGACGTTAACGAACAGAGAAAGAGAGCAGTTGGCTCTATCAAGGCGTCCAACCGCATTTCCCGTAAGGCTATGGAAGAGGAATTCTTCGCAACCGCACAGGAAGGCGATAAGTTCGAGGGTAAGGTTCGTGCTCTTATGAGCTACGGCGCATTCATCAGCCTCGGCGCAGTTGACGGCATGCTTCACATTTCCGAGCTTTCTTGGGGCAGACTCAAGAAGCCCGAAGAGGTTCTCAACATCGGCGATACCGTTAACGTATTCATCAAGTCGATCGACAAGGAAAAGAAGAGAATTTCTCTCGGCTACAAGACCGAAGAAAACGATCCCTGGAACATCTTCCAGAAGAACTATAACGTCGGCGACGTTGTAGACGCAACCATCGTTTCTATCATGCCCTTCGGCGCATTCGCTGAAATTTTCCCCGACTTCGACGGTCTCATTCACATCAGCCAGATCTCCGATAAGCCCGTTTCCAACCCCGCAAGCGTTCTTAAGGTTGGCGACAAGGTTACCGTTAAGATCACCGCGGCTGACGTTGAAAGAAGAAGACTCAGCCTCTCCATCCGTGCACTTCTCGAGGATGCTGCACCTGTTGAAGAAGCTGCTGAAGCTACCGACGCTGAATAATTCAAAAGAAAAAAAGCTGTTGCAATTGCGCAACAGCTTTTTTGTTGACAAAGGCTGTCGCTTATGTTAAAATGTTAAAAAGATGAAGCGAGGGAGATAAAAATGAAACCTTTTTTGTGTACAGACGTTACGAATGATAAGAAAAACGAACGCTTGAACGGCGCCGAGCTCGCGGTTGCAACCACTCCGCAGGCGACGGTCGACGCGCTAAATAATGTAGGCGAAGAGCTATTGGACACCCAGAAAAAAGCGCAAATGCCTTGGTATTGGCGTACGCTCAGATGGATTCTTTTGTTAGTTGGCTTTGTATGCCTTCGCTTGGCATTGGAGGGCGTTGATATAGCATCCTGCGTAGTTGTTGCCGTTGTTGCATTTGTCGCCGCTTGGCTGATTAGCCGATACGGCAACAAGCGTGCCGAAAAGATGCTTGAATCCGAAGAGGTTAATATGACCTCGAGAAATATGGACGAGCTTGTCGCATCGATTTACCGCGATTTCGGCGTGCCCGAGGGAGCTCCCGAGGTTGAAATTCTTTCCTTCTCTTATAAAATGAAGGACGGCGAAATGAAGGTAACCTCCCGTGCAACCGCGATGACGCCTTACATCAACTATAACCACAGAATGTTCATTAACGATAACAATCTTGTCGTTGCCGACAGAGAAAGCAAGTACGAAATTCCGCTTTCGATGATTCGCGCGCTTAAGATCGAAAAAACTCGCGTCAGCGTTCCGATGTGGTACAAGGACGAGGATATCGACTCCGAAAAATATAAGGAATATAAGCTGACCGAAAACGACGGCTTGGTTTATATGAAATATCGCCTTAAGCTTGAATTTTATGCAAACGGCGAAGAATGGGTAATGTTCCTTCCTTATTACGAAAAGGCGACTGTCGAAATGCTCACCCGAATGACTGCGATCGAGGAGTAAAAAATGAAGCAATATGCGTACAAGGACATGATAATTCCGGCGGTATTTATCGTGATTTGGAGCTTCGTTGCTTGTTTGTTTATGCTTGCGGTGGAAACGTTATGGGAAACCGTGATGCTGTTTTTGATGATACTTTTTGCCTTCATCCTGTTTTACATGATTTTCCAAATCACCTGCTTTGACGAAACGGGATTTTACTCGGTGAATATTTTCGGCAAACGCAGGTACGAGGTGTTATGGCAGAGCATCGAAAAGGCAGAACGCCGTAAGGAGCACGATTACCGCACCCGCGATTTTAACGCATTAAAAGGTTGGGTTTATATTGCGGTTTATAACAACGAGTATTTTCTCGAGCCGGTTCTTTTCAAGCGTGCCCTGTTTGTAAACAACCGTTATACAAAAAGAACTCCGCACGAAGCTGTCATGCTGGTAAACCCTCACGAGCGTGCGCTTTTCACCGAATGGCTTGAAAGAAAACGCCCCGATCTGCATATCGAACGCCACGAAAGCGCTATATAATACGTAACTATAAAAAGAAGAGGTTTTTCCTCTTCTTTTTGTTTACTTTTGGAGGTTTATTTGATATAATATAGATTGGTATAAAATAATGATTGGAAGGGTCGTGACCGAGTGAACGGCGAATTTGTTTACGTTGACGGGGAAATTCCCTATTATCAAAGCAAAAAATTCAATGAATACGGCATAAAACACGCCTTTTTCACCAAAAAAGGCGGAGTGAGCGAGGGTGTTTTCGAAAGCCTGAACTTTGCCGTCGGCATCGGTGACGTCAAGGACGATGAGGCAAGCGTTTTCGAAAATCACGCGCGCGCCGCATCGGTTTTCGGGCTTGAGGCTAATGATATCTGCCGAAGCTATCAGACCCACACCGACGTTGTCGAGATTGCGACGATTTCCGACAGGGGCAGAGGCTTGACGATACCGCCTTACGACCACGGAGTTGACGGCATGGTTACGACCGAGAAAAGCCTTTTGTTATCGGTCCGTTCAGCCGATTGCGTTCCGATATTGCTTAAGTCGGACGTAGCCATGTCGTTCTGTGAGCCAA
>JAZRGS010000033.1:0-8536 GCA_045644305.1 Eubacteriales bacterium | reverse complement strand
ACACTTCGGTGGTGATGATATGCCAAGCCTGCGGCTTGGATAAAAAAGAGAAACACTTGCAAAAGCAAGTGTTTCTCTTTTTGGGGTGGCTAACCGGGCTCGAACCGGCGACCCCCAGGGCCACAACCTGGTACTCTAACCAGCTGAGCTACAGCCACCATAATGGCGTGCCTTGAGGGACTCGAACCCCCGACCTACTGCTTAGAAGGCAGTTGCTCTATCCAGCTGAGCTAAAGGCACATTGAACGCCCCAACGGCATTACTGATTAAATTGTGGAGCGGGTGACGGGAATCGGACCCGCGCGACCAGCTTGGAAGGCTGGGATTCTACCATTGAACTACACCCGCGTGATTATTTAAGGCGACGGCAGATTCCGCCGCCTTAAACTATTACTTAGGCTATACCGTTGAGAAGCTTAGTGTACTGGCTCTTCTTGCGAGCGGTATTGTTCTTGTGGATAATGCCCTTAGCCACAGCTCTGTCAACCATGCCGACAGCTTCAAGATAAGTCTTTTCTGCAGCAACCTTATCGCCTGCTGCGATAGCTGCCTTGTACTTCTTAATAGAAGTCTTCATAGCCGACTTAAACATCTTGTTCTGAAGCGTCTTTACTTCGGTAACCTTAACACGCTTTTTTGCAGATTTAATGTTAGGCATGCACTTGCACCTCCCATTTGAATTTTGGAACCAATACATAATAACACACTTTTTTTAGTTTTGCAATAGGTTATGGCAAAAAATTATAAAAAATTTTGTTTTGGGGAAAAATCAATAAAAAATGACTGCAAAAAGGTGAAAATATGTTTGAAAAGCGAACAGATCTTGCGCTTGAAGCCCAAGAAATGCACGGAAAGGACTCGGGTATAAGCGTTTCGGAAGAGAAAAGGGACGGGGTTAAAGTCGTTTATGCGACCGTTTCGAAGGGCGAGGGCGAGCGTGTTTCGGGAAAAACCGCGGGGGTATACGTCACGGTCGAGGTCGGAAAGGCTTGGATGCACGACAAGCGCGAATTCGAATCGGTCGTGAAGGTCGTCGCAGAGGAATTGAATAAGCTTTTGCCCTCGGGCGAGGGATGTGTGCTTGTCGCGGGGCTCGGAAATATCGAAATAACTCCCGATTCGCTCGGCCCGCGCACGGTCAAAGAGCTGCTCGTCACGCGTCATATCGAACATCTTGACCGTGAGCTGTTTGAAAGCGCGGGCTTTGCAAGTGTGGCGGCGGTCTCGACGGGTGTTTTGGGACAAACCGGCATCGAAAGCGCCGAAATAGTGAAAAGCGTGTGCGATGCGATAAAGCCGAGGTGCGTCGTGATCATAGACTCGCTCGCCTCGCGAAGACTTAACCGTCTTGCCACGACTGTTCAGCTGTCGAACGGCGGAATAAGTCCGGGCTCGGGTGTTTCCAATAAAAGAATCACGCTTGACGAGCAAACGCTCGGCGCGCCCGTCGTTTCGTTGGGGGTTCCGATGGTCGTCGATGCCGCGACGCTTGCTTATGATCTGCTTGAGGAGCACAAGGGAAGCGAGGACGCAGGCTTTGCGCAGGTTATCGAGCGCGTCCTTGCGGGCAACGGTAGGGATATGTTCGTTACACCCAAGGAAAACGACGTCATTGCAAAGCAGAGCGCGCGTTTGCTTGCCTCGGCGATCAACGTTGCGCTTCATGGAATGGAGCTAAGAGAAATAAGCGAATTTCTTTCGTGAGTCATAATTTCTTGAGGTGTGGCATATAATTTCTTAAGGATGTGATTAAATGAAAAGAAAATTAACCGTGAAGCAAAGACAAGCCTTGCTTCAATGGGGATGCCTTTTGGTGTCTCTTTGTCTTCTTGTTTTGGTGTTTTGGGCGATACCGCATATCGTGCGCGCGATTCCGAAGGTCAGCATTTCCTCTTCGCGCGCAATGCTTTCGGGCACGACGGCTATGGCGTTGGGTACCCCCGAGTACGGGCTTGGCTCGAGCGGGAATGAGAAGAACGAAGCTTCCTCGATTCCGCCCGAGGATGAGGGCGAATTCGAGCCCGAAAACCCGATCCCGATTCCCGAAATCGGCGAAGGCGACCTTCACGTCACGCCAAGCAATCTTGCTTGGTATGAGCTCGGCGAGGAGGCGACAATGAATCTGAACAACCGCACTGCCTTCAACGTCGACCTTAATTCGTATTTGAACCGCGAATTCCCGATAAGCGGCGCTGTTTCGTCAGAGCCCTTGGTGTTGATAATACATACACACGGAAGCGAAAGCTATCTTGATAAGGGGTACGACTTTTATTCGCCCGATGAAACCTTCCGTTCGCTTGAGGAGGCAAAAACCGTCGTGCGGATAGGCGAGGTTCTTTGTGAAAAGCTGAATTCGCTCGGAATTCCGACGCTTCACGATAAAACCATGTACGACCTGACCGACTTCAATCGCTCATACGGCTATTCGCGCGAGGGGATTAAAAAGGCGCTTGCCGAGCATCCGTCGATTCGCTTTGTTATCGACCTTCACCGCGATTCGGTGTTCGATTCGAAGGGGAACAACGTAAAGCCGCTTACGACCTTGAACGGCAAGGATTGCGCTCAGCTGATGCTTGTGGTCGGCACGAACGAGGGAGGCTCCGACCACCCGAATTGGCGCGATAATCTTACCGTCGCAACACATCTTCAGCAAAAGATGAACGACCTTTACCCGACGCTTGCCAGACCGATAAACCTCCGCTCCGCTGCATTCAATCAAGCTTTGACAAAGGGAAGCGTGATTTTGGAGGTCGGCTCCTGCGGAAATACTATCGAGGAAGCGGAAAACGCCATCCTCCTCTTCGCACAGGCATACGCAAGTATGATTAAAGAAAATATGAAATGAATCAAACACGAGAGAGCACTAAAAAGCTTCTCTCGTGTTGTTTTTGTGAAATAAGCGTATATTGACAAATCTTGCGTAATGTTGTAAAATGTTAAAAAAGCATCAAAGGAGAAGTTTGTATGAGTTATAATAGCGAATTGTCTGCAATTGATCGAAGAATACAAGAAGCAGAAGCGGAAATTAAAAAGGCAGAAGAAAAGCTTGCTAAGTTGAAACGAGGTCGAACTTCAAAAATTATCGCTTATGCAGTTGCGACAGTGATTGCAATGATTGCGTTACTTGTTTATTCGAAGGTTAACCCTACAATCGATGGTGTTAAATATTGGATAACCACAGAAAAAGGATTTCCTACGTTGTTTTTCGGCAAGCAATATGCTGTGGCAAAGATAGACGGAAGCATGACAGAAGTGGAAATTTTGCCCGAAGTCAACGGCAAGCCTGTTGTTCGACTTAGCTTTTCGGGAAATCATACTTCTTTCCGAAAAATTTCTATACCGGATAGCATAATTTATGTTGGAAGTCAGTCCTTGGATAGACTGGATAATGTCGAATATAACGAATACGACAATGCGCTTTATTTGGGCAACGACAATAATCCGTATTTGATTTTAGTTAAAGCACGCTCGAAAGAAATCGAAACGTGTATTGTTCATGACGACACCAAGTATATATATTACAACGCTTTTGCGTATGTGGAAAATTTAGATGTGGTTACGCTTGGGAAGAACGTTATTGAAATAGGCGATTACGCTTTCTACAAAAGTGGTCTCAATCAAATAGTTCTTCCGCAGGGATTGAAGCGTATCGGCGCTTCTGCTTTCAACTATACAGATCTTAAACATATCGACATACCGAATACTGTAGAGGAAATCGGCAACTATGCTTTTGTGAGTGCTTCGATATATCGCGTAAAAGTTCCAAGTTCTGTGAAAAAGATGGGCTTAGAGGTTTTTCAAGATGGTCATTTAACCCACATATATTGCGAAGCAGCCTCAATGCCCGAAGGATGGGATAAGGATTGGATCTTTGGTGGCTCTAGAGCACCTAACGTATATTGGGGTCATAAATGCCAAGCGGACGAATGGAAAAACGATAACGATGGCAATTCCGTTTTGCGCTGCAAGGAATGCGAAGCTGTTTTGGATAAAAAAAGCGTTAATTAAGGAATATTGAAGGAGTGAAAGATTATGTTACAAAGAGATATGGATTTGCAACAGCTTTACGTGCTTCGTAACGATCTTCAAACATTAGAAAGTAATAAAAAGGCATTTGAGAATGCGAGCAATAAATATAAACATGGTGTGGAAAATCTGTTGGAGCGCGGCATAGGAAACGCGCCTACAGAACCCGAAGGACCTATTAAGCCGAACGAACCGGTTGGAATAGGAAAAGAATACCGCCAGAAACTCGAAAGATACATAAGAGATCTCAAAAACTATAAGTCCTATTTGAAGAAATACCGCACCGACTACGAAAAGTATCTCAAAGACTGCGATGAATATGAAAAAAACAGATTGCAGATGAGAGACAATAATGCGCAAAAATTTCGAGATGAAATCGAACGCTTGAATCAGGAAAAGAAACAAGCGTTAGCGACAATGGAACAAACAAAATCGCGCATTTCGGGAAATTCGGTTTTGGCGAGTAGCGAGAAAACACTCGAGGTTGTGGGCTTTGTTATCGATAAGCTTGAGCGTCGACGTGCTGACAGCGTTAAGGAAGCGCTTAATCTGATGGATGAAGAGTCACGAAGAAGAGCGCAAGCGATGGCAGACGCACAGTGGCGTGCATGGGAAGCTCAGCGTGCACGCGACGAGCAGTGGCAACGCGACAGAGAACAATTTTGGCATAACTATAATATGCAAAGTGCGGCTAATGAGCGTGCGGCACAAGCAAAACGCACTGCCGACGAGCTCGAACGTATCCGCAAGGATTTAGAAAGCTAAATTTAAAAGTTTAAAAAAGAGAGCACGAGAGAGAAGCTTTTTCAAAAGCGTCTCTCTCGTATGTTTTTTATTTGTTCGTCGCCTCGCACTCGAACCTTACCAATATAGTATCCTTTCCGATGCGCTCGATATCGCGCCAGGGGATGATTATGCGGTTCTTTGACGAGAGGGAGGAGAATATCCCGTTCCCCGGAAGTATCACCGAGCAAATCTCGCCCGTGCAGGTATTGAATTCAATGTCGATGATGCAACCGAGCAGACTGCCGTCGCGGATATTTATTACCTCCTTGCTTTTGAGCTCGGAAAAGGTTGTGACGACGTTAATCAAAGCAGGATACATATCAAACCGCCGCTGCCCTCGTTGATGATTCGTTGAATCGTCCCCGCGATTTTTGCACGCGCCTCGTCGGGCATATGCGCGAGCTTGCTGTTGAGGTTTTCGCTTACCAATTCGTGCAGGCTTTTGCCGAACATATTCGATTCCCAAATGCTTCTCGGATCTTCCTCGAATTCTTTTAAAAGGAAGCTTACAAGCTCCTCCGATTGACTTTCGGTGCCGACGATCGGGTTGACCTCGGTTTGGATGTCCGCCTTCATCATGTGAATCGAGGGCGCGCTCGCCTTGAGCTTAACGCCGTAGCCGCCCGGTTGCTTGACGATTTCGGGCTCTTCAAGCGTCAGGTCGTCGATCGAGGGCATAACGATGCCGTATCCGTCGTTCATCACGTTGTCGATAGCGTCCGCGACCTTGTCGTACTTGCGCTTGACCTCGGCAAGCTCGGTCATGATGGTAAGAAGCGCACGCTCGTTTTCGATCTCAAAGCCGCTTTTTTCGCCGAGTATCGAATAAAATATTTTGTCGGGGAGATCGATGGCAATTTTCGCACAGCCGCTGCCCAAATCGAGCTTTTCGAGCCGCCCGTCAGTGCCGTTTTCGTCGTTCATGGAATTCGCCGCGTCTCGGATTTCGCCGACTCGCGTAAGCGAAGAAGCGGTTTCGGTGATTTTTTCGTAAAGCGAGCGCTTGAGCTCGTCGCCTTCGTTGAGCACGTCGAGCCAGCTCGGAAGCGAGAAGCGAAGCTCGCGGATGGGGAACTCGTAAAGCAGATTTCGAAGGACGTCCTTAATGTCGCTTTCGTCCATTTCAAGACAGTTGACGGGAATGACGGGCACGTCGTATTCCTGCTCCAAATTGCGCGCGAGCGATGCGGATGCGCTCGAGTTGGGGCTTTGGCAGTTCAAAATAACGACGAAGGGCTTTTTCAGCGCCTTCAATTCGGCGACAACGCGCTTTTCGGCTTCGATATAGGCTTCGCGCGGGAGCTCGCCGATGCTTCCGTCGGTCGTGACGACGATACCGACGGTCGAGTGCTCCTCAATCACCTTTTTTGTGCCGAGCTCCGCCGCTTTTTCGAAGGGAAGGGGAGCTTCCGACCAAGGTGTCATAACCATTCGGGGGCTTCCGTCCTCTATTAATCCCATGGCGCCGGGCACGACGTAGCCGACGCAGTCGATGAGCTTGATTCGGCAGTCCGCGCCGTCGTCGAGCTTTATCGAAGCCGCCGTTTCGGGAATAAATTTCGGCTCGGTCGTCATTACGGTTTTCCCCGAAGCCGATTGCGGAAGCTCGTCGCGCGCACGCTCACGCGCTGATTCGGTTTCGATTGAAGGAAGAATAAGGTTTTCGCTAAAGCGTTTGATAAGCGTAGATTTGCCTGTTCGGACGGGGCCGACCACGCCGACGTAGATATCACCGCGCGTGCGGCTTGCAATGTCACTGTATATTCCCATATCGGTCATATATGTGTCCTCCTCTGGTTTTTGTTAGAAGTTTATTCGCGCTATTTTTTATATAGAACAGATTGACAATAAATGTTTTTTGTGGTATTCTTTGATTTGGTATATAATTGCCTATATAAATAGCCTTTTCGGGAGGAATTATTATGTCACAGATAAAAAGAATCGGCGTACTTACCAGCGGCGGCGATGCACCCGGTATGAATGCGGCTGTCCGTGCCGTAACCAGACTTGCGCTTTACAAGGGAATCGAGGTCATGGGTATTTACAACGGATATCAGGGCCTTATCGACGGCAACATAAAACAGCTTCACGAACGTGACGTTTCTTTCATAATCAACCGCGGCGGCACCATGCTTTATTCTGCGCGCAGCACCGAATTCCGCCATTGGGACGGCGTTATGAAGGCGGCAAACACCTGTAAGGCTAACGGTATCGAGGGCATCGTTACCATCGGCGGCGACGGCACCTTCAGAGGCGCGGTTGATCTTACGAACGCAGGCGTTCCCTGTATCGGTATCCCCGCGACGATCGATAACGACATCGCTTCTACCGAGGCGACCATCGGCTTCGACACCGCGATGAACACTGTCGTTCAGTTGGTTGACAAGCTTCGCGACACCAGCGAAAGCCATTCGCGCTGCACGGTTGTTGAGGTTATGGGCAGAGATGCGGGCGATATCGCGTTGCAGACCTCCATCGCGCTCGGCGCTGTTACCGCGGTTATCCGCGAAATTCCTACCGATTTCGATCACGTTATCGAAAAAATGGTTGAAGCTCGCAAGGGCGGCAAACGTAACTTTATCATCATTACCGCAGAGGGAATGGGCAAGGATTACGGCGAGGAATTGAGCAAGATGATCGAAGAAAGAAGCGGAATCGAAACCCGCTTCGCGAGACTCGCGCATATCCAGCGCGGCGGTGCTCCCACGCTCCGCGACCGTTTGCTTGCTACCCAGATGGGCTGCGCTGCGGTTGAAAATCTTATCGCAGGTCAGATGAAGCAGGTAATGTGCCTCCGCGGCAACAATATCATTGCTATGGATATCTTCGACGCGCTCACCGTTGACAAGCTTATGAAAAATAAGCTCAAGCCCGAAGAGGAAGAAGCGATTCCTCCCAACAAGCTTTACGAAATGAAGCGTATCGTAGCCGACAAGCAGGCGTATAAGAAGTACCTCAACTACATAATCGATCATATTACGCTTTAATATTTAAAGAAAAAAGTCCGCAGAAAAATCGATATTTGCGGACTTTTCTTTATTAAAATGTTGACATCCCATTTTTTGTGTGGTATAATCAACCTAAATTATGGGATACTATCCCAAAACAAAAAAACATTTTAGAAAGGAAACATCCAAAATGAAGAAATTCTTAGCAATTCTTCTCTCTGTTGTAATGATGGCATCTGTTTTCGCAGTTACCGTTGTTGCAGACGAAGCTAACGTAGCTCTCAACAAGACCTACACCGCTTCCGAACAGTTCAGACAGGGTTCCAACTGGGGCTGGGATGAAAACGCAGACATCGTTTATCTCGACACCGACGGAATCGAACTTACCGACGGCGTTTACGCTGAAGGCTCGGATTACCACGCTGAAGAATGGGCAGGCTGGAGTGGCAAGACTCCCTCTGTTGCAGACGGACTTGGCTACAACTGGGTCATCATCGACCTCGAAGCTACCTATGACATCTCCAAGTGCGTAGCTAACTACGGCAAATTCGGCGATGGTATCAATCCTCCCTCTAAGATCGAAGTTTTCGTATCTGACGATGGCGAAACTTGGGGCGAAACCGCAGTTGCTACCGTTGAACCCGCAGTTGAAGAACTCGGCGTTCACAAGGCAGAACTCGTTGGCGAAGCTACCGGTCGTTACGTTCAGTTCAGAATTCACGCAGGCGGTTGGGCATTCTTGACCGAGCTCGAAGTTTACGGCGTTGAAGCTACTG
>JAZRGS010000032.1:0-31163 GCA_045644305.1 Eubacteriales bacterium | reverse complement strand
ACTTGGAGCACCCTTCCGACAACAGCACGTACGAAGAATTGACTCCCATACTCACTAAGGTTCACAGGCAGCATAAGCAAATTAAATCACAGATGGAAACTCTGCGCCGCCAATCCGACGAGTTTGAGCAGATCGTTTCTTCGATGAATGAAGGTCTTGTGCTCCTCGATGAACACGGTATGGTGCTCAGTATGAACACAGCGGCGAAGAAAATATTTGCCGTTAAAAAGGATGTTAAGGGCAGTGATTTCTTGCTTGTTGACCGCACAAGTAAAATGAGCAAGGCAATTTGGAACGCTCTCGACGGCAACCGCACCGAATATACCGAAGAAAGAAATGGCAACGAATATCAGTTTACCGTCAATTCCATTGAATCGGACGGAAAAGTTCTCGGTGCGGTTATTCTTGTGTTTGATATTAGCGACCGTGCTTTTGCAGAGCGTAACCGTCAGGAGTTCACAGCAAACGTTACCCACGAATTGAAAACTCCGCTTCAATCCATTATCGGTAGCGCAGAACTGCTCGAAAATGGGCTTGTGAAACCCGAAGATAGCGCACGATTTGTTGGTAATATTCGCAAGGAAGCAACAAGACTTGTTTCTCTTATAAACGATATTATTCGTCTTTCTCAACTCGACGAGAACAATGAGCCTGCAACCGAAACGGTAGAACTGACAGCGGTTGCGAAAGAAGTTGTAGAGGTGCTTACCGTATCGGCGGCAAAGAAAAACGTTGAGCTTAGGATTGAGGGTGAACCGCAAACCATTTTCGGTGTACGCCGCTATATTTACGAGATTATTTATAATCTTTGCGATAACGCTATCCGCTACAACGTGGACGGCGGCAAGGTAGAAATAAAAATCGGCAAGGATAACGGCCGTGTAGTTATTTCTGTAAAAGACACCGCCATCGGCGTTTCTCCCGAACATCAAAGCCGTATTTTTGAACGCTTCTACCGTGTGGATAAGAGCCATTCCAAAGAAACCGGTGGTACAGGTCTTGGACTTTCTATCGTAAAACACGCTGTGCAGTTTCATAGCGGCAAAGTAATTCTTGAAAGCGAGCTCGGCAAGGGAACGACGATTACAATCGTATTTTAATAATTACTGCGGTAACTTCGGTAAGAAGGAATACTACCGAAAACGAATAACGCAAAAGACGGCACTTGAAAAAAAGTGCCGTCTTTGTATGTTCGATGGATTAAAATTTACTTAAATATTTTCAGCAACCCATTTCTTTGACCAAGCGAATAATGTTTCAGACATCAAATCGAACTTTACTGTTCCGCCGTTTTTTATACTCAAAAAGGCCTCCACAATGGCTTGTTCGTCGGAAGATACAACTTGAAGCAAATCCTTTTGATGGCTGATATAGTTTCCTGTTTGCTTAAAAGCAATTGCCTGTACAACAAAAGAAGCAGATTTATACAGTCCACGCAAAATATCTTCGCTCTTTTCATACAGCATATTGTGTACACATCCGTGGAATATGTTGCAGGCACCGATTTTAATTGCTCGGTCCACAGCACTTTCGTCAATAACTGACATCACCTCGGCAAGATTCCCCTTGATTGGTGTGGTGTCATAGCAAAACTGGAATAAGTCAGATGGCTCCCAATTCATAATTTCCTTTTTGCCTGAAAGGAAACCGCAAATCAATTCCCTGTGAGGCAGGGTATCCAGCATGTCATTATATGTTTGTATGTCCATAGCCGACAATTCATCCAGAATTACAACAACATCTATGTCGCTTGTGTCACGTGCTTCGCCACGACCATAACTGCCTTGCAGACCAACAAACCACACACGATTTATAAAAGTCTTATTTAATGTTTGCAAAAAGTTTTGCATCCAAGCAGTAATGTCTATCATATCAATCACACTCCTTTGTCAAATTCGTGATTTTCTACCTAACCTATTATACAACCGAACCCACTTGTTTGCAAGAGGGAGTTGTACGACGTTTGGACTATCCATAAATATAAATATTAAATACATAAACTAAAGATATCTCAACACGCTTCACGCCGATATTCTTAAAGACGAGATAAACCGCTAAAAATAATATAAGCACTGCAACAACAAATGCAATTTTGCCACAATTTACTTGAAACAGCAAAAAACATGTGGTAGAATATTACAAACTCAACAAGGAGAAAAAACATGTCTAAGCTTATTAAATCAAACGCATTAAGCGGAAAAATCATAGTTGCCTTTGGCGACAGTATGACTAATTTTTGCGGCGATTCCTATGCATCGCATATCACCGAGGATATGGAATTAACGGTTATAAACGCAGGTGTGGGCGGCAACACCACCTACCACGCACGCAACCGTTTCGAGTCGGACGTGCTCGCGCACAAGCCCGATCTTGTTATTATCGGCTTTGGAGGAAACGATCAGGCAATCCAGCGCGATAGCCTTAAGAGCCTTGTTCCGATCGAGGAATACCGCGCAAACCTCGTTTATTTCCTCGAGAAAATACGTGAGCAGGGCGGCGATGTTGTTTTTATAACCGTAACCCCCACGATGCCCGAGCGTTACACCCCGTGGGATTACAATCTTCACTATGTCTACAACGACGGCAAGGTGCTCGACCGCTATTGCGACGAGATACGCGATATCGCGCGTGAGTACAACTGCGGTCTTATAGATATCCATCGTGAATACGACCTTATCACCCTCGACGATTATATGCTCGGCGACGGTATTCACCCCTCCGATCTCGGCAGACGTTTTCTTGCCGACCTCGTCGGTGAATATCTGCTCGCGAGATACGACAATATAAACCGCGCAGAAATGACAGTTAATTGCATCGATAACGCGGGCAAGACTTTGCGAAGCGATAAGCTTGTCGGCGCACACGGCGCGCATATCGCAATCCCCTCGCCTGTAATAGACGGATATACCCCCGCAAGCGATATCACAAACGCAACGTTCGAGAACGGCAAAACAATCGAGATACTTTATAACTAATGAAAAAAGACGGCACTCACGATGAGTGTCGTCTTTGTATTTTTGAGGTGGGATGGGTAATTATAATAGCTTGTCCAATTCTTCTGCCAATCTTGATTTCATCGCATGCAATTCCTGCTCGGACGGACGGTTATCGGGGCTGTACATCATTTCTCTCGGATACCACCACACAGGTCCTTTTCCGTTGTTACCGTAGCCTTCTAAATCACCGCTTGTTCTCGGGAACAAATGCCAATGCAGATGTGTGTCGCCGTTTCCCAATAATTCGTAATTCATCTTTTCCGCGCCAAACGCCTTGCTCACAGCTTCTGCAACGAGCGACATTTCTTCTAAAAACTTCATCTTTGCAGAATGTTCTAACTGAAACAGCTCGGTTTTATGTTCCTTGCAGAGAAATAGTGTATACCCCTTGAAGTGTTGATTATCGCCTATGACAACGTATCCCGATTCAAGCTCTTTCACAAACCAAGGGTTTGAATCCTCTTTTATCATATTTATTCTGTCGCATATCATACACATAATATCTCACCGCCGAATTCGTGATATATCGTCCTTATTATACAACTGCTCCCGATCTTTTGCAAGAGCTTGTCCGACATTTGGACTATCCCATACCTTAACTTCTTCACTATTCACTATTACTTATTACCTAATCGACAAGTTTCGAAAGCGAAAAGTGAAGAGTGAAGAGGTAATAGTGAAAAAGTAAAAACGACAAGCTTCTTTCGAAACTTGTCGTTTTCTGGTGGAGCCGAGGGGAATCGAACCCCTGTCCGAAAACCCATCCGCGGTGCTTTCTCCGAGCGCAGTCTATCTTTAGGATTCCCCACGCAGTGCGCCGACAGACAGGCGCGCTACGCCGGTAGCTTCATTAGTTCATGGAAGGGCTCAAAGCTTTGCCCGACACACGTTCACCGCTAAGTGACGCCGTATCCGAGGCCGCGGTGCTCCTCGGTACGACGGAAGCTGCACTTAGGCAGCTACTGCTAATTTGTTATTGTTAGCGTTTAATTTTAAAGTGCACATTTTAAGGAAGTTATGCGCTTCCGCTCGCTTACTCCGTTTCAGAATCCCCGTCGAAACCTTTACGGCCCCGCGTTTCCTAACGGCATATATTATGCTTGTTTTTTAGGATTTTTATAATGTCTTCCGACATATAACCAATCATTTTTTCGGCAAATTCTTCATCGTGTGTGAAGAAGACACAGCCCTTATCGCTCAAAGCCGAGCAGTAAAAATCGACCGCATAGCTGATACGCTCGAAAACATCCTCGGGAGCGAAATAATCGAGCGATTTCACCTCGAAATTATCAACCGTCTTTAACAGCTCGAACGGCTTATATCCGCAATTCTTTTCAAGAAAACGGAAATCGATCTCATACCATCCCTTACGGATGTCCTCGATATTTTCCTTCCAATGCGGCTTACCGTGCTTTTCGATATACGGGTGAATAATATCGCGCACGTACATTGTGTCGGTCAAGATATGAACGTAATAGCCGAGAAAAAAGGCATATTTTGCCGAATCGCCCTCATTTTCGACGTATTTCTTAAAAAATTCGGCGTTGTCCTCGAACCTCTGCTCGTAGCTTACCCCCTCGCGCTTCCAATGAGAAACGTCCTTGGGCGGAAGATAGGTGAAATTTCCCACCATTTTTCCGCTATCGGGCGCGAGCGAGCCGACGTAAAACGCCCTTTCGTCGATGCCGTTAAGCTCTTTAAGCACCCGCTCGCCGATGCGAAGGTGCGTTATCCAGGTTGCCATTAATAATTACCCTTGACGGCGCGTTCGATTTCTCGCTTTGCGCTCTTTTCCGCTTCGACGTCGCGTTTGTCGTAAAGCTTTTTACCCTTGCAAAGACCGATTTCGACCTTTACCCAGCGGCCCTTGAAATACATCGAGAGGGGAATGAGCGAATAGCCCTTCTGCCCAACCGCACCGAAAAGCCTGTCGATCTCGCGGCGATGCATAAGCAATTTGCGCGCGCGGTAGGGGTCGCGGTTGAAGATATTGCCCTTTTCGTAGGGGCTGATGTGTATTCCGTAGGCGACAAGCTCGCCGTCGTCGATACGGCAGAAGGAATCCTTAAGATTCACCCTTCCGCAGCGAAGCGATTTTACCTCGGTACCGAAAAGCTCGATGCCGGCTTCGAATTTATCTTCGACAAAATATTCGTGATATGCGGCGCGGTTGTTTGTAATTCCGCGGATAGCGTCCGACATACGAACCCTCCTTTTTCCGATTTTGCTAAGGTATTTTACTCCAAAATGCTTAAATTGTCAACATAAAATGTCGGCAAGCGCGATTTCCGCCTCGAAGCAAGGCGCTCCGCTTGTGTTATTATTGACCGACGCGGTGTAGCTTGATTCGCCCGAATCGCTTTGCTTTGTGCCGATGAACAATTGAAGTTCGTCGTAAAGCTTTGCCTCGTGCTTGAAGATGATCTTGACTTCCTTGACGTACTGCGTTTTTCTGTTGTAATCCGAAATATAATCCATAACGATATCCGAATAAACGCAGTTGTTAAGGTGGTCGTTTTCGTCGAGGTCGGAGAGCTTAACGGGTCGAATACCCGCGTCGCGCGGTTGATCGTCCGAAACGATGCTTCGGGGGAGGGGAAGGCTTCCGCAATCGAGATTGAGCGAGGGGATTTCGAACGGGAAGAGCTTGGGGCGCACGATCGTGCGGTCGTCGTATTTCACGATGACCCATTGAGTCGTCGCGTGGATGACCTTTTCGCCGTTTTTAAAAAATTCAAATTCGCGCTCAAAGGTGACGCCTGTCACGCGGTTCTGAAAGGTTTTAACAGTAAGCTCGTCATAGGCGAAAACCGGCGCCTTCACGTCGATAGCAAGCTTTGTCATAACAAAAATCATGTTGACCGCGCGCATATCGTTGTAGGTGCAGCCCATCGCGTCGCAGTCCTCGCGTGCGAGCTGCTGCATGTGGCGTTGAAGTGCCGCAGGCTTTATCGTGCTGTTCGGATATACGTCAAAGCTTGCAACTGTTAGCTTTTTTTCGATCATTTTATCTTTGCGAGCGGGTTCATTTCCGCCGCTTCCTCCAATTTTTTGTTTGACAAATGGGTATATATCTGTGTGGTTGTCAGCTGCTCGTGCCCTAAAATGTCCTTAAGCGTCAGCACGTCGACCTCGCCCTCGTTATACATAAGGGTTGCCGCCGTGTGGCGAAGCTTATGCACCGAAAGTCCGCGTCCGCCGAGCCCCGCAAGGTCTAAATATTTGTAAACCAAGGTCTGCACCATCTGGTTCGATATCCTCGTTCTGCGCGAGCTTAAAAACAGCGCCTGCTTGTCGATGATAGGCTGACCGTATTGCGTCGCCTTGCTTTGGCGCACCTTTAAATATTCGCTAAGCGCGCTTCTGCAGGCGGAGTTGAGATAAATAACCCTCATCTTGCTGCCCTTGCCGGTGACGAAAAGCTTCGACAAATCCGCATCGATGTTCGCCAAATCGATGCCGACAAGCTCGGAAAGTCGCATTCCGCAATTCAAAAACAGGGTAAGTATGCAATAATCGCGCTCGTAATTCGGGTCGTCGTGAGGCACGCTTTCCAAAAGGCGGATGCTTTCCTCGAGCGAAAGATATTTCGGCAGCGCGGGCTTAATCGCGGGAGAATCGACGTCCTTAACGGGATTGTTAGCGATTTTGCGCGATTTGGAGTTGTGATACTTGTAAAACTCCCTCAACGCCGTAAGCCTTCTCGCACGGATGCGCACGCCGTTCTTCCTCACCTGAGAAAGATAAAGCATATACGCGTAAACCTCCTCGGGAGTTACCGAGTCGATAAAGTCGTAATCAAGCGAGGCAAGTCCCACCTCGGTCATTTCGGTCGCCGCAGGGTTTTCGCCGCTTCTGCAAACTGTGATATAGCGAAAAAACAAAACGACGTCGTTGACGTATTCGCTCACGGTTAATTGCGAGCGGTTTTGAATCGAGCCCTTGTAGCCCGCGAAGGTCACTATCGGCTCGGGCAGGAACATATTCGTCATTTGTCTGCCTCCTTTCGGCGAAATCGTACCTATTCATTATACACCAAAAAAGCGCAGAAATCAATATGCGCAAATCGATATCGAAGCCTGTAATTGTAAATATTCTTCACTTGACATAAATGCGCGTATAGTATATTATATATGTAAACTTAACTTAAAGAATGAGGTATTGACGATGAACGGCAAGAAAATGCTATCGTTTTTCATTGCTTTGATGATGATTCTCGTGTCGAGCCCCTTCGCGTTTACGGCGACTGCGTGGGACGGAACGGCGAACAGCTCTTTTTCGGGCGGCTCGGGCACTAAAGAGGACCCCTATAAGATCTCCGACGCAGGCGATCTTGCGCTTCTTCTGAACGATTTGGATATGGGCAACACCGACTACGCGGGCGTTTATTTCAGAATAACGCATGATATTTATATGAACGACGAAGGCTGCCGCTTTATCCCCGACACGGGTCTTGTTATGATAACCGACGGTACAAACGTCGCATACATCGGTACGGGCATCAAGGGCGACGCAAGCGGCGATAACGATTTGTTTGACGAATCGGCATCGGTTGCCAATTATTGGTATACGTCGGACGAAAGCACCGATAAGATTCATCATTACGATCGCGATACCGTTTACGGCGGCGAGCTTTATTTTTCGCATTCGTCGTATGCAAGCGACAGAAAGTCGTTCAAGGGAGTAATCGACGGCGAAAACCACGTGATTTCGGGCGTTTTCAGTTACCTCGATGGCGACGCTTATGCCGATCATAACGGTCTTTTCTTCGACGCGATCGGAGCTACCGTAAAAAATATAAGCATTGAAAGCTCGCTTTTCTTCGGTACTGCTACGGCAGGCTTTGCCGGATACGCCGAAGACAGCATCTTCACCAATTTGGATTTCGACGGAATCGTCATAGGTGACGGCGGTATCGTCGCCGAAGCGGTTAACTGCGATTTCGGCGAATGTATAAACCGCGGATACGTTTTCGGTACCGGCAACGTAGGCGGCATCGTCGGCTTTAACCAAGCGAGCGGCGAGGATAATTATATCGCTTACTGCGATAACGAGGGCAGCGTAATTTATCAGGGCGATTACAGCGCAACCGGCGGTGTTGTCGGCAAAAATCTTAAGGCAAGCATCGAATATTGCGAAAACAAGGGCGTCGTTTCCGGCGGCAAGCAATATACCGGCGGTATCGTCGGCAATAACTTCGGCGCGCTTGTAAACGAATGCGTAAACAGAGGCACCGTCAACGGCCGAACCTTAGTCGGCGGCGTTGTCGGTATGACCGACGACAGCGGGGCGCCCAATTTGATAACCGAATGCACGAACTACGGCGTCGTATCGGGTGAAGCCAACGTCGGCGGTGTCGTGGGATATATGAACAACGTGCAAGAGGGCGTCATCGATTATTGCTATAACTTCAGCTTGGTTTCGGGCGAAAGCATCGTCGGCGGCATCGTCGGCACGGTTATGTCAAGAGGCGAAACCGAAATCAACTCCTGCAGAAACGAGGGCTTTATCTTAAGCGACGCGACAGCGGGCGGTATTATCGGAACCGTTCAGGGAATCAACGGCAGCGTTTCGATAAGCCGATGCGTGAATCAAAACGAGGTTGCCTCGGTAAGCAAGGTCGGCGGCATTGTCGGCAATATAAGCGCCGTTTCGGGCGGAGTAGCGATCGAAAAGAGCTACAACAGCGCACCCATTACGGGCGGAATTAACGTCGGCGGTATCGCGGGATATTATGCGCTTCCCGAAAACGCAGAAAGCATGAGCATTATCAACTGCTATAACTCGGGCGATATCAACGCAAGTGAAAACGCAGGCGGCATCGTCGGCGGGGTCGAACGTACACTCGGAATCGGCCGCGCGCTCGATATTAAGACCTCCTACAACGTAGGCGAGGTCGTCGCAAAATTCTCAAACGGCGGCGGACTTTTGGGCTATTCCAACTGCCAGATCAATATTTCCGATTGCTATTTTTCCGATACCGCGAGCAATTCCTGCGGCAGTGCGAACAAATTGAGCGACGATTCGGTTGCGCTTTCTACTGAGGAGATGACAATCGCTTCGTCCTTTGTCGGCTTCGATTTCCAAAGCGTTTGGGAGATCGGCAGATATTCCGTTTACGATTACCCCACGATCATAGGTCTTTCGCATTATGCACACGCTCACAATTATTTCTCGAATCGCGACGAAACTCATCACTGGGAGGAATGCAAGTGCGGTTCTGTTAAGAATAAGGAAGAGCATGTTCCCGAGCTTCAGGACAGAGGCAACGGCTTCAGCGATAAGGTCTGCACCATCTGCGGATCCTTCCTCGGTGTGGTCGAAAACGAAACCGTACCCGCCAAAATCGGCGACGTGAATAACGATGGCGTGATTAACCAATACGACTACATACTTGTAAAGCGCCACTATTTCGAAACCCGCAAGCTTACCTCGGACGAATTGACCCGCGCCGACGTAAATAAAGACGATAAGGTCGACCAATACGATTATATTCTTATCTGCCGCCACTATTTCGGCACCTACGTTATAGGATAAAAGGAGAAAAAACATGAACTACATTGTAACCGTAGCAAAGGAAATCGATTTTTCGCGTGCCGAAAAGGCATATATCTCTACATATAAGTGGACCGAGGGCTATGCGCCCGAGGCATACGCACAGCTTATGTACGTCGAGGGAAAGGGCTTTGCGCTTAAAATGACCTGCAAGGAGACCTCTCCCAAGGCAGATTACAGCAATTATAACGACCCCGTTTATAAGGACAGCTGCATGGAATTCTTCGTAAGCTTCAACAATCAGAGCCCGAAGTATATGAACTTCGAAATGAACTCCAACGGCGCCTTTCTTTCGGCTGTCCGCACCGAGCGCGCAAACAAGACCCCGATCAATATGCTCGCGCCGCTTCCTAAGGTAAAGGCTGAAAAGGATGAAAACGGCTGGAGCGTCGAGGTATTCTTCTCGAACGACTTTATCGGCAAGACCTTCGGCAAATTCTGCTTTACCCGCGGCGAAAGCTTCAAGGGCAATTTCTATAAGTGCGGCGACGAGACCGAAATCCCCCATTTCGGTATGTGGTCTCCTATCGATAGCGAAAAGCCCGATTTCCACCGTCCCGAATTTTTCGGCGACTTCGTAATTGAAGAATAACGAGGTTTTTATGAAAAGAATTTTAACTCTTGTAATAGCTCTTTTGATGCTTTTCTCTCTCGTTTCGGTTTTCCCCGCAAGCAAAGCGGTCGCAGAGGAGGACGAGCCTAACACCGAAATAAGCTGGTTTGTTGCGGGAATGACGGTTGGCGAGGTAAAGGCGACCTCCAACGCGATCAAATACGTTAAACATCCGGGATGCGATCCCCTTGGTGACGATGAGCTCATATCAACCGGCGATATCGTCGTAACCGATAACGGAAGCTATCAAGCTTGGGTGCTTGGCGACGTTGCGGGCGACGGAGGACAAAGCGTTTATTCCTACATCCTCATCAAGCGCAATTATATGGGAACCTACGGCTTCAACGAAATGGAGGCCTTTACGGCTGATATCAACCGCGACGGAGCCATAGACCAATACGATTATATCCTCTCAAAGCGTATCTATTTCGATACCTTTGAAATCGAAAAGCCTAAAAATTCCGACGGTGTCCCCGTGCTTCTTTATCACCATATTCTCCCCGACGAGGACAAGAACACGGATCATTGGAGAGGCAACGAAATCACCATCGCCACAAGCGAATTCAGACGTCATTTGCAGATGCTCAAGGACGGCGGCTATAACGTCGTAACCGCAGATGAGGTGGTCGCATACGTTCGCGGCGAAATTCTTCTTCCCGATAAGAGCCTTATGCTCTGCTTCGACGACGGATATCGTTCCAACACCTATTACGCCGCACCGATTCTTAAGGAATTCGGCTATCAGGCGACTATGTTTGCGATAATGAGCTTCTATTTCGAGGCGGAATACGTCGAGGAATACAACACTTACGGGCTTCAGCACGTGCTTCCTCAGGACCTTGAGGGCTTTGAAGACGTTATCGATCAGCAATGCCACACCTGGGCAAACCATAACCACCTTCCCGAGCAGAGCTATCAATCGGTTTATAACGACCTTATGCTTTCGCAGAATTCGGTTTATTCGGAATATTTCGCTTACCCCTACGGCGATTACAGCGATACCGTAATCAAGGCTGTAAGCGATGCGGGCTTCCTCGCGGCGTTCTCGACCGTCGAGCGCAACGCAGTCCCCGGCGACAACATCTTCCTTATTCCGAGATATACGATAACCTCTCCGATGAAGGATTCCGATTACCTTGCGCTTATCGCAAAGGCAGACTGATTTTTTCACACACACGCGCCTTTCTTCATAATCTTTAAGTAGTGAAGGGAGGCATTGCAATGGGCTGCTTTGATTCGTTCTTCGGCAACAACAATTGCTGGATCATCATTTTAATCGCGGTTATCATCCTCTGCTGCTGCGGTTAAAAGAAGCTGAAAAAGAAAAAGATATGTGGGAAATTCTCACATATCTTTTTTGTTATTCTTCGCTACCCTGAAGGATATTTCGTTCGTAATAAAACAAATATTGCTGTGCGATTCCTGCGTATTTTCCGAAATGAGCAACGTCGAATTCGCTTCCGTAATATTTTTCAATGACCCGCTTGACCCAAACGTCGATAGGAAACGCCTCGTAAAATCCGAACCCGAAAAGCAAAACGCAGTTGGCAACCTTGTCGCCGATGCCCTTGATCTTTTTTAATTCGTCAAGCGCGTCGGAATAATTGCTTGCCTTAATTCGTTCGATCGAAACCTCGCCCGAGGCGACCTTTTCGGCGGCGTCGATTATATATTTCGTGCGGAATCCCGCCTTTATCGGCGCCAGACCCTCGATTCCTGCGTTCAAAATCGCGTCGGCGGTAGGGAATGAGTAAACACCGCCCCTTTCCTCGCCCAAAAGTCTGCAAAGCGCATCTATTATCTTTTTGATACGCGGGATATTGTTGTTCGCCGAAATTATAAACGAAACGATGGTTTCCCAAGGGTCCTGACGAAAAATTCGTATGCCCTGTCCCTCATTCGCCGCGCGGGTAATCGCGCTGTCTGCCGAAAACGATGCAATTATTGCGCCGTAATCGCGTTCCAAATCGAAATAGGGTACGAAAAGGCTTCGGAATTCCTCCTCGTCGATCTCCGCAAAAAACCACGCGTCGTCGCATTTCTTTATGTTAAGCCTGCGTCCGCGGGCAAAAAGGTCGTATTCGTCGTCGGAAATTCTTTCGAAGCGGAAGCATTGACCGCATTCGCAGGAAACGAAGGGGTCGAAGTTTTTGGCTTCCGATAAAAGCAGTCCGCCGTTGATATTTGTAAATTTCATTTCTTCACTCTTGTTTTTTCGGAAAATTTAATGTAAAATAAAGCCATATAATGTAAAATAAAGCCATAAAGGAAAAGGAGTTAATTATGAAGGAACATATATATACAATTCCCGTCACCGAGGCGTTTTCAAACCACCCCGATAAATGCCCCTTCTGTGCACTTTTCGAAAAGCTCGAGCGCGACGAGCTTGAAATAATCCTCGGCGCATCAATGATGGAGCCCGACGTTCGTCAAGAAACCAATCGATTGGGCTTCTGCTCGACCCATTTCGCGAAAATGTTCACGATGAAAAATCGCTTGGGCCTTGCCTTGATGCTCGAAAGCCATCTCGAATCGCTCAAAAAGGAGCTAAAGACCGGCAACATCTTCTCACGCGATATCGCAAACAAAAGCGTCGAAAGAATCGAAAAGCTCGAAAGCAGCTGCTACGTTTGCAACCGAATCGAGGATAAAATCTCGAAGATGTTCACAACCGCCTGCTACCTTTTCAACGAGGAAAAGGAATTCAAGCAGTCCTTCGAGCGCGTGCGATATTTCTGCCTGCCCCATTACCGCGAATATATGCTCGCCGCAAAGCGTGCGCTTGATAAGGATGCATACGTCGAGCTCGTGCGTGCCGCAAACGGCAAGGTTACGAATTATCTCGATAGCCTGAAGGACGACGTTTCGCTTTTCTGCAAGAAATTCGACTACCGCTTCGACGACCTCCCTTGGGGCGAATCGAAGGATTCGGTTGAGCGCTCGATCAAGTTTTTGTCGGGTGAAAAAAGCCTCAAATAATAGCGAAAAAATCGCATAAAAATCGGCGCTAAACCGCAAAAAATCGGCAGGATTCAAGTCGAAAACGTGTGATTCGGAAACGACAAGCAAAAATCACCTAAAAAGGTATGTTTTTTGCCAAAAATCGGACGAAAATCAAGGAAATATTTTTAATACACAAAGAAGGGCTCAGCACCCTTCTTTTTTTGCATAAAATTGTTTTTATACATAATGCGAGGTTGACATAATTAACACGGTTTTTCGCATTACGAAGTCGGGTTTTCCACGATATCCACAGGGTTTTCCACAATGAAAAGGCGAAAAATGCTTGATTTTCGGTTCTTCGGGTTAAAGTAATCCACAATATCCACCGAGTTTTCCACAATCGACATCAAACATTATGTCATATACATTACTGTAAATCGCCTCAAAATAGTGTCCAAAAAAGGGGACTTTCGGCAGAATTTTCATCGAATTTTGACAGCAAAAAAGCAAATTAAAGCGAAAGCATGATTTAATGCAAAATTGTCCCGAAAAATGCCAAAATCCGCGACTAATTTACCCCAAAATTCGACCTAAACGCCCTTTGTCGCAAATGCGTTAAGATCGGTGCCTCCGCGGACGCCCTTGAGGTATTCGAAATAACCCTGCGATGCGATCATCGCGGCGTTGTCTCCGCAAAGCTTCAAGGGGGGAAGGAAGAGCTTCGCGCCGTGCTTTTCCGCAGTTTCGGCAACCGCGTTGCGAAGATGCGAGTTCGCCGCAACACCGCCCGCAAGGACGATGTTTTTCGGGCCCTCACGGGTGAGCAAGAGCTCAAGCCTTGTGTTGATCGTCTTGATAAGCGCGCTTGTAAAGGACGCCGCAACGTCTGCGCGGAATTCATCGTCGATTATGCGGCCTCGCTGTGTTGTTTCCTGATGAACGAGGTTGATAACCGCGGTTTTAAGTCCCGAAAAGGTAAAGTCGTATTCGGCACCGTCGACCGTGCCCGCCGTGAATTTATACTTGTTCTTGTCGCCGAGCGAAGCAAGCCTGTCCATCGCGGCGCCGCCGGGATAGGGGAGCCCGAGAACGCGCGCGCATTTATCGAACGCTTCGCCTGCCGCGTCGTCGCGTGCGTGACCGATAAGGCTGTATTCGGTGTAATCGTCAACTCGCATCAACGAGGTGTGTCCGCCCGAAACGACAAGCGCAACAAAGGGGGGCTTCAATTCCTCGTGAACGAGATAATTCGCCGCGACGTGGCCGCGGATGTGATGCACCGGAATTAAGGGCTTGCCGGTCGCAAAAGCCAAGCCCTTCGCAAAGGAAAGACCGGTCAGAAGCGCACCGATAAGTCCGGGTGCGTTAGTCACGGCGATGCCGTCGATGTCGTCCATCGTAAGGCTTGCCTGCGAAAGCGCGCTTTCGACAACACCCCAAATTGCCTCGGTGTGGGCACGGGATGCGATTTCGGGCACGACGCCGCCGTAAACCGCGTGAATATCGATCTGCGATGCAACTACGCTCGAAAGCAGCGTTCTGCCGTCCTCGACGACCGAAGCCGCGGTTTCATCGCAGGATGATTCTATACCAAGAATTTTCATAGCTTTTTCTCCATAATCAGGGCGTCTCTGCCGTTGTAAAAGCCCTTCCTGCGCCCTGCAACGGAAAAGCCGAATTTTTCATAAAGCGCTATCGCCGCGAAATTGCCGTCCTCGACCTCAAGCGTGATGATTTCGCATTTGCGCTCGATCGCCGCATCGATAAGCTTTTGCATCAATGCGTTGGCAACGCCCAAGCGGCGGAACCTTGCGTCGACGGCGACGTTCATTATCTGTCCCTCGCCCGCAAGCGCATACATCGACGCGACGCCCAAAAGCTCGCCGTCGAATGCGCCGAAATAAACCGCGTAATCGGGGATTTCGTTAATCTGGCTCGCGCTCCAAGCGGTCGAAAGCGAGGAGTTTTCGATTTCGTGCGCCCTTTGCGCCTCCTCGAACGATTCAAGCGAACGAACGACCATCATCCTACCGTAAGACGCGTGATAACGTCGTAAGGACAGTAAACGGTTTTACCGATCGAGCTGTCGCGGAGATAATGTCTGCCGTTGTATTCAAAAAAGGAAATAAGATAGTAAAGACCGGGATAATCGGCAGAGTAGAGGTGCAGATAGTAGAAGGTCTTGAAATCCTCGAATTGTGCGTTGACCTCAACCGCTTCGCCGTTGTCGATAGCGTCGGCAATCTGCTTGCAAAGCGCGGTTTCGCCGTTGGTCAATTCGTCGCGACGGTCCTCGGGAAGGTATTCGGGGTCGGCGTAAAGATGGTCAAAGGGGATTGTGTTGTCCGACTTACAAATCGCCGCCGCAATCGGGGAAAATTCGGAAAGCGTCGGTTCCTCAACAGTCGTTGCGCGCACCAAGAAGTAGTTGCCCTCGATGCCGTAGCAAAGGAATCTGTCGGTCGATTCGAAGAGAACCTCGTGGAAAACCATCTTTTCCTCGTCCTTGGTTACCGTCAAAAATTCCTCGCCGTGGTTGACGGGATAAAGCCCCATCGCGGTGACCTCGACGTATTCAATACCGGTTTTGGGGTTCAAATAACCCTCGTCTGTAAGCTTGCCCTTCTTTCCGCAGCCGATAAGCAAAAGCGTGCAAACGCAAAGAAGAAGCGCCAAAAATCTTTTCATAATTTCTCCGTTTTGTGCGAATTAATAGCCAATTTGTCCAAGGCTGTCGTCGTTATCGATCCAATCCTGAACGTTGTAAATAGTGTATTCGGTTTCGGTTTCGCGCACGATAACTCTTGCGATACCTGCGTTGATAACCAAGCGCTTGCACATCTGACAGCTCGTCGTGTCCGAAACAAGCTTGCCGGTTTTGCCGTCCATACAGCACATATAAAGGTCGGCGCCGAGCATTCTTTCGCGTGCAGCAGAAATGATCGCGTTCGCTTCGGCGTGAACCGAACGGCAAAGCTCGTATCTTTCGCCGCGGGGAATGTTCATCTTATCGCGAAGGCAAAACTGAAGATCACAGCAGTGTGCGCGGCCTCTGGGTGCGCCGTTGTAGCCGGTCGAAACGATAACGTCGTCCTTTACGATAACCGCGCCGAAATTCTTTCTAAGGCAGGTGCCGCGACGGGTTACGGTTTCGGCTATGTCGAGATAATAGTTGATCTTACTTATTCTCTGTTCCATTTTTCGTTAATCCTTTTATGTATTTTCTTCATTATATATTATTGTTGTGAAAAAATCAACAATCACAGCAATGCAAAATAAACCAGCCTGTCGCTTCCGTCGTGTGCGTCCCCTGCGAAGGTCTTGGTGTGAAGGAATCCGCACTTTTTCATAACCGCCTTCATTCGATCGTTGCTCGCGGGTACGTCGGCATAAATGCGCTTTAAGCCAAGCGTTTCCTTCGCGTATTTTTTGGCAAGCATTATCGCTTCGGTTCCGTAGCCCTTGTCGCGGTAGCTTTCCGATACAAGGAAAAGGCTTAATTCGCAACGCTTTTCGGAATAAACTATTCGAATAAAGGTCAGCTCGCCGATGATTTCGCCGGTTTTCGTGAAAATTCCGACAGAGGGATTCCATTCCTCGCGCTCAACCGAAAGCTCGTAAAGCTTGTCGACCTTTTCCTCGTCGTAAACAAAGCTTTTTCCGTCAAAGGGCACGAACTTGCGCCAAAGCGCGCGCATTTCCTTTTGTGCCATGGTGCGCAGGGTTAGGTTCTTTCCGCTTATTTCGATCATTTTATTCTTCTTCCTCCTGATCGGATTCTTCTTTTTCCAAAGCCTGCTCCTCGTTCTTGATTTCCCAATGAATCAGGAAGGTAAGAACGCCTCTTAACAGAATAATCGCGCCGAGGATGCCAAGCTCCTCCCATTCGCGCACGACGACGGTTCTTAAAACCTCGCTGCCCATCTTGAATTCAAGCGAAAGCGCAATTCCCTGAGCAAGCTCAAGCCTTAAGGTCTTTGCGCCCTTTATCCATTGGTAAAAGCATTTGCCTGCCGCCGCAAGAAGCACGAAAATGCCGCAAAGCTCGAGAATAACGGTGCATATCTCGACAAAATAGGTGAGATAACCTTCAATATTGCTGATCAAATTTTCCATTCGTATTACCGTTCCTTATCCAATTTTTCACTTCATAAAGGGGAAATTCTTTAATTTCGGCTATAAGGTTGCTTTCGCCGTAAAGCTTTGCGTGAAGTGTTTTTCCGCATAGCCTTGAATTGATCTTTTTTGAATAGTTATTCGAAAACTCCAAATCCGACGGACGCGTTATTTCGGTGACCGAGTCGGTAAACGCGTAAATATATTTTTTGCCGTCGGAGCCATATATCTTGACCCCGAAAATCCTTCTGAGCCCTTTTACGTATTTTCCGCCGTCGTTGAAGCCGATAGTCTCGATTCTTTCGCAAAACATCTCGGATTTCGTGATTTCCGCGCCGCGCGCGTGCTTTAATCCTCTGCATATTCGGACACCTTCAATGACGGGAATCGCGCCTAAGCCGAACAACAGTAAAAAGAAAAGCAACAACCACAGCGCTCTTAAATCGCGAAAGCAGGCAACCGCGACAAGGCAAAGCATGAACGCAAAGCACGCCAATCCCCAAAAGTGTTTTCGATAATACGCCTTTATCGTTTTTATTTGTTCGTCGAGCATAATTAATCC
The DNA here is from genome assembly GCA_045644305.1 of Eubacteriales bacterium. Classification (GTDB taxonomy): domain Bacteria; phylum Bacillota; class Clostridia; order Oscillospirales; family CAG-382; genus Coliplasma. Next base: position 13,378 of record JAZRGS010000032.1, on the reverse strand, counting down.
CTTCTTTTATCGGAATTCTGCTTTCTTAATATCGCGCAAAAGCGCTTTTGCAACGAAAACCCTTGCTATATATTGTCAATTTCGTTTTGAAGATTTGCCAGAAATCTGCCCGCGTGTGCCCCGTCCATTTGCGTATGATGAAACTGTAAGGAGATCGGCAATTTATATCTGAAAAGCTTCTTTCGATATTTTCCCCAAATGATAAAGGGGTTGTTGAAAATGCCGCTGTTCATGCCGACCGCACCGTCGATTTCGGTATCTATTATCGCCGAAGTTCCTATCACCATGCTGTCTTCGGATAAATCTCTGTCCTCACAAGTCGCCGCAACCTGCGCCGTATACTTCAAATATTCCCGATTGAATTCGGATAAATCGTCGGTATAAAGAATATCGCAGGAGCTGACCTCGCCGTTTTTATTCTTCACAATCGTGTTTACCGCAATAGTATCGTACTGCATAAGCTTGTCTCCGACAGGCAGTATGTAAAATTCCTTCACATCCGCCGCCGCTTTTCCGATGCAGTAGTCCATCAGCATATTGAACTTTAATTTTCTTTTCCTGCTGACCTTGATCAAATTGGTTACGTCCAAGGTCTTAAAAAAGGTCACCATGGGATTTGGCGCTTTCATCCAAAGCTCAAAAGCCATATTTCTTGTTGTGTCTGTTGGTTGAATTTCTCTCGCCATAATATCCTCTGAATTTTTAATTTTTTAACAAAAGACATACCGTTTCGACGGTTGTTTCTTTAGGTAGAGAGTCTGCCAAAGTGTTTATCATATCGGTATTTGACAAACGGATATTTCAAACATTATATCTCGTCTAAAGACCTTACATTTGCTTGAAAGGAGACATTTTGTAATCCGATTTGCCTTCCATGAATTCTACAATATAACCTATCGCAGTTTCTACGTCATAGGGATGCCAGTGGGTGCCCTTTGTTTGTTCCGCGTCCATCACATCCAAAACAAACTCACCGCCGTATTCGTACAATTCGATAATTTGTCCATGGGCTTTACCTACAATGATGGGACAATCCACAGTAAACCCTTCATCCAGCTTAGAAGTAGTGGTCAGGAGCAAATCATATCTGTCTTTCAGTTGTTCATAAACTTTTATGACATCATCAACGGTAATATAGAACATACAGAACACCTCCTTAAGTATAGGTTATCGGTCGGGATATCCTTTTCTCAAGTCTTTGGTATACACAGAAATTCGAATATAATCGTCGGTTTCTTATTTACTCAAAAGACAAACAGTCTCGACATGATCGGTATGCGGGAACATATCGACGGGTTGAATCTTTTTCACCTTATAGCCGCCCTTGCGAAGCGTGAAAAGGTCGCGCGATAGGGTTTCGATGTTGCAGGAAACGTAAACGATTCGCTTCGGCGAGAGGGCAAGGACAGATTCCAAAAACTGCTTACTGCAGCCTGCGCGGGGCGGGTCGGTGATTACGACGTCGGCGCTTTTGCCCTTTTCGGCGAGGCTTTGCATATATTCGCCCGCGTCGGCGTTGATAAACTCGGCGTTTTTAATGCCGTTATCACGCGCGTTTGCGACGGCATCGTTCACCGCGTCGCCGTTAAGCTCGACCCCGAAAAGCTTCTTTGCGTCGTTTGCAAGCGTAAGACCTATAGTGCCTGTTCCGCAATATGCGTCAATGACGGTTTCCTTGCGGGAAAGCGAGGCGAATTCGCGCACCTTTTCATAAAGACGCTCGGTTTGAAGCGTGTTCACCTGATAAAACGAGCGCGGGCTTATGCGGAATTCAAGGCCGCAAAGCTTGTCGGTAATAAATCCGTCGCCGTAAAGTGTTTCGCATTTATTGCCCAAAAGAAGGGGAGTTTCGGTCGGGTTGATGTTCCAAACGACCGTGGTAATATCCTTGTGCTTTTCAAGAAGCGCCTTGACGAATTCCGCCTTTTTCGGAAAATCGCCCTTCGCCGTGACGAGAACGACCATGATTTCGCCGCTGTTTTTGCCGTTGCGGATGAGCACCTGCCTGAAAAAGCCTCTGCCCGAATGAAGGTCGTAAGCCTTGATTTTAAAATCGACGCAAAGCTTTTTAACCGTTTCGGCTATCTTGCAGGAATTTGCGTCCTCGAGCAGGCAATCGGTTGCCTCGACAACCTTTTTGCTTGCAGATTGATAGATGCCCGAAACGATTCTTCCGCTTCTGAAGCTGAACGCGCGCGACGCCTTGTTGCGGTAGCGGTAGGGCTCGTCCATGGCGATTATTTCATCGACGTGGCAATATCTGCCGACCTGCTTGATTACTTTCGATTGCTTAAGCGAAAGCTGCTCCTCGTAACCGAGATTTTGTAATTGACAACCGCCGCATTTTTTGGCGATGGGACATTTATTCATGGCTGTAACTCGCTTTTAATTGATATTTTTTCGTTCAAAAAGGGTTTTGTAAATATTTTCGTCGACTCGCAGGTCGCCCCTGCCGACGCCGAGCGAAATATCGGGCTTTCGCTTGCCGTGATAATCGCTTCCACCGCTTTTTTCTATGCCGAACTCGTCCGCAAGCGAAGCGGCGAGCCGCCTTGTTTCTTCATCAAACTTGGAGTAATAACATTCCATCGCGTCGAGCCCGTGCTTCTTCGCTTCGGGAAGAAAAACGCGCAGTTCTTTCTCGTTAAGGTCCAAAAAGGGATGCGCAAGCACCGTAACTGCGCCGACCGATTTTAAAAATTCAATGGCTTCAAAGGTCGGGATTCGCTTGTTCGCAACGTAATAAACGCTGTCCTTGGCAAGCAAAGTCGCAAAAGCGTCGCCTATCGATTTTGTATAGCCCTTTTCGGTCAATTCGGTCGCGATGTGCGCGCGGTTGAATTTTCCGTCGGCGGTTTTCGCCTTGATTTCGTCGAAATCGATATCATATCCGCCCGCACGCAGCTTTTCGATAACAAGCCGGTTGTTGTCCTCCTTGCGCTTGACCATCGGGCGGACAAACTCCTCGACGCTGTCAAAGCTTGCAGGGTCGATAAAAAGACCTACGATGTGAAGCTCGGTATCAAAGTAGTCGGTCGAAATTTCGATTCCCGCAATAGCTTTTATGCTTTTACCCTCTGCGGCGGCAAGAAATTCGGGCAATCCCGAAACCGTGTTGTGGTCGGTAAGCGCAACGGCGGAAAGTCCGATTTTTTCGGCTTTTTCTATAATTTCCGTCGGAATGTCGGTTCCGTCGGAAAAGTTCGAATGTGTGTGAAGATCGCAAAAGCTCATCTTGAGTTGACCTCGCGTTATTTGTTGATTTTTCGGTCTTTAATAAATCCGGCTATTATCAGGGCGAGCCCGATAACTGCCAACACAATGTATATGGGGTTGGGGATTTTATAAACGAACTTGTCCACCGCCGAGGTGATGATCCATATAATTATCCCAACCGTCGAAAAAAGGCTTCTGTCTTTCATTTTTTCCTCCGATAACGTCGGTTTGATTTTGTTTGCCTTGAGCGCGCAGGAGCTTGGTTTGATTTATCTGCTCAAACAGACAACCGTTTCGTCGGTTGTCCCTTTAGGTAGGGAGTCTACCACTAATCTGTTTTTGACAAGTCGCTAGGTTATCAACCCTCTGGATTTTCAAACGCTCTACTATACCCTAAACATTCTCTAAAGAGTTTCCTGCCAACATACTCTTTAACATTGAAGCAGTCTGCACGGTAGTATTCATTCCAATAGCTTATCATTCTGGAGAAGCTTTTGCATATTGTGCGTTTATTCGCCAAACAGAATGACTTTATTTCTTCGTTAGGCTTTTCACTCAACGAATTGTAAATGACGTGAAGAATTTCGACTACATATTCATCACACAACTTTACAATATATGGAACACACCATTCTTCAACAACAGAACACAGCAACTTCCGTACATATTTTTCTCTTAAATAGCCATCGCTACTTCTTGTATACAGGCAAAAGAGGATTTGCTTCTGCACCTCTGTCAGCTTTGAAATGTCGCTTTCGGGTGGTTCGAGGAGATAACATCTATACGGAATCGTTATTGCATTATCAGCTAACACATATTCAATACTTTCTTCTGAAAACCAAATGGGACAGTTATGAAAAGTTCTTTTGGGAATTGCACTTAATACTACATCAAAATCCTTTGATAGTTCAGCAGGAAAAAAGTTTGCCATATAAGAATCACCTCCACATATTATCTTTTGTCTTTAGGTCACGCTTCTGAATCCTTCTTCAAATCCCTGGTGTGGACAGAAAAGCGGATATAATCGTCGGCTTTTTCCCTACTTAAAAGAACAACCGTCTCTACGTGTCCTGTGCGCGGGAAGAGGTCGAAGGGGGTTGCTTCGCTTGTTGTGTAGCCGCTTTCGGCAAAAATCGCGCAGTCGCGCGCAAGCGTTGCGACGTCGCAGGAAATATAAACCACCCGTTCGGGCTTGGCGCTCACGATAGTGTCGATAACCGCCCTGTCAAGCCCCTTTCGCGGAGGGTCGACGATGATAACGTCGGGTTTGCCGAAGCGCTTTTTACATTCCTCGACACCGCTCCTTGCGTCGCCGCAAACAAAAAGCGTGTTTTCCTCGCTTCTGTCGTTAAGACGCGCGTTTTTCTTGGCGTTGATGATTGCATCCTCGATGATTTCGACACCGCAGAGCATATCCTTCTCGCCCGCAATGCAAAGCCCGATAGTGCCCGCGCCGCAATAAAGGTCGAGAATTATACTGCCCGACTCTTTAGTCGTTGCAAGGCTTTTCGCGTGCTCGTAAAGCTTTTCCGCCATAACCGCGTTGACCTGATAAAAGGCGCGCGGAGAGATTTCGAAGGTTTTGCCGCAAAGCGTGTCGGTAAGAGCATCCTTTCCGAAAAGCTTAAATATCTCGTCGCCGAAGATGACGTTGTCGCGCTTTTTGTTGACGTTGATATGTACCCCGATGATTTGGGGGAATTTGCGGCCGATTTCCTCGCAAAGAATCGTTAAATTCTTATGCTTTTCGGCAACGACCAGACACAAAAGAATTTCACCCTTGCGATTTTTACGCATGACCGCGTGGCGAAGCACGCCCTTTCCGCTCGCTTCGTCATAAGCCGAAACGCGAAGCATATCGGCGGTTTTTGCGCAAAACGATGCGATTTCGCCAAAAATCGCGTCCTGAAGCTTGCAGGAATCCGATTCGATTATTCTGTGAGACCTGCGTGCGTAATAGCCGAAAGTGGCGCCCGATTCGCCTCTCGCAAAGGGATATTGAACCTTGTTGCGGTAAAAATCGGGGTTGTCCGAAACGGTTTCGTTTACGGTAAGGTCCATCCTTGCGATGCGTGAAAATGCCTGCTTAACGAAGCTTTGCTTCAATTTGAGCTCGGCTTCGTAAGAAATATGGCGAAAAACACAGCCGCCGCATTTTTTGCTGACCGCGCAATCGCAATCAATTCTGTCGGGCGAGGGCTTTGAAATATTTAAAAGCTTTGCAAAGCTGTGGCTTTTCAGCTCCTTAAGCACCAAGGCGTCTAAAGCGTCGCCTATGGCGGTGTCGGAAATGAAATAAACCTTGCCGTCTATACGTCCGACGCCGAACCCCTCGGGCGTGACGTCGGTTATGTCAATTTTAATGATGTCGTTTTTCATTTTTTACCCTTGGTGTTTTTATCTTCCTTGAGTCGGGGCTTGGTAAGCATTTCTATAAAGGGGGAAATCGCGTTCAACACAAGCACGACGGCATAGCCCCATTCGAGGCCGCCGCCCGCCTTGCGAAGCAGGAATATTATCGCGCCGCAAGCGGCACCGAAGATATATTTTCCGTTTTTCGTTTGCGGAACGGTACAGCTTTCGTTCGTCGCAAAGACCGCAAGGAAGAATATCGCTCCCGAAAGAATGACGCTGTATGCGTAATAATTGCTTTCGGCGTCGCTCGAGGGGAATATAAGCGCAAGAATAAGGATGGGGAAAAGCATCGCGACGGGTCCGCGCCAATCGGCTTCTCGACGCAGGCAAAGCCATACGAGAGAAAGTATCATCGCGGCAACCGCGATTTCGCCGATACAGCCGCTCGCATAGCCGTAAAGCTGGGCGAACACGCCGTCCTCGTAAACGCTTCCGTCCGCCATGTATTGAAGCGGGGAAATGACGCGGTATCCCGAAATAAGCTTCGGGTCGATCGAAAAATCAAACGCCGAAAAATATGCAAAGGGGCGAGTGAATCGAGTCATTTGCGCCCTGAAGCACAAATTCAAAACCGCCGCCGAGAAAACGAAGGGGTTGAAAAGTCGCTTTGCACGCAATATTCGCGCGTTTTTTGCGATGACTACCAAAAACGCACCTATTATCGGAACGAAAAACGAAACCGTAACAGGCATCGAAAATGCGGCGAGTATGCCGTAAACAAGGCTCATCATATCGAGCCGTCCGCCCTGCTTGATTTTAAAAACAAAGCGCTGAACCGCGTAATCGAGCCCGAGCGAAAGTCCGCCGCAGATAATGCAAAGCGATATGGCTCTCGCACCGAACATAAAGGTGCTCCAAATAAGAATCGGGGTAATGGCGGCGAGCCATTCGTACCCGCGCGAAAGGCTTGATTTATCGGTGTGAACGTAAGGAGCGGTCTGTATTTTTGCCATTTTTACGCCTCTTCCTTTCTTTTAGACGCCTTTTTAATCAAGCCGAGCAGGGGAATGTTGCTCGGGCAGATATATTCGCAGGCGCCGCAGGAAATACATCTTTGAAGAATATCGCGTCCGTCGGATGCGATAATTTCGCTCGGTAAAAGCTTTACGGGGCAAACCTCTGCACAGCGTCCGCAGGAAATGCAGGCGACTCGCACGCGCTTAACCGGCTTTGCGGAAACAAGCGCGCGTGTTCCGTCGGAAAGCGCACCGCTTATCGGCGAGCCCGAAAGACGGCTGTTTTCGATAAGGATGTGTCCCTCCTCAAGTCCGCCGCAAATCGCGATCATATCGTGAAGCGTGATGCCGCGCGGAACCCTCATGTTGCCGCCGTTTTTGACTCCGTCGCCGCAAAGCGTGATGAATCTGTCAAGCTGGGGCATACCGCGAAGCATCGCCTCGTAAAGCGCAACCGCGGTTTCGGGCGCGACGATGAACACGCCGTAATCAAGCGCGGTTTCGTCTCTTTTTATTTCGTTGAGATAAAGAGCATACATCAAAGCGGCATCGCCGTAGGGATATTTTTCGTCAAGCTCTGCCAAAGCAAAAATCTTTTCGTCGCCGGCATGCTCGCGCAGTGCATCGAAAGCCGCCTTGCGGTAATATTCCGAAGCGAAAACGCATTTCAACGCGCCCGTTGCGCGCAAAAGAAGCTTCGCGCCGCCGACAAGCGATTTCGTACGTTCAAGGCATAAGCGGTAGTTGATCGCGCTTAAGGGGTCGGATTCGGTGCAGTCGATAACCAATCGTCTGCATCCTCTTTTCGCGCTTTCAAGCATCTTCCAAAGCGGAATGCCAGAGCGAGAATCGACAATGGCGAACTTTTTCGCGCTTTCGATGATGTCGTCGGTTGTCATCGAGGTTATCGAACGGGTTTCGGGTGAGAAAATGCGCTCCTCGCCCGATTGACCGTTATTCATGACCACGAAATATTCGTTGCCCTCGATTTCCAAAATTCCGCGGAACACCCCTGCGATAGAAGCATAAACCGGCGTACCGCCGCTTGTGCCGATGAGGCCGCCGCGGAAAACCTCCTGTCCGACAGCGACGCACGCTTCCGCGCCCGATTCTGCCTTAAGGCAAACAGCCGAGCAAGAGGCGGTGACGTTTATATTTTGTTTTCCGAAACGAGTTCTTTCGGTCGGTCTCGCTCCGCCCGGAAAATCAAGTATCATAAGCTTCAACTTCCTAAGAAATATATTTATACATTATAAGTATACCATATATATAAGAATTTTCAAGTGAAAGTTTTGTAACATCATATTGAAAATATTGTATTTTTCGGTTATAATGTGCCTATAAAGAGATATTTTTGTCAAAACAGGTGATATTTTTGAAGATCGAAGATAAGATAGACATTAAAATTTTCATACTTTACCTTTTGAATAATGTCGGCGATCCGCTTGAATTCAACACGATAAACGATATGGTTCTTCAGGACGAATACGTGAACTATTTCGATTTTGCCTTTTGCTTCTCCGAGCTTTTGGAGGCGGGTCAGATAGATGAATTCGAAAACGGCGAAACCCCGCTTTATTTCATTTCGGCAAGCGGCAAGGAAACACTTGCAAGCTATGAAAGCTCGCTTCTGCCGATAATCAAGGAGCGCGCACTTAAAAGCGCATTGCGCCTTGTTGCCTTTAACCGAAGCGGCAGCCGAATCGTTACGAATATAACCGAATGCGGCGACGGCTTTACGCTTCATTGTGCGCTGGTCGATAAAACCAAAACGCTGTTTTCGGTCGATTTGTACGTTGCCGAGAGGGAATACGCCGAAAAATTAAAGGCGAACTTCATCGAGCGCGCCGAAATCATCTTCCGCGGCTCGTTATCGCTGCTTTCGGGCGACGTCAACTTCATTTTCGACGATTAAAGGAGGCGCTTCCTTGAAAGACTTGGCTCAAAGGATAACGCTTCTTCTCGAAGAAAAATACCCCGAAACCGCCTGTGGGCTTGAATGGCAGGGCGACCCCTATAAGCTGCTCGTTATGGCGATTCTTTCGGCTCAATGCACCGACGCGCGCGTTAATATCGTCGCTAAAACGCTGTTTCAAAGATTTCCCGATCCCTCGAGCATGGCAACCGCTTCGCTTGAGGATATCGAAAGGGAAATCCATTCGGTCGGGCTTTACCGTTCGAAGTCAAAGGCGCTGAAGGCGTGCTGCGAAAGACTCACCGAGGTTTACGGAGGTAATCTTCCGAGCGAAATGGAGGAGCTGCTGACGCTTCGCGGGGTAGGGCGCAAGGTCGCGAACCTGTTGCGCGGCGACGTTTTCGGGCTCGGAGGCATAGTTGCCGATACTCATTGTATACGCATTTCCGACAGACTCGGGCTTTCGAAGGGCGACAATCCCTTAAAAACCGAGCGCGATCTCGAAAAGCTTATCCCTGTGGAAAAGCAAAGCGATTTTTGCCACAGAATGGTGCTTTTCGGACGCGAAATCTGCACCGCGCGTGCGCCGAAATGCAACGAATGTATACTTTCAAATTTATGTGATTACAGGACGAAAAATGGTTGATTCCAAAGCATTACAAAAGCTGATGTCATACACAAGACGCGCCGTCGATACCTATTCGATGATCGAAGAGGGCGACCGCATCGCCGTCGGTGTTTCGGGCGGCAAGGACAGCCTTGCTCTGCTCTGCGCGCTTCACGGCTTGAAGCGCTTTTACCCCAAGAGCTTCGAAATCGTACCGATAAATCTGCGCATGGGCTTCCCGAACGAAACCGATGCCGTTTCACGCGCGCTTTGCGAGGAGTTGGGCTTGGAGCTCGTCAGCGTCGAGAGCGAGATTTATTCGGTCGTCTTTGAGGTCAGAAAGGAAAAGCATCCCTGCTCGCTGTGCTCGAATATGCGCCGCGGCGCGCTTCATAACGCGGCGAAGGAGCAGGGCTGTAACAAGCTGGCGCTCGGTCATCACTTCGACGACGCGGTCGAAACTATAATAATGAATCTTTTTATCGAGGGCCGCTTCGATTGCTTCCGCCCCGTAACCTATCTCGACCGAAGCGATATGACGGTCATCCGTCCGCTTCTTTATACCCCCGAAAAGGAGGTCACCCATTTCGTCCGCGCAAGCGGGATAGTTCCGGTGCCCAAAAATTGCCCCGCCGACGGCATCACCAAGCGCGAGGATGCAAAGGTTGCCTTGTCCGAGCTCGAACGCAAGGACAGGGGAGTCAAGCAACGAATTTTCAACGCATATTTCAATGCAAAGCGCGAGGACTGAATATGAAAAAGGCACTTGTTTTTCTTTTGATTGCAACGCTTTTGCTCACCTTGCTTCCGATGTCGGCAATTGCCGACGAGGTGTCGGATTTAAGCGCGACCGATAGCGAAGCAGATGAATCGATCGAGGAATCCTCGGGCGGAAAAATCGGGGATATCAGCCCGAAGACGATTTATATATTCACCATCGGATTTCTGATTCTGCTGTTTTATTCGGCAATCAGCGCCTACAAGAAAAAGAATCAAAGCAAATGAAAAAAGGACGGGAAACCGTCCTTTAATTTTATTTGGCGTCATTCGCCCTTCAATTCGCGAAGCCTTTCGGCGACCGATTCGGGCGCGATAATGCTTAATTCGTCGCCGAAGCTTAATACCCAGCCGAGAAAAACCGGGCTCGGAACAACCGATGCGCTTATGCGGAAGCGGTCGGTGCCGTCCTTTAAAACGACAACGTCGGTGCCGAATCGGTCGAACATAACGTTCGCCAAGCGGTTCGCGCAGGAAAGCGTCACGCGGGTCTTTTCTCCGCCGAACATTCCGAATACGGCGCCCGAATAAGAGGAGATATCGAACCTTTTGAATTCCTCCTCGCCGCTTCTTTCGGTTTCGGTAAGGTCTACCGAAAGCATCTTATCGACACGGTAATGGCGAATTGCGTTCGAGTCGGCTTCGTACCCGACAAGGTAATAATTGCTGTCGTCCCAGACCAGCGACCAAGGGCTTACACGGTAGAGCTTTCCGCCGTGTCGAAGCTCCTTTTTCTTTTCGGGGGTCCATTGGTAATATTTAAAAGTTATGTCGACCGATGCCTCCATCGCGTCGTGAATAACGTCGATCGTTGCGAAGATGTCCTCGTTGCCCGATTTCGTGCGGTTCGAAACAAAGACCTCGCGGTTCAGCGATTTTCGGTCGTGCAGATTCGCAAGCGACGCGAGCTTTTTTATCAAATCGGCGCTCTTTTTCTCGGTGATGAACTTCGAGGAGCGCACCGCGTCCACCAAAAGCTTTAATTCGGGCAGCTCGAAATCACGGCTCGCAAGGAAATACGCGGTGGTTTTTCCGCGTGCGACCCGTATGTCCATCCCGAGCTCGCGAAGCGATTCGAGATCGCTGTAAATGCTTTTTCGCTCGGCATTGATGCCGTTTGCCTTAAGATGTGCGATGATTTCGCTCATGGTAAGGGGGTGTGATTCGTCGGTCTGCTCCAAAAAAAGCGAACGCAAAACCGAAAGCTTCTTTTTTTGATTCGACGAGCGAGCCATGCAAAGCGCCTCCCATAACAAAAAATCAGGCAGAAACTGCGAGTGTCGTGCCAAAGCAGACCCCGCAAATTCTGTTTTTCGGTCACCGCAAAGCGGGGATTGCGAAATTCATCGCCCCGCCTGTACGGAATTTCCTTATTTATTATATAATAACGGCGCAAAAATGTCAATCCGAGCGAAAAAATAAAAAATTTCGCAAAAAATCTTAAAAATCAATAGAAAATCGTTGAAAATCCCTTGACAAACGCAAAAAACGGTGTTATTATAGTAAACTGCATTATAATGCGGAAGATATGCTCTGACCGTCGTTATGTAAACCGACGAAAAAAGCGTTTTTTCCGCACCGGAGAACAAACATCGTGGATATTCCCGCCCCGCGAGGCGGAGAAAATGAATGGAGTGATTGGTTGAAATGGTGAAAGAACGACTTCTCGGAAAAACCTTAAGAATGTCTTTTTCCAAGAACGATGAGGTTCTCGAGATCCCCAATCTTATTGAAGTACAGAAAAAGTCCTTCAAAGATTTTGTGGAAAAGGATATCGGTGAAGTATTAAGGGATATCTCGCCTATGGCGGACTATTCCGGCAACCTCATTATTGAGTTTGTCGATTATTCTCTCGATGAAACCCCCAAGTACACAATCGAAGAATGTAAGGATCGCGACCTCAATTACGCTACTCCCTTTAAGGTGACTGTTCGTCTTACGAACAAAATCACCAGCGAAGTCAAGGAGCAGGAAATCTATATGGGTGATTTCCCGCTGATGACCGATAGCGGCACCTTTATCATCAACGGCGCAGAGCGTGTCGTTGTATCTCAGGTGGTCCGTTCGCCCGGCATCTATTACGATGCGATCGACGATAAGTCGGGCAGACATCTTCTTACCGCTACCGTAATCCCTTATCGCGGCGCTTGGCTTGAATACGAAACCGACAACTCGGACGTATTCTACGTACGTATCGATAAAAACCGCAAAATTCCGATAACCGTATTGCTCCGTGCATTCGGTCTCGGTACCAATGAAGCTATCCTTGAAAAGTTCGGCGACGAAGCTTTGCTTAAGGCTACCTTTGAAAAGGACACCATGCTTCAGGAGGTAGATCGCATCATCCAATCGGGCGGTATGACCAACCCTATTGATGAATCGCTTAAGGAAATCTACCGTAAATTGCGTCCCGGCGATCCTCCTATCGTCGAAAGCGCACAGATTCTTATCAACAATCTTTTCTTTGATGAAAAGAGATACGACATTTCTCCGGTCGGCAGATACAAATTTAATATGAAGCTTGCGCTTGCAAAGCGTATAGTGGGACATACCCTTGCACGTGACGCGGTTTCTCCCGTCACCGGCGAGGTCGTCTTCGAGGCAGGCAGAAAGCTTTCGCGCTCTGAAGCCGAAGCAATCGAACGCGCAGGCGTTTGCGAGGTTTGGCTCGTTGCCGAAGAAGACGAAAAGCAGATCGAGGTCAAGGTATTCACCAACCGCATGGTAGACGCTTCCGCGATCACCGGCATTTCCGATGAAATTCTCGGACTCGGCGAATACGTTGCTATCGATCCTCTTATGAGACTTATCGGCGAGGTCGGACTTTCCGATCCCGAGGAATTCGCACGCGAATGCCATAAGGCTCACGATGAGCTTATTCCCAAGCACATCACCATCGACGATATCTTTGCGTCGGTCAACTATATCATGTGCCTCTACCACGGCATCGGCAAGACCGACGATATCGACCATCTCGGCAACCGTCGTCTCCGCTCGGTAGGCGAGCTTCTCCTTAACCAGCTCCGTATCGGCTTCTCGCGTATGGATAAGATCGTTAAGGAAAAGATGACCACTCAGGACATCGACACCGTAACTCCTCAGTCGCTCATCAATATCCGTCCCATCGTGTCGGCTATCCGCGACTTCTTCGGTTCGAGCCCTCTGTCCCAGTTCATGGACCAGGCGAACCCCTTGGCAGAGCTTACTCACAAGAGAAGACTTTCTGCCCTCGGTCCCGGCGGTCTTTCGCGTGACAGAGCATCCTTCGAGGTTCGAGACGTTCACTACACCCATTACGGCAGAATGTGTCCTATCGAAACTCCCGAAGGTCCCAACATCGGTCTTATCTCCTGGCTTGCAACCTATGCTAAGGTTAACAAGTTCGGATTTATCGAAGCACCTTACCGCGTAGTTAAGAACGGCGTCGTTACCAAGGACGTGGTATATCTTTCCGCAGATTTGGAAGACGAATTCGTTGTTGCTACCGCTAAC